>CAUJED010000178.1:0-18193 GCA_963169535.1 Bacteroidota bacterium | reverse complement strand
CGCCGACAATCCGCACTACTGGAAGAACCGTCCCCCCCACCCCGGCTACTGGCAACAAGACGTCCACTACGTGATCAAAGGGCGCATGGACGACCAGACCGACGTGCTCACCGCCGAACTCGCCCTCACCTACTGGAACAACTCGCCGGACACGCTTCGGGAGGTCTTCTTCCACCTGTACCAGGAAGCCTTCGTTGAAGGCTCGTACCTCGAACGCTTGGAAGGTGGGCTACGCGCCACGCACGGTGGCCCGGTGGCGTACGCTGGCACCCGCATCACCTCGCTCACCCAGGAAAGCGCCGAGCTGGAACGCACCCAGGACAACACCGTGTTGCATGTGCGCCTGCGCGATGCACTGCCACCGGGCGACCGCACCACCTTCCGCATATCCTTCAGCACCCACTGGACCACCGACGTGTACCGCCGGATGAAGCTCTTCAACAGTTGGGGACAGAAGCACTACGATGGCGTACACTGGTACCCGCGCATGGCCGTATATGACGCACGCTTCGGCTGGGATACACAGCAGCACTTGGGGCATGAGTTCTACGGCGACTTCGGCACCTTCGATGTGGAACTGGATCTTCCCCACCACTACGTGCTCGACGCCACAGGCTGGCTGCAGAACGAACACGAGGTGTTGCCCCCCGCGCTCAAGCAACAACTCGCCCTGACCAACTTCAAGGACAAGCCATGGAACAGTGCGCCCTCCGTGATCACCGCACCCGAGCCCGGCAAACGCAAGGTGTGGAAGTTCCACGCGGAGAACGTGCACGACTTCGCTTGGACCGCCGACCCCACCTACCGCATCGGCGAAGCGGAGTGGAAGGGGATCAAGTGCGTGGCCTTGGTGCAAGAACCCCATGCCAGCGGGTGGCAGAACGCCGCCGAATACACCGCGCGCATCATCGCGTGTTACAGCACGGACTTCGGCCACTACGCCTACCCGAAGATGATCGTGGCCGATGCCCGCGACGGCATGGAGTACCCGATGTTGACCCTGGACGGCGGTCGTGACCCCGACTACCGGGGCCTGCTCGCGCATGAAGTGGGCCACAACTGGTTCTACGGCATGGTGGGCAACAACGAGACCTACCGCGCCTTCCTCGATGAAGGCTTCACCCAGTTCCTCACCGCGTGGGCCTTGGAGTCGATCGATGGCGACACCGTGGTGACGGACACCCCCGCCACCGCGTACGAACGCCGATACACGTTGCCGGAACGTCCGCGTGAGGCGGAGGCCTACAGCGCATACCAGTACGATGCCGTGCGCGACCAACTGCCGCCGATCAATGTGCACAGCGACGAGTTCGGCCACCATGCCGGCTTCGGCTACGGCTATGGCCATGTGTACACCAAGACCGCGACCATGCTGTACAACCTCCAGTACACCTTGGGGGATAGCCTCTTCCTCGCCGCCATGCAGCACTACTTCGACCAGTGGCGCATGTGCCATCCCTATCCCGAGGACTTCCGCCAGAGCATCATCGGCTTCACCAAGGTGGACCTCAACTGGTTCTTCGACCAGTGGATCGATACCGACAAACGGATCGACTATGCCGTGCGTGGGGTGCAACGCCGCATGAAGGACAGCGGCCAACGGATCCACCTACGGCGCAAAGGCAGCCTGCAGATGCCATTGGACCTCCGCGTGATCGCCCGCGACGGAAGCACCCACGACTTCCACATCCCCAACACCTGGTTCACCAAGCGGACCGATGCCACGGTACTGCCGCGCTGGATCGGCTACGATGCGCTCCAACGCGACCACATCGTCGAGGTGAACATCCCCTCCGGGATCGACCAAGTGATCATCGACCCCACCAACAGGCTGGCCGATGCGTACAAGGTGAACGACCAGCTGCGCCCACCGGTGAGCGTGCAGTTCGACCACCACGTCCAGAACCGACCGGATCGCAACACCTATGAGGCCTTCGTGCGTCCCGACCTGTGGTGGAACGGTTACGATGGTGCCAAAGTGGGCGTACACCTGAACAGCAGCTACCTCGAATACAAGCACCGCATCCATTTCACCGCATGGCTGAACACGGGCATGGGGCAGGTGCTGCCACCCGGAAGCAATGTCCGCATGGACTCCATCCCCGGCAACCGCAACACGGCATACGACGCCTTCTCCTTCAACTTCCGCTACGAGAACGGCACGGAGAGGATCGTGAAAGGTTCGTCGGTGTTCGTGGAGGCGCGTATGCTGGACGGGCTGGAGCGGTACGGCGCGGGCTGGCGCTGGTCGCTGCCCAACGAAAAGACCGAGGTCCAGGCCAAACTCACCTACCTGCTGCGCCGGGACAGCACGGACCTCACCTACCTGCTTTACCCGGACCTCTGGGACCTGAACCGACTGAACGGGTACTTCGATGTGGCCATGAACCACCGCTATTCCCATGGGCGCGGCAGCGGCACCATCAGCATGCACCTGCGCAACAGCGCGGTAGGCTCGGCGGCCAACTATGCACAAGCCCGGCTGTCCGCGGTGAACAGCACGCACTTCGGCGGTTTGGAAGTGCGCACGCGCGGCTTCGCCCAGTTCGGCACAGGCGACACGCCCCGCGAGAGCTCGCTGTACCTGAGCGGAGCATCGCCCGAGGAGCTGATGGAGAACAAGTACGTGCGCAGCATCGGTTTCGTGCCGTATGATTGGCTGGGCTATGGAACGGGAGTGAACCACTTCGCGCAGGGCGGCGGGCTGGGCCTGCGCGGCTACGCCGGGTACCTGGCCCCGGAGCTGGATGCCGATGGACAGCTGATCACCACCTACCAAGGCAACACGGGCCTCAGCGCATCGGCCGAAGTGGACCTCGACGGCCTCGTGCACTTCACCCCCCGGGCCTTGGCGCGCTACCTGCACCTCGACATGTACCTCTTCGGCGATGTGGGCATGATGGGCTACCGCCGCGAGCGCGCCAACGGCCAGGAATTACGACTGGCCGAACCACGAGCCGATGCGGGCGTGGGCGCTGCGCTCACCATCAAGCGCTTCGGCCCACTGGTGGACATCAAACCACTGACGATCCGTTTCGACATGCCCCTGTTCCTCTCCGCAACACCGGCAACGGACACCGACAACCTGGCCTTCCGCTACGTGGTGGCCGTTGGCCGTAGCTTCTGATGAAGGATGCAATTGTCCGCGACCAGCGATCAGCAGGCTGCATTACTGAGGCCGCATCAAGGAGCCCGTGCCTTGGGATGGCGGAGAATCGTGAGGGCAGTGACAGTGTGAAGGTGGTAGTGCCTTTTCACCACCATCACCTTTTTCTCCACCTTCACCTTGGCGCCGGATCTTCGCCACCGGCTGCGTGCTGACCACGGACAACTCATTCCCCCATGCGAAACCTTGCCACTCTCCTCGCCCTCATCTTCACCACGGCCCTTTCTGCACAGGATATCACCGGTCGCTGGGTGACGATCGATGACAACACGGGCAAGCGGCGTTCGGTGGTGGAGATCACCCTGAAGAACGGAAAGGCCTCTGGCCGCATCGTGGAGATCTTCGACAAGAGCAAGGTGAACAATACCTGCGAGGTCTGCACCGATGATCGCAAAGGCAAGCGGGTGCTGGGCATGGAGATCATCCGCGACATGGAGAAGGATGGCGACGAATGGGAGGATGGCACCATCCTGGACCCGGACAACGGCAAGGTCTACGATTGTAAACTCTGGGTGGAGAACGGCCGATTGATGGTGCGTGGGTACGTGGCCTTCTTCTTCAGGACCCAGACCTGGGTGCGTGAGTAGCCCGCACCACGCACGTGCCACCGCACTAGAGCCATGCGACCAAGCCCGCCCCCTGCCGCGATCGCCTACGTGTACCCACGTCGGTTCCACTTCGTCTCCAAGGACATCGAAGCGTTGAGCCGTGAAGTCGACGTAAGGGAACATCGGTTCAGCACAGGTGCGGCATGGCATCTGCCCTGGGACCTGCTACGCCAACTCGTCTTCCTGCTCCGCTGCAAGTGGCGCGGTATACGCGTGGTTATCGCCCACTTCGCTGGCCACCACACGGTACTCCCCGTGCTCCTCGGGTTCCGCACGCACATCATCATCGCGGGCAGCGATGCCTGTTCGTTCCCCGGCATCGACTACGGCAGCTTCCGGAAACCACTGATGCGCGCTGCCATGGCCTTCTCCATGCGCCGCGCCACGCGCCTGCTTCCCGTACACCGCAGCCTGGAGCGCTTCGAGAACCGCTTCAGCGACTACGGCCAACGCGAGCAGGGCTATGCGCATTTCGTTCGCGGCCCCATCGCACCGAGCGTGGCGATACCCTATGGATTCGATCAACGGCACTGGGCAGCAGGCCACGCGCCGAGGCGAGCGCGCTCCGTGGCCTGTGTCGCCACCGGGGCGGCCCACGGCAATGCGGTGCACTTCCGCAAGGGGGTGGACCTGTTGATCGAAGCGGCTCGCCGCCTACCCGACCACACCTTCACGATCATCGGGGTGGCCGACATCCGGTCGTACACGGACCTGCCGAGCAACGTACGGATGATGGGCGCCTGCACACCGCAAGAGGTCCATGAGGTGCTGGCCTGCCATACCCTCTATGCACAGCCCTCGGTGATGGAGGGTTTCCCCAACGCGCTCTGCGAGGCGATGCTCGCCGGATGCCTGCCCGTGGTGTCCGACATCACCTCCATGCCGGAGATCATCGGGGCGAGCGGCGTGGTGGTGCACGAACGTTCCGCCGAAGCGTTGGTGGCCGCGATCGTCCGATCCACCACGATGGAACCCGCCGAACAGGAACGATCGAGGGCCCTGGCCATGGCCCAGGTGCTGCCCTTCACCCTGGAAAGGCGTATCGCGGCGCTGCTACACCTGGTGCGCACGACCTGAGGCCGAACATGAACCCGATCTCCTGCATCTTTGGACCATGGGCCTGAAGAAAGCTTGGCGCGAATGGTTGGGGCATGTGGCACGTTTCGGTGTGTGGAAAGGCACGCGCATCGTACAGCTGAAGAGCCAACGGAGCAACACCTTGGCAGCCATCGACGTGCCCGGCGGCGGAGGCCCCTTCCACGTTCGGCCAGGCACTTCGGACATGGCCATCTTCGACGAGATCTTCTACAGCAAGTACCTCCCGCGCGACCGATCGTACACCACCGTCATGGACCTGGGTGCCAACATCGGCTGTACGGTGCGCTACTGGAAGATGCTGAACCCCGACTGCTCGGTGGTCGCCGTTGAGCCCGACCCGGAGAACTTCGCGCTGCTGAGCCAGAACACGGCACGGCTGAAGGACATCCACGTGGTACGCGCCGGTGTATGGCCAACCGCCGGCACCCTCGACCTGTCCAAGGAAGGTGTGGGGCATTCGGCCGTTCGCACCACCGCCACCACCGAAGGCTCCACCCCGGCCGTGACCATACCCGGGCTCATGGAACGCTTCGGCCTCACCCACCTCGACCTGTTGAAGATCGACATCGAAGGCTCTGAACTCGAACTCTTCACCCAAGGTGACCACACGTGGATCGAGAAGGTGGACACCATCGCCATCGAACTCCACGACCATTGGCGCCCCGGCTGTGGCGACGCCTTCTTCAAGGCCATCGCACCGTACCGCTGGACCTACTCCATCGTTGGCTATACACTGGTGTGCACGAAGTTGGATCCGCAGGTGGTGAAGTGAAGGGAACAAGAGGGTGGACGCGGTTCCTTCGCCTCCTCGCACGTGGCGAACAGCACACCTCTTCGATACCGCCTCACGTTCGGCCTGCGTCAGCACGTGTCCGCAAGCGCGCCGCGAACTCCATCAATTCGGTGGTAAGCCCCAAGGCGTACGCTATGATCCAGTAGGCCGCGGTGGTCAACACCCCAAGGAGGATCAGGTCCATCAACGGCTGCCCGGTGAGCGGCACCCACGCAAGAGCGAAGCATAGGACCACGATCGTCCCGACAACGACCAAGGATCGCCTATCGAACGGCCACAGCCCGTATCGTTCCCAAAGGAACCAGGTGCGGAAGACATTGACCGCGGTGAGCGCGATGAGCGTGGACCATGCCGCTCCCACGATGCCCATGCTGCGGATCAGGAAGAACCCCGCGATACCGTTGATGGCCAGCATGGCGAAACTGCTGAGCGCATCGAGCCGGAACGCCCTGGACATGCTGATGATGCCCACCCCCAGCTGCACCGCGCTGGTAAGGAGGTAGGCCAGGCCGATCACCAGCACCACATCCACCGCGTTGCTGTACTCCGCCGGGAGCAGGGCGAAGAGCTCATCGACCCCCACCCAGATGAGCACGAAGAAATAACCGCTCACCAACAACTGGATGAGCGATGAACGCCGGTACAAGGTCGCGATCAGGTCCATGTCGCGCCGCTTCCAGGCATCGGCCAGCAAGGGCACCGCCGCCTGCTGCAAGGCCCGCGCCGGGGTGGCGATGACCGAGCCGAAGTAGAACGCCACGGCGTAGTGTGCCACGTGCGTGAGCGCGTTGGTACCAAGCAGTGCGCCGATCATGAGCTGGTCCATGTTGCCCAGCACGATGCCCGCCATGCTCGCCGACAGGGTGAACGCGCTATAGGTGGCCATGCTCCGTTTCAGCCGGCGCGGGAACCAGCGCTGCGCCCATCCGAGGTGCCACGCCCCGGCACGCTTGAGGTCCAGCACAAGAAGGAAGGTGCACAGCACGAACACGGCGGTGTACAGCACCATGAACCGGCCGAAGGGCATGGGCGACCAGGCCTGGAAGCCGATCAAGAGGGTCTGCAGCACCCGCAGGACGAACTCGCGGATGAACGTGGGTTGCACCGTACGCCGCAGTGCCCTGCTGTAGCTGCGCAACAGGATGAAGTAGACCTCGCTCAGGACCAACGGCAGCACCAACAGGCCATACGTTCCGTAGAGCGCGTTACGGTCGGCGAAGACCTGGGTGAGGTGGCCATGCAGCACGGCCAGCACCAGGCACGCGAGCAGCCCCACCACCGTTGCGAACACGAGCAGCTGGCCCAGGATGCCCCGGTGCGCGCGGGTGGGATCACGGAAATACGGGAAGTAGCGGATCACCGTGTTCTCCCCGCCGAACTGCGCCATCTGCGCGGCGATGGTGGCGATGGAGACCAGCAACCGCGTGAGTCCGAACTCGTCGGCCGCCAACACCCGCGGGTACAACACCACCACGTTGACGAACCCCAAGGCGATGCCCAGGTAGGCGAGCACCGTGTTCTGCGTGGCCTGTCTGGCGATGATCCCCATCCGTGGTGTGCGAAAGTAGGCCGCTATCGGCCCCGGGTGGCACAACCGTTCAGCACGTCGGCCATGGCCCGCGCCAGCTCCCGGCGATCGTACCGCTCCATGCCCTGCCCCACGACGGGGGTGGTGGTCCCGAACAGCGCCCGGATGCGGGCATGGTGGTCCAGACCGGGTGCATAGGGGAACACCGGATGCACATCGCCCAACACACGGGCCACATCGCCCGTGCACGGCCCCACCGCGAGGATGGGGCGGCCCACGGAGAGGTACTCGTACAACTTGCCCGGCAGGATGCCCGCGCTGTTGGGCGTGTCGTTGATCGGCAGCAGCAGCACCCGTGCACGTTGCATCTCGCGCATGGCCTCGGCATGGCTCACCCGACCCAGGCGCTCGATGTGGCCACCCAGGCCGGCCGCCGTGGCGCTCTCCACCACGCTGTGGTCCACGGGCCCCACGAAGCGCAGTACGAAGGTTTCGCGGAAGGCCGGATCCTGTTGGCCTATGGCGGCCAGGGCCCGCCATAGGCCGGGCAGGTCGCGTGTGGCGCTCATGGAGCCGATGTGCACCAGGCTGTTCCGCTCATCCAACGCCACGGTCGTCCTCGGCACATCCGCACGATCGAACCCATTGGTGACCACCGCCACGTTCTTCGCGCCCAGCGCCTCCAAGTCCTTGGCCCAGCTCCAGCTCACGGTGACCACGCGGTCGGCGGTGGTGAGCACCTCGCGTTCCAGCCGGTGGTGCTTCCGGTCCGCCCAGGTGGTGAGCGCAAGCTGCCCATAGAAATCGATGCCTGTCCACGGGTCGCGGAAGTCGGCGATCCAGGGTAGGCCGGTGGCGCGTTGCAAGCCCCGTGCGATGAGGTGCATGCTGTGTGGCGGTCCGGTGCTGATGATCGCATCGACCGGGTGCTTCCGCACGTAGTCCTTCAGGTACCGGATGGATGGCTTCACCCACCATACGCGTGCGTCGGGAATGAAGAAGTTGCTGCGCACCCACAACGCGATGTCCTCTTTCCAGCCACCGGTGCGCTTCTCGCTGAGGAAGGCGGTCTGCACCCGCTCGCTCTGTGCACGCCCGGTGAAGCGTTTGTACAGCGAGAAGGGTTCGGTGATCGGGTGCTTCACCACTTCCACAGCGGCACCCACATCCTTCAACAAACCCGGATCCTCGGCCACCACTTCGGGGTTCTCCGGGGTGTACACCACCGGCTGCCAGCCGAACTCGGGCAGGTACTTGCTCATCTTCAACCAGCGGTACACCCCGGCCCCTCCGTTCGGCGGCCAGTAGTAGCTGATGATGAGGACGCGCTTCATTCCTTGCGCCAGGCCGAACGCGCTTGGCGCGCCAAGGCGCCCAGGGCCAGCAGCAGCACCAGGGCACTGGCGGCCATCATGTACGGCCGTGAGGTGTGGAACGGCTTGCTGTGGATGCTGAAGACCACCTCATGCTCGCCGGCAGGCACCCGCAGGCCGCGCAACACGTGATCCACACGCGCATGCTCCACGGGTTGGCCGTCGAGGGTGGCGTGCCAATCGGGTCCGTACCAGATCTCGCTGAACACCACCACGCCACCGGCCTGTGAACGGACCTTGTAGGTGAGCGCGTTGGTCCGGTAGCTGATGAGCTCTGCGCTGGCCGATGGATCGGGCGTTACGGGTGCATCGCCGATCACGGAGCGGTACCGCTCATCCACCAACGCGGTGCGCGCGGGATCGAAGTCGCCCAAGGCCATGATCTCGGCATCGGCATCCTTCTCCCATTGCACTTGGTCCACGAACCAGGCGGCCCCCATGGCATGCGTGTTCAGGATCGGCGGACGTTCGGGGTTGTACACGATGTAGCGCGTGTTGAGCATGTTGAGCACGCCCTCCTTGGCCAGCAGGCTATCCACCTGTGCCATCGAGGTGCCGCTCTGCAACAGCCCGCCGATCCGTTGCATGGCGCCTCCAAGCTGGAACTCGATCAGTTCCTGGTAGCGTTTCAACTTGGCCCCGTGGTAACCGCCGAGGCTGCGGTGGAAGTAGCTCACCTGCGTGCTGTTGAACGGATTGTTCAGTGAAAGCACGCGATACCCTCCATTGTGGCGGCGCAGGCTCTGGAACCGTGCGGCCAGTTCCTCGTCCGCCTTCAGCACCTTGTTTGCTCCGCTCTTCGCCTTCTTCTCCTCCTTCAAGCGCGCCACCACGGCTTGGTGCGCCTCTTCGGCCGCGGGGTTCCATTCGGCCTCCAGGATGGCCTTGTCGCTCGCTGTGGGGGTGAACGGCTTGTTCAGGTCGTCGAGATCGGCCCATTGCACATACCGCCCCTTGTCCTTCTCGTTGTGCATGTAGCGCTTGTCCACCGTCCACTGGTCGAGCAGCACCAACGCCCCCAGGCCAACGAGGAGCACCGTGCGGCCCACCACTTTGCGGCCGAAGAGGAACAGCAGGATCCCGATGCCCAGCACGAAGGCGAAGCTGCGCCACACATCGGCGGTGAAGATGCCGATGCGGACCTCCTTCAGCGAATCCACGAACAGGCTGATGCGATCGGCCATTTCCGGTGAATCCGCCGCTTGTTGGGTGAGCATGGCGCGCTCCTGGTCGCTCACGAAGCTGAAGAGCTTGTCCGGTGCGATCCCGAAGGCGAGGAGCAATACGAGCACGGCGCCCACACCGATCATCGCGCGCTTCTCCATCACCTTGTCCCAGCCGCCGTTCTTCAGCAGCCGGTCCACGTAGAGGGTGGCCATCACGGACACGGCCAACGACAACACCACGAGGATCATGGTCACCGAGCGGAACTTGTCGTAGCCGGGCACATGGTCCAGGAAGAAGTCGGTGAGCGGCATGTGGTTGCGGCCCCAGGAGAGCATGAGGGTGAGCAGCAAGGCGCTGAACAGGGTGTACAGCAGGCTATCGCGCATGAGCACCAGGCCGGCCGCGAGGTAGATGAGGAGCAGCCCACCAGCGAGGAGCGACGCCTTGATGCCCATGACCTGCACGGCATTGTCCAGCTCGTTGAAGGGTGCCGCATTGGCGATGCCCACCTGGAGCAGGAGCAGCACCACCGCGCCGGCGATCCACCAACGGTCGCGCCCTTGGGCCTGCAGCAACAACAGGAGCATGAGCACCACGATGATGGCCCCGGCGTATTGCGGGCCGGCGGTGCTTAGCTGATCACCCCAGTAGCGGTTCATCTGGGCGATGTTCTGCCGCAGGCGTGGGTCGGCCTTGGCCACTTCGGGACCGTTGCCGATCATGCTGCTGAACCCGCCCTTGGCATCGGGCACCAGGAAGGTGAGCGACTCCTGCTTCCCATAGCTGTACTGCGTCACGTAATCGCGATCGAGACCGGCGGTGCGCAGCCCTTCGTCCTTCGTGCCATCGGGCAGGATGGTGAGCTCGCTCTTCCCCCTGGTGCTGTACTTGCCGTATTCCACGGTGCTCCACAACATGCCCAGGTTCGAGACCAGGGCGAGGGCCACGGCCACCACCCCCAGCCCCGAGCGTATGGCGAACTCCGGCAACGCCTTCTCCCGGAACGCACGTACCACTTCGGCAAGCACGAAGAGCAGCAACAGGAACGCCAGGTAGTAGGTGATCTGCACGTGGTTCACCATCACCTCGAGCCCGAGGAAAAGCGCCAGGAGCGAAGCCCCGGTCCACTTATCGCCCCGGTAGAGCAGGTACAGCGCCCCGAACACCAGAGGCATGTAGCCGATGGCGTTGGCCTTGCTGGTATGGCCGGCGGGGAGGATCACGAAGAAGTAGCTGCTGAAGGCGAAGGCGATGGCCCCCACCACGCTGAGCCACGGATCCACCTTGAGGATGCGCAGGAGCACGTACATGCCCAGCAGGTACAGGAACAGGAAGTTGGCCGGACGGGGCAGGAAGCCGTGGAACGCATCGTCCACCACGGAGAGCAGGTTGGCCGTCCACTTCACCATGATCTGGTAGGCCGGCATGCCACTGAACATGCTGCCGGTCCAGAGCGCTTCCTCGCCGGTGGCGTCGCGGTGCTCGTTGACCTCCTGGGCCATGCCCTTCCATTGCTTGATGTCGTGCTGGTCCAGACCCTTGCCCTCGAGCACCGGACTGAAATAGGTGAGGCACAGGGCGTAGAACAGGGCGAGCGCCGCGAGTACGGGCACCAGGCGCTTCCAGGGAATGGTGGACATGGGGGGTGGGGGCTACTTGATCTCCTCGAAATCGGCATCCACGATGGAACCGCTTTGGCGTGTTCGGCCATGGCGTTCATCGGCTCGTTCGATCCGGACATCGCCACGCGGGCGCTGTGGCGTGTTGGTGGTGTGCGTGGGCGGTGCCTGGTGCGCGCGCTGGTACCGCACGATCAGGCGGAGCACCCACCAGGCGACCACCAGCACGAGGATGGTGCGCAGGGTGCCGTTGAAGCTGGCTTCGATCAGGGTCATGAGAAGCGGCCAAAGATAGTCCCCGGGCTTCTGGCCGGGTGCTCGATCACACCAGCATCCGACCTTGCTTTTGCTGAGCCGACATGAAAGGATCGGTCGATCGCTGGGCGCAGGAGCGAGAGTCAGCGAGCGCGGCCGCTCGAACCCCACGCTTTCGCGTGCGGCTCAGAAAAGCGGCTCCCTCCCGATCTGCCTGCAGTATTGGTTCACCTTGTTCACGGTGGCGAGGAACGGACCTTGCTTGCTCTGGAACGCATAGTGGGGATCCTGGACGGACTTGTACAGATCGTGATAGTCCAGGAATGCCGAGCGGAACTCGGATCGTTCGAAGATGGCATCGAGGCGGCCCCACTGCTGCTGAAAGACCAGATGGGTCAGGTACAATTCCACGACCTCCCGTCGCTTATCCACCCAGAGGTTGGTGTGGAGCAGGAATTCCGGTTGGATGCGATCGGCGATCGCGAACTCCTTGTTCCAAACGCATGCGGTGGCAATGCTGCTCAGAACAAAGGCCCGTTGCTCCGATATGTCCTTCAATTCCGCGAGGCTGTATTCACGGTCCGTGCAGTCCATGGCCCACCAACGCGCATGTGCCAGATGGGCGGCGGCAAGCGCTCCTGCCGGGTCTTGCCCGGTCTTTATGGCATCCAAGAGAACGGGTACGGGGTCATGCGCTTCCGGGTCGGCTCCCGCGAACTTGGAGTAGATCGCCGTTCCCGTTCGTTCCGCATCGATGGCCGCGGAACGGAGGGGGGCATCCGGTGCATTTTGATCAAATTCCAGGAAGTACCAATCCATGATGTTCAGGTACTCCATCCGCGTGGTATCCACCATGCCGAAGAGCGCACCCTCCTGGTAGAACTTCGCATAGCGCCAGGCCTGAATGGTCTTATCCGCATCCAGTTGCCAAACCTCATCGGGATGCTTGAAAAGGTCGTCCAGCATGTTCACCACGCTCAACTTGGCCTCGTCCACTATGCAATGGTCAAAGACCTTGCGGGGCAGGAAGACAACACCTCCGAGATGGTTGGTCAAGATCTTGTCCGGTCGATGCCCCACCTGGGCATTCTCTTGTTCCTTTCTGCTCTGCTCAGTCTGCTCGGTCTCTGGATGAAGGATCCTCTGGATGGAGGCTTTGGTGTGGTCCTTCCGGGAACGAAGCCCGAAGGATGGTTCCACGCGTGCGATCGATCGGAAACAGTTGCGGCATACCCGCTCGCCGTCCTTCAGATAGCCAGCTCCGAAGTTCGGCGAGTTCCAGAAGGTCAATGGTGTACCGCATCCCGCGCACTCTTCCTGCTGTTTGGCCATGGTAAAGGTCCTTGTTCTGGTTCTTGTGATCGTTACCCCACCTCCCCCACCAAGCGCTTCGCATCCGCCAAGGTGTACGCCCCCTCCACGCGGTTCTGGTCGAAGACCATGAAGTAGCGGACGTGGGGACCGCACTGGTCCTGCCAGATCTTGCCCAGGCGGGCTTTGGCGGCGCTGTCGCTGTTGTCGCGGTCGTCGCCCTTGGTCTCCAGCACGATCACCTTGCCGCTCTTGGTGAGCAGGATGAAGTCCGGGTAGTGGTTGTTGCTGTAGCCGTTGATGGAGAAGCCTTTGCCCCGGCCCAGGTTGCGGTGCCAGCAGGCGATGTTGGAGAGGCCGCCCAGTTCGCTGATGGCGCGGGCTTCGAAGTTGTTCATCTCGCCTTCGCGTTCGTAGAGGCTGTTGGCGATGCTGGGGCCCAGACGGCCGGGCACGAGCTTCTCGGAGAAGCGCCACTGCGGCTCGGTGCGCAGCTTGCCCACTTGCAACATTTCCTTGAAACGCTGCTCGGCATAGGCATCGGCGAGGCCCTGCACCTTGCGGCGGATGCGGCTGGTATAGGCCAGCGGGCGTTGCAACACATCGTGCAACTGCTCGGTGCTGAACTGCTCCAGCAACCGCACCACGTACCGCTTCAGTTCCTGGTCGGCGATGGGCCACATGTCGCCGATGCGGGCCAGCACCTGGTCGGCCACGTCGTTCAGGCGGGCCTCGGCGGGCTTGGCCAGGATGTACGCCATCACCGGCTCGCGTACCTCGCTTTGCAGGATCTTCCTAAAAGCCGGATTCACCTGCCCGCCCGTGGTGCCTTCGAGGTCCACCGCGTAGAGTTCGCTCTCTATGCTCTCCCAATCGATCTCGGTGTTCTGGGCGCTCAGGCGGAAGTCCTTGAGCAAGGGTTCCTGGCTCAGTTCGTCCCACGAGGCTTCGTCGCCGGTGAAGATGTTGCCGGGCACCTGCACCACGAAGCGCGGCAGCCTGATGCCCTTGGCCAGCGCGGCCACATCGTCGCGCATGCTGTAGCGGTACACCTGGTCGCCCATTTCCTGCAAGATCGGGTCTTCGGGGTCATCGGCCGCGCGTTGCACCTCGGCCTCCATCTCGGCGTTCCTGGCCAGGGCCTGTTGTTCAATGGCGCTCACATCCGGCGTGGCGGGGGGTGCGGCGGTGGCCGCGTTGAAGGTGAGGGGCCGCAGGTCCAGGTCATCGGCCGGTGCCTCGTTGCCGAGCAAGTCGGTCTGCACGGCCGCCAGCTTATCCTGTTCTTTCTCAACCTCGGTGCGCGTGTCCACGGCGCGGTAGTCCTTGTCACTGAACCCGCTTTCCTGCAAGGCCTTCACGATGCCCTGCAGGGTGTCCTGGAACTTGGCGCTGGCCGTGAGCACGTAGCTCATGTTGAGCATGGGGTTGCTGTGGCGCATCACGAAGGGCTGGCGTAGCACACGCCCCAGGATCTGTTCCACATCCACCGCGCTGCTCTTGTCCGCCAGGGATGCCAGGATGTACGCGTAGGGACAGTCCCAGCCTTCCTTCAGCGCATTGATGGTGATGATGTACTTCACCGGACAGTCCGGCGCCATCAGGTCCACGCCCTTCAGTTCATCCTTGTCGGCGGTCTTGATCCTGATCTCCGCTTCGGGGATGCCCGCCTGCATCAGCAGGTGCTTCACCTTCTCGAAGGTGACGTTCTCCTCGCCGGTGCGGGGTTGCGCCTGGAAGAGCACGATGGGGCGTATGCGTTTGCCGCCGGCCTGGTGCTCCTGATCCGCGATGGCTTGCAGGCGTTGGCGCAGGTGCAAGGCGTTCTCGATCACCTCGTGCCGGTGGTGCTGGTTGTACACGATCACCGGCAGCTTCACCATGTGCTCTTTCTTCAGCTCCAGTGCGGGCACCAGGCCGATGATGTTGCTGTTCTGCTTGGGCGTGGCGGTGAGGTCCAGTACGAAGCTGGGGTTGAGGTCCTTGAGCATGTCCACGCTCAGGTCGCTCTCGGCGTTGTGGCTCTCGTCCACCACCACCACGGGGTTCAGGTGGCGGATCACGTTGATCAGCGCCGTGTCGTCCGTGCCGGGTTTGATGTGCGCCGTGTCGTTGCCGTACAGTTCGCGGAAACCGGCCAGCTGCCCGTTCTCCTGGAACACCTTGCGGTCCTCTTTGCGGCGGGCGCGCAGACTGGCGAAGCTCATCACGATGATGCTGAGCTGTTCCTGTACGCTGGTGGGGCTGAACCCGGCTCCCATGAGCAGCTGGTCCTTCTCGTACACCTCCACCCGGTTGCGGAAGAGCTGGTTGAGCTTCTGGCGGTAGGGATGCTCCGGATCGCTGAGGGTGCGTACCGTTTGCTGCAGCAGGTTGCTCCAGGGCACCAGCCACACCACGGCGCGCGGCGCGCTGGGGCCGTAGTGGTCGAAGATGGTCTTCAGCGCGTTCACCGCGATGAAGGTCTTGCCGCCTGCGGTGGGCACCTTCACGCACAGGTGGATGGCGCCGGGCACGTTGTCCTGGTAGGGCCGCATGCCTTTGCGGCTGAGCGGGTCGTAGGGCCCTGCCTTTTGCTCCCACCAGCTGTTGTAGGTCCGGGCAGGATCGGCCAGGTGCTGGAAGTGGTCCAGGTACGAACCCAGGTCGTCGATCACGCGCTGTTGGTAGGGCTTCAGTTCCATCAGGCGTCGGGGGCGTTCAGGGTGGCGGGCAGCATCAGCAGGAAGGGCAGCGCTTGCGCATGGTCCAGGGTCTGGTATTCCAGGCCCAGCGCGCGGATAGCGCGGTAGTAGGCCTGGTGGTGCTGGTAGTAGTGGCGTTCGCTGGGGAGCAGCCACGCCTTGGGGCCCAGCTTGTCGGCCAGGAACCACTTCTCCAGCAGGCGGGCGCAGCGGCCGTTGCCATCATCGAAGGGGTGGATCTTCACGAACACCAGGTGCAGCAGGGCCGCGTAGTGGAACACCTCGGCCAGCGCGAGTTCCGTGCCTTGCAACTGCGCCAGGTCGGCGAAGAGCTTGTCCAGTTCCGCGTCCACCATGCTGGGCGGCGCGGCCACGTATTCGATGCGGCCATCGGCCGTGGTCACGTACATGTTGTCGGTGCGCACACGACCGCCGCGCCCTTCGGGCAGGATGTGTCGGGTGAGCATGCGGTGCGCCTCCAGCAAGCTGGAGCGATCGCAGCGGCGGCCTTGGGCGTATTGGTAGGCGGCGTAGAGGTCGTCGATCTTCTGGGTGTGGTCCGGGCGGAAGGGGATGCCGAAGCGTTTGTGCTTCACGTAGCTGTCCAGTTCGATCTCCTCGCCCTCGATCTTGCTGGAGAACACCGCCGATACCGAGGTGTAGAAGCTGAAGCTCTCCACGGACAACGCGCTGTCCTGCAAGCTGCGGAAGCGCTCCAGCGGAACCGCCGCCACCGCCTGCCGGTAAGGCTCCAGCAGCAGCGTGGGGAGGATCTGGAGTTGCCGTTCCATGGATGATCGCTTACGAATACTGTTACCTCTTCACTTTCTCACGTTCTCTCTTCCTCTCTTCTTCACTCCTTCACTCCTTCACTTCTTCACTCCTTCTCTTCCTCTCTTCCTCTCTTCCTCTCTTCTTCACTCCTTCACTCCTTCACTTCTTCACTCCTTCTCTTTCTCTCCTTCTCTCTTCTTCACTTTCTCTCCTCTTCACTTTCTCTCTTCCTCACTCTCTCACTTTCTCACTTTCTCTCTTCCCCTCTTCCTCACCTTCCTTCAAAAGCGGCTGATGTCCCGCGGGATCTTCTTGAACACGATGCCGTGCTGCTCCAGGAATTTCTTCGGCAGCAAGCAGTTGTCGGCGTAGATGAGCGTGGGTGCGCCCTTCACTGGCAGGGTGGCCAGCAGCTCGTGGTCCAGGGTGGTGAGGCGTTCCGGCTCGTACACGAAGTAGAGGGCCATGCCTTCGTGGGTGCCGAGCAGGTACGGGTTGTTTGCAAGGCCCTTGCCACGGGCCGCTTTGCCGTTGGCCGCTGGTGCGGAGGCCGGCAGGGGGGATCGCGTTTCGCTGTACCAGATGTATTCGCGGATGCGCTCGGTGCCCACGGCCTCGTTCAGGTTCTGGTCGGCGTTGAAGAGCGGCTGGCCCAGGGTGTAGTAGTCGAAGGCGCCGCCCGTGCCCTCCACCGCTTTCTTGCCTTCGCCGTAGCCCTGCATCACCCGCCTCACGCGCTCGGCGGTGATGCTCTCCGCATAGTCCATCATCTCCACCAGGATGAATTTGCGGTTGCCACCATCCTGCTTGTTCAGGTTCAGCACCGCGTGGGCGGTCGCTCCGGAGCCTGCAAATGAGTCTAATATGATAGAATCTTTCTCTGATGCAATCTCTAAAACACGGTGAATAAGCTCGTGTGGCTTGGGCGTTTCGAATACAGCCTGACCATCGAAAATCTCTTTCAGTTCGTTCTTGGCTCCTTCATTCGTGGAAACGTCATTAGCGAACCAAAGAGTCTCTGGCACAAGACCTCTTTCCTTTGAGTGTAGGTATGTTTTTATCCTTGGCACTCCGTTGCCATCGGAGCCGAACCAAATTTTACCTGCATCAATTTCTCCGTTCATAATGTCTTCGGTATACACCCAGCACCTTCCACTCGGGAGTGTGTGCTTCTTGCCAATAGGCGCCATTAGCTCGTAGAATTGGCTTGCAGTCGCATGCCCTGCTTGTGCCGTGGCCGGATCCGATTTCCATGGCCCTCTTGGGTCGTTGTCTGGGTTCTTGTATCGTGCTAAAGCATCCGGTGTCATGGTAAGCAAGCGCACCTTGGCGCCAAGAGCATTACTGTCCTTTCGATAGGCCAATATGTAGTCGTGCCTGTACGATACTTCCTTTCGATTCTCTCGATTAGTACGCTTCTCCCAGATGAAGTTGGAGATGCGATTTGCCGTGCCGAAGATTTCATCTAGGATTAGCTGAAGATGGCCGAGTTCATTATCGTCAATTGAAACGAAGATGGCTCCATCGGGACGAAGCAACCTATGGAGCAACACGAGGCGCGGATACATCATGCAGAGCCACTTGTCGTGTCGGCTCAGGTCCTCGCCCTCCTTTCCCACATTGACCTGCAACCATTTAAGTAACCGAGGGTCATTCACATTATCGTTGTACTTCCATTTCTCCTCGCCGGTGTTGTAGGGCGGGTCTATGTAGATGCACTTCACCTTGCCCTCGTACTGGGGCAGCAGGCTCTTGAGGGCTTCGAGGTTATCGCCTTGGATGATGCGGTTGCCGCTGCCGGTGGCCTCCTGGCACTT
>CAUJED010000177.1:0-6018 GCA_963169535.1 Bacteroidota bacterium | reverse complement strand
GTGCGCACGATGGGCACGAACCGGGCGATCACGATGGTGCGCGGGCCGTACTTCTCGAAGTACGCATGGGTCCGCTCCAGGTCCTTGGGACGCACCAGCGGGCGTCCGAAAAGCTTCCAGCTCAGGACACGGTCGCCGAAGAACCGCCCCACCCAGTAGTTCACGTTATCGCCCAGGATGGCGGCCACGATCAGCAGTGCGATGAGCCCCCCGAGGGACAGGTCCGTATCGGCGCGTGCGGCGAGGGACCCCGCCACGAAGAGCAGGGAGTCGCCCGGAAGGAAGGGCATCACCACCAGCCCGGTCTCCACGAAGATGATGGCGAACAGGAGCAGATACACCATGTGGCCATGCTCGGCGATGAAGGCCGGCAACGACTCGTTGAGGTGCGTGATGAAATGCCAGAATTCCTGGATCAGTTCCATAGGGGGAGGGTCAATCGCATTGAAGATCGTGATCCACCTCGTTCCGGAAAGCCATGATACCGCCGGCAAGGTTCACGAGGTTGTTGAAGCCATAGCGCGATGAAAGGGCGTGGATCACCGCCACGGAGCGGTTCCCACTGCGGCAATGGACCACCACCGGCATATCCTTGCGCAGTTCATCGAGGCGGTCGATCACCTCGCTCATGGGGATCAGGTCTCCGCCGATGGAGCAGAGTTCCGCCTCGTACGGATCCCTCACGTCCACCAGCTGGTGCGGCACAGCACGTTCACGCCAGGCATTGAGTTCAGTTGCAGTGATCTCCTTCATTGGAACAACGGAGCGGGCCGCGAAGATGGCGAGCCTCGCCGGATGATGTAGGGAAAAAGGGCTATTCAGTGGGCTTCTGCCGCAGCTTCTCGGCCACCTCCTCGGGCATGTATTGGAAGAACGTGTCGCCGCGCAGGCCCAGGCGAAGGGTCTCCAAGGGGATCACTTCTTCGGGCGCGATATTGCCCAGGTTCACGTTGGCCCCGAGCTGTTTGATGAACCAGACCTGCTGCGATTTGATCGGTGCTTCCCACAGGATGTCCTTCCCGGGGATCTTGCTCAGGATCCTGTTCACCAGCGTGGTGTGCGCATGGCCGCTAGGACGATAGATGCCCACCGTGCCGCTTTCCCGAGCCTCGGCGATCACCTTCCAGCTCCCGGCATCCAGCTCGGTGCGCATCATGCTCACCCACTTGGCAGGACTGATGAGAATGCCGGACTCCTTGGACCCCACTTCGCTGAGAACGCGATGGTCCTTGGCCAGGTCCGTGATGTACTTGCACTTCTCCTTTGTGGGCATATTGATGGAGCCATCGCTCACTTCCACGGTATCGAGGCCCAGCGATCCCACCAGCTTCCGGTAGTCCTTGTACTGCCCGCGGGCCACAAAGGCTTCGAACAGCGTACCTCCGAGATATACGCGGACATCCGCCTTCTGGTACAGGGCGATCTTCTCCTTCAATCGCGGGGTGACGAACGATGTGCCGAACCCCAGTTTGATCAGGTCGATCAGATGGCCGCTGGCATCGAGCAGGTCCTGGGCCTGCCGCAAGGACAGGCCTTTGTCCATCACCATGGTCACCCCATCCTCACGCGGTTTCGAACTACGTGCGGGGATGTGGGAAAGGTTGTAGTTCATGATCTACGGTAGAGTTCCAACAGGTGTATGACCTGTGGCATCTGGGCGGCCTCGGGAAAGTGTTCCAGTAGTTGAGGGTGAGCCGCATAGTCGTTCATCAGGGCATCCTCGAGCATCACCAAGGCCTGCTGCAACTCACCCATGCGTAGCAGGTAGCTCACCGAACGATAGGTGTACTTGCTCGTAAGCTTGATCACCTGCGACCCCTCCCTGAGCTTGCGCAGGGCTTGATCCGGGCCTTTGGTTCGCAGCAAAAGGTCGGCATGGTCCAGCCAGCCATCCACGTTGTCCGGCTCCAACTTGTTCAGCCGGGCATACGCATCGAACGCCCTTTCGAAGTGTTCAGCCCTTGCGTAGGAATTGCCCAGGAAATACCAACCATCGGCATGCTCCGGCACCAGGCCCACCGCATGCTCCAGGTCCTTGATGGCTTCCGGCAGTCGGCCCTGCATGTCCTTCACCACACCCCGTCCGATCCAGGCATCCACCCAATGGGGATCCAACGCGATGGACTGGTCATAGTGGATCAAGGCCTGTTCGAAGTGCTCCATCTTCTCGTAGCACTCGCCGATGTAGCTGAAGGTAACGGCCTGGGCACCATCGAACTCAATGGTCTCCTGGTAGCAATCGATGGCTTCTTGATAGCGCCCAAGGATCAGCAGGTTGCGGGCCTTGCTGAAATGCGCCGAGGTGAAACGATCCTCGATGGCCAGGCAGAAGTCCAGGGCCTCGATGCTCTCCTCATGCCGCTCCATCCGCGCCAAGGCATTGCCCAGGTTGTACCACGCCACGAAGGAGTAGGGGTAATCGTTGGTGAACTGGCGGAAGAAGGAGACGGCGGCCTGGTGGGCATCGGTGAGGTCGAAGCAGTACGCCATTTCGTAGAGCACGGCTTCGTTCTCCGGGTTGATCTCCAACGCGCTCTTCAAGCTACCCAGCGCCAGCTCATACTTCTCCAGGTTCTCGTACTCGAAGGCCAGGTCCAAATGGATATCGTCCAGACCTTCCTCCGCAAGGTCCAGCGCACGTTTATAGTGTTCCACCGCGCGGCGGTGGTTACGGAGCTGGCTGTAGATACTTGCTTTGTGCAGGTACACATCCTCGTTGAACGGTTCCATTTTCCCGATGCCGTCCAACACCTCCAAGGCCCGGTTGAGCTTGCCCTGGTCCATGAGCACATGGACCTCGCAGAACATCAGGTCCACGGAGCCTGGATGCTGGCGTTGGGCCAGGTCCAGCACCTCCCGTGCCCGGCGCGCATCGCTCTGCTCCAGGTAGTGCTCGATGATGATCTCGAACTCCTCCACGTCGAAGAAGAACGTGGTGTTCTGCCGGCGCATCGCTTCGTAGCGTTCCACACAACGGTGGAGCTGATCGTTCCGCTCGGGGTGGGGTAGGTGGCCTTCGCTCATGTGGTACGACCCGGTTCCCCGGGAAGGAGAGGCCAAGGCACTGGCCTTGCCGTACAAAAGTAGGGAAGTATGCATGCACGAGACCCCAGGGCCATCCGGTTATGAACAGGCTCGGGTGAACGCAGTGGGCATCCGAGCGGCCTTCCCCATGCTCCCCGAAATAGTTTTGCAGGCCTCAGAACACGCTCCGAAAAAGCACCTGCCCAATGACCCTGATACGCTCCATCTCCGGCATCCGCGGCACCATCGGTGGCCAGCCAGGCCAAGGCCTCACCCCGGTGGACACCGTCCGCTACACCGCAGCCTTCGGCACCCTCCTCAAGCAACGCGCGGGCAACGCGCCGCTGCGGATCGTACTGGGCCGCGATGCCCGCATCAGCGGCCCCATGGTCCGTGACCTGGTGGCAGGCACCCTCGTTGGGCTGGGCTTCGAAGTGCTGGACCTGGACCTGGCTACCACCCCCACGGTGGAGATGGCCGTACCGGGAGAAAGAGCACAAGGGGGGATCATCCTCACGGCCAGTCATAACCCCGCACAGTGGAACGCCCTCAAGCTGCTCAACGACCGTGGGGAGTTCATCTCTTCGGAGGATGGTGCTGAGGTGCTGCGCCTGGCCGAAGCGGACCGGTTCGAATTCGCCCCGGTGGAACAGCTGGGCCAGGTCCGCCCCATCTCGGGGTGGACACGGAAGCACATCGACGCCATCCTCGCGCTCGATCTGGTGGATGTGGAGGCCATACGGAAGGCCCGGTTCCGCGTGGTGGTTGATGCGGTGAACTCCGTTGGTGGCACGGCGGTGCCCGCGTTGCTCTCCGCACTCGGCGTACTGGAGGTGATCGAGATCCATTGCACCCCCAACGGGCGTTTCCCGCACAACCCGGAACCCTTGCCGGAACATCTGACCGACCTGTGCAGCACGGTGGTGAAACACGGCGCCCACCTGGGCATCGCCGTGGACCCCGACGTGGACCGGTTGGCCTTGGTCTGTGAGGATGGCTCGCTCTTCGGCGAAGAATACACCCTGGTGGCCTGTGCGGACCACGTATTGGCGCATCGCCCGGGCGATACGGTGAGCAACCTCAGCAGCACCCGCGCCCTCAACGACATCGCCGAACGCCACGGTCGGAAGCGTCATGCCAGCGCCGTGGGCGAGGTGAACGTGGTGCGTCTGATGAAGGAGGTGAACGCGCCGATCGGGGGGGAAGGCAATGGCGGGGTGATCCTGAGCGAACTGCACCACGGCCGCGATGCCCTGGCGGGCATCGCCCTGTTCCTCACCCTGCTGGCCAAGAGCGGGAAGACCTGCCTCGAACTGCGCCGCAGCTACCCGGACTACTTCATCAGCAAGAACAAGATCGAACTGCGCCCCGGCATGGACGTGCAGGCCTTGGTGGATGCCATGCAGGAGAAATACCGGAGCGAGCCGCACAGCACGGTGGACGGCCTGCGGATCGAGTTCGGTAACACCTGGGTGCATCTGCGGCGCAGCAACACCGAGCCCATCATCCGCGTGTACGCCGAGGCGCCCAGCATGGCCCAGGCCGACGAGCTGGCGCACAGGATCCTGAGGGAGCTGGCCCAGGTGGCCGGCCTTGCCGTGGCATAACGGTACTTTTGCCACGAGATGAGAAAGGTCTATTTCGATAACGCCGCGACCACCCCTCTGGCCCCGGAAGTGTTCGATGCCATGGTACCGTACATGCGTGAACACTTCGGGAACCCCTCTGCCATCCACGCTTTCGGGCGTAGGACGCGCGCTGCGGTGGAGCAGGCCCGGCGCACCGTGGCCACCCTCCTGAACTGTGCACCCGGCGAGATCATCTTCACCAGTGGCGGCACCGAGGCGGATAACATGGTGCTCAACGGGGTGGTCCGCGACCTCGGCGTGAAGCACCTGATCACCAGCCCGATCGAGCATCATGCCGTGGAATACACGGCCGAGCACATCGCCACCCTGGGCAGTGCCCAGGTGCACTGGGTGCGGTTGGAGGCCGATGGTAAGCCGGACATGGCGCACCTCGAAGAACTCCTGCGCACCACCCAGGGACAAGGCGTACTCGTATCGTTGATGCACGCCAACAACGAGATCGGCACCCGGATCGACCTGCATGCCGTGGGCGGCCTTTGCCGCCGCTATGGCGCGCTCTTCCATAGCGATACGGTGCAGACCATGGGGCACTACCGCTTCGACCTGGCCAACACACCGGTGGATTACATCACCTGCGCCGCCCACAAGTTCCACGGCCCCAAAGGAGTAGGCTTCCTATACATGCGCAACGGAGCCAACATCAAAGCCGCGATCGTGGGCGGCTCGCAGGAACGCAACATGCGTGCGGGCACCGAGAACCTGTACGGCATCGTGGGACTTGCCAAAGCGTTGGAGATCGCCACGGAAGATGTGGAGGGCCACCAACGGCACGTGCAGGCCCTTAAGGACCGGTTACGGGAAACCATCCTGGCCACCATCCCTGGTACGAGCGTGAACGGGGATCCCGGCCCCGACGGTTTGTACACCGTGCTCAGCATGTGCTTCCCCGATGATGGCAGGAGCGAGATGCTGATCTACAACCTCGACATCGAAGGCATCGCCTGTAGTGGAGGCAGCGCCTGCAGCAGTGGCAGCAACAAGGGCAGCCACGTGATCGCCAACCTCTATCCGGGGCGCACCGGCGCCAACATCCGTTTCTCCTTCAGCCGGTACAGCACCATGGAGGAAGTGGACCACGTCGCGGGCGTGCTCAAACGCATCTTCGAGCCTTCGTTGGTGAAGGCGTAGGTGAAGTCCGGATACCCTTGGTGCGGCGCTTTGGGCCATTTCGCACCAAGGCGTAGGCTAGAGTTGCGAAGGGATCTTTTCGCAGGACGATACGGCGGGGGATGTGAATTGGTATTAGACCTCAAGCCTCCATCCGGCGCCGCGCTTCCATCGCCCAGCCCAGGTCGTTCAGGAACACGGTCGTGCGCCGCTCCCAACCCTCCTGGTCCATCAGCAC
>CAUJED010000176.1:0-3407 GCA_963169535.1 Bacteroidota bacterium | reverse complement strand
GCACTGAGGTTCTGTTGGGGATCTCCATAAACGCGCCCCCGGCCTCTTCTTCGCCCGAACTTCGCCTAAAGGGTACCTCGAATGGATCCCGTGGACACCGCTACGCGATGATCATGGGACGGGACCGGAAAGTAGTCTCGGCGTTCTTCATTCAGGAGGTGCCCAACAGGCGCTAAGGTCCACGGTCGCGTACGTTCCAGGCCCATTCCTGGCGATCCGCCCTCCCGCGTACCACACCGGTCCAGGACACGCCGATGGATCCTCCCCTGGTCGGCGGAGAGGTGTTACCATCCCCTGGCGCACGCATTACCGAGTACATGAGCATCCTGGTGTTCCTCTGCTGGGCCTTGGCCGTGTCCAGCTCCACCCCGATCGAACAGCGGTTCCCAACCCCGCAGGGGGCTGTGCGCAGTACCCCGGCCGAAGGCTCCTTCGCGGCCTACCTGCGCGCGTTGCCCTTGCTCCCTGCGGGTTCCCCAGTGCTTACCTACAGCGGAGCCCAGAAGTCGCGGCAGGATGTCCATGCCGCCGTGGTGGACTTGAGCGTGGGTACCAAAGATCTGCAACAGTGTGCCGATGCCGTGATCCGCTTACGTGCGGAACACCTCTTCGCACAAGGTCGGATCAGCGAGATCCACTTCCAATTCACCAACGGGTTCCGGACCTCGTTGGAACGGTGGATGAACGGCGAGCGGATCAAGGTCGTTGGGAACACCTGTTCGTGGGTGCTTTCTGCTGCGCCGGACAGGTCGCATGCGGCTCTCCTGGCCTATCTTGATGTGGTGTTCACCTATGCCGGAACGCTGAGCTTGAGCCGGGAGTTGAAGGCGGTGGCCGAGGAACCCATCGAGGCGGGTGATGTCTTCATCCATGGAGGAAGCCCAGGCCATGCGGTGATCGTGGTGGACGTGGCCCGGATGAGCGATGGTCGCTGCGCCTTTCTCCTGGCCCAGAGCTATATGCCCGCTCAGCGGATCCATGTGTTGAAGAACCTTCAGCGACCGGACCTGGGCGCGTGGTACATCGAGGGTGATGGCGATCAGCTGCGCACCCCTGAATGGACCTTCGCGTGGACCGATCGCAAGCGGTGGTGATATACGGATCCGGACCACGCCACCGTTGTCTCGAAAACGACAACGGCATGGATCGCGTGCTCCTCCTGTCCCTCCTTTGGCCGCTCGGCCCGTCTGTCGCACCACCTCCTGTGGAGACCGTCCCGCTCGATGAGGTGCTGATGGCCGGAGCGGTCACCCTCCGCGGACAAGGGTTGGGTGGCCATACGAACGAATGTCTGATGGTGGAACTGGTGAACCATACCGATCGGCCGCTGGAGACCACCATACCTGCAGGTTGGCTCATGAAGAACAGCGATCCAGAAGGCCAGGATCTGATGATCGTGGATCGGGTCCCGGTCCGGCTCGCGCCACGCGGTACGCACCGTGCCACCTGTAGGGCGTTCTGTGTGGAGAGTGGCGATCGTTCACCAAGTGCGGGCGTGCCATTCTCCTCCCTGGGGCTGGCGTGTCCGGCATGGGTGCGGCTGGCCGATCATCTGGTACGGAACAAGATCAACCCGGATGATGCACAGGCCGCCGTTTGGGCCGTGGCCAATGCACATACCATCGCTGCGATAAGCACCGCCGCCATCTCCTTGCGCCAGTTCGTGGCCGACCTCACCGGTCGTGAAGTGCCCTGGTACGGCTTGTCCTATGCGCCACCCACCGAGGATGGGCAGGTCTTCTCGGCGCTCCCCACCACCATGCAGGGCACGGTCCACTTTGAACTGAATACCCAAGGTAGGATCACCGCGTTGATCCACGATGCCGGTGGCCGGTTGGTATACACCATCGGGAAGCCGCGCTACCTGGGGCCGGGAACCTATTCCATGGAGCTGGTGGTGACCGTTCGGGGCTGGCCCCACGGCTCTTATTCCGTGAGCTACTACCTCGACGATTCCCGGCTGTTGAAACGACTGCGGTTCGAGGTGTGATCCCACGCCGATCACCATGCCCCGCATTGCTTCACGTTCGCCAACTTGCACCGCCATGGGTGTCCTACTCCGATCCACGGATGTGTTCCAAGGTCACAGAGCTTCGGTCTACGCCCTTTGCAAGGCTGGCGAGGGTGCGTTCCTGAGCGCAGGTGGCGATGGTGTGGTGGTGCGTTGGGAACTGAACCGGCCAGAAGAAGGCCGGGCCGTGGCCATGGTGGGCGAACCCGTGTACAGCATGGCCCTCGATGCGCACCGGCAAGCACTGCTGATCGGATGTGGTAGCGGTCGCCTTCTGGTGATCGACCTGGGGAGCGGCGTGGAGGCGCAGGTCGAACACGTTCACCAGAAGGGGATCTTCAGGATCGTTCCGCTCGGGAATGGGCTGTTGGCCTGCGCGGGTGGCGATGGTGTCCTGAGTGTCTGGCAATGGGCGGGGGAAGGAATGGCGCGGCTCGTACAGCAGCGTTCCATCGCCTTGTGCGCGGAGAAGCTCCGCGATATCACCCTGCTCAACGAGGGGCGCCTCGCCGTGGCTTGTGGCGATGGTATGGTGCGTATCCTCGATACCGGTTCGTTCAATGGCATGGTGGAGGCCGATGGTCATCCGGGCGGGGCCTACGGGGTGTGCATGCATCCGACCAAGCCGGTGCTGTTGACCGGCGGGAAGGATGGTGTGCTGAAGGCCTGGCGCGAGGATGGCTCACCGCTCCATGCCGTGCCTGCGCACAAAGGGTCGGTGTATGTGGTCTCCGTAGACCCCCATGGTCGTTTCCTTTACACAGCGGGCCGCGATGCGCTGGTGAAGGTCTGGGACCTTGCGACGCTCGATCCCGTGGCCCGGTCGCAACGCGACCGCAGCGGTCATACCCATTCGGTCAATGCCGCCATTTGGTGTGGTGAGCAATTGATCACCGCCAGCGACGACCGCCGGATCCGCAGTTGGTCCATGCCATCGATGCGTTGATCGCCATGGACGGCGATGCGTTCGTGGTGGAGCCCGAGGGGTGTGCCCTGATCAGCCCCAGTGCTTCACGTACCAGGGTACGGCCTTGCGCAAACCCGCCCGCAGGTCCAGTGTCGGGGTGTAGCCCAGCAACTCCTTCGCCCGGCTGATGTCGGCCAACGAATCGCGGATGTCCCCAGCCCGTTCGGCCACGAACTCCACCTCCACCTTGGCGATGGACGGATCCACGGTGGCCAGCTCATTGCGCAGGGTCTCCACCAATCGCATCAACGTGGTGCGTTCGCCGTAGGCCACGTTGAACACCTGCCCTACGCACCGGGGATCCTTCACCTCCAAGGCTTGCACGATCACTTGGGCCACATTGCCCACGTAGGTGAAGTCCCGCGACTGTTGACCGTCGCCGTGGATCTGTGGTGACTTATGCTGCAGAAAGGCCTGGATGAACTTCGG
>CAUJED010000175.1:0-15547 GCA_963169535.1 Bacteroidota bacterium | reverse complement strand
TACCCCAGCCGCTTCGCCACCGCGTCCCAATTCACCACCTGCCACCAGTTGGCCACATACTCGTTGCGTTTGTTCTGGTAGTGCAGGTAGTAGGCGTGCTCCCATACATCGAGGCCGAGCAGGGGGTTCCCCTTGAAGTCGCTCGCGTGCATCAACGGGCAATCCTGATTGGGCGTGGAGCCAATGGCCAGTTCGCCGTTGCGCTCAACCAACCACGCCCAGCCGCTGCCGAAGCGTTTCATGGCCGCATCGGTGAAGGCCTCCTTGAACTTGTCGAAGGAGCCGAACGAGGCGTTGAGGGCGTCGAGCACCCTGCCTTCGGGCGCACCTTTCCCACCCGGCCCCATCACCTCCCAGAAGAAGTTGTGGTTCCACGTGCCGCCGGCGTTATTGCGCACCTTGGCGCTGAAGTCCCCGGCGCGGGCCAGCAGGTCCGCCTCGTCCTTCGCCTGCACACCTTCGGCCGCGATGGCCTCGTTCACGTTCTTCACATAACCAGCGTGGTGCTTGGTGTAATGGATCTCCATGGTGCGGGCATCGATGGAGGGCTCCAGCGCGTTGTAGGCGTAGGGCAGGGCGATCTGGGCGAGCTGCAGGCCGGGTCCGATAGGTGTTTCGGGTGTTGTACCCGCGGTCTCGCCGGAACCCTCGGCCGCATTGCACGATGCACTATGGGCAAGCACCGGGCCGGCGATCAACGCGCCGACCGATGCCTTCAGCGAGCGGGAAAGGAATTGTTTGCGGTCCATGGTGCTAAGGTAGCGCCTGGAGGGGTGGAAGGAACGCAGCCCACGCCGATAAGGACGTGATCGAGACGATCCGCGCGCGGATCAACCGAAGCTCACGAGCAACTGGCCCTTTTCAACGGCTTTTCCCTTTTCGGCATGGATACTGGCGATGCTGGCATCGCCCGGGGCCTTCAGCAGATTCTCCATCTTCATGGCCTCCAACACCAGTATGGGGTCGCCCTTCTTCACGGTGTCGCCGGGCTTCACCAGGATGTTGAGCACCATACCCGGCATCGGGGCCTTCAGTTCCTTCACCTTGGTGGTGGCCTTGTTCAACCCCAAGGTCTGCATCAGCCGCGTGCGGTCGTCCTGCAACTGTACGGTGTAGGTGTGTGCGCCGATCCGCAGTCGCACACTGCCGTTCTCCCTATCCTCCTTCAGCACCAGTACGCGATGGCTGCGGCCATGCCTCACCAGGCTGAATGCCGAGGGGCCGGTGCGTACAAGGTCAACGGTGCTTTCGCCAGTGGGTGTCCATGGGGCCGAAGGCGTTGCGCGCTCCAGCACGATGACGTCTTCCTTGGCGTTGACAGCGGCGTGGAGTTTGGCCATGGTTTGCGGCTTGGTGGTTCTCTTAGAAGGTGAGCGAAGGTAGGGAGGTGCTCAAAGCAGGGTCTCGGCTTGTGCCTCATACCCCTCGTCCACGGCCAGCACGCTCTGGTTGCGGGCGGCTACCGCGAGTTGATCGCACAATTCGTTGAGCGGATGGCCATTGTGGCCTCGGATCCATTGGAACCGTACGTTGTGTTTACGGTATACCTGAAGGAAGCGTTTCCACAGGTCCGGATTCTTCACTTTGGCCCAGCGCTTCCGCTCCCAGCCGAAGAGCCACCCCTGTTCCACGGCATCCACCACGTATTTGCTGTCGCTCACCACCAGCACGTCCATGCCCGGTGCTTTCAGCGCCTCCAGGGCGGCGATCACCGCCATGAGCTCCATGCGGTTGTTGGTGGTGCGCCGGTAGCCGCCCCACAGCTCTTTGCGGTGTGGGCCGCTTTCCAGTACGGCGCCGTAGCCTCCTGGCCCCGGGTTGCCACTCGCAGCACCGTCGGTATGAATGGTGATCTTCATGGGAGGTCCGTGCGGACCGCAAAGAACGGAATACGCCCCCGCGCTCAGGTGGTCGGGAACAATTGGGTGATGTTCGCCGCGAACAGCTTCACCGAGATGGCGAGCACGATCACCCCGAAGGCCTTCTTGATGATGATGAGCCCCACCCGGCCCAGCAGCCGTTCGATACGCGAGGTGAGCAGGAGCACCAGCAACACGGGGATCATGTTCAGCAGGATGGCGAAGAGGATGTTGATGCTGGCGAACTCGGCGCGGAGGGAAAGGATGGTGGTGATGCTGCCCGCGCCGGCGATCACCGGAAAGGCCAATGGGACCACGCTGTACACCTTGTTGTCATCCCTACCATCGGTGAGGCCCGGAGCCGAGAGGTCTTCCTTGAAGAGCCGCACCCCGAGGATCATCTCTAAAGCGATGAAGAAGAGCACCAAGGCGCCCGCCACGGCGAAGGAGCGGACGTCGATGCCCAACAGGTTGAGGATCCCTTCGCCCAAGTAAAGGAAGGAGACCATGATGCCCAGGCTCACCAGCACGGCCCGGGCGGGATAGATCTTGCCCGCCTTCTCGCGTACTTGAAGGATCAGGGGGATACCCCCCACGATGTCGATCACCGCGAACAGGATCAGGAAGGCCTTACCGATCTCGCTCAGGTCGATCATGGGGTACGGTGGGTGTAGGGGTGACCTGGCATCGCTCAATGTCCTTCGGCCAATAGGTTCTTGACCACGGCTTCCACCACCTGGGGCAAGTGGGTGTGCTCCAGCTCATGGATCCGGGCGGCGAGGCTTTCGGGGGTATCGTCGGCCAGCACGGGACAGGCGAACCGTGCGATGTGTTCGCCCTCGTCGAACCGTTCGTTCACATAGTGTATGGTGATGCCGCTCTCCGTTTCTCCGGCCGCGAGCACCGCTTCGTGGACATGGTGCCCGTACATCCCTTTGCCACCGTAATTCGGAAGCAACGAGGGGTGCAGGTTGATGATGCGCCGGGGGTAGGCGGCGATCAGGGTGGCCGGGATCAGCCGAAGGAACCCCGCCAACACCACCAGGTCGACCCGCTGGCCCTGGAGTTCCCGGAGCACGTCCCCGGAGCGGAGTTGGGTGCCGTTGAAGAGGTAAAGGGGTACCCCCAGGTCCCACGCTCGTTGGACCACCCCGGCGCTTGGCTGGTCGCAACCGATAAGGACCACCTGGGCGTCGGGGCGGTCATTGAAGTGCTCCACCAAGCGCTGGGCATTGGTGCCGCTACCAGAAGCAAGGATCGCGATCCGGATCATGTTCTCCTGGCGCTAAGATCGGCCATCGGATGATCCTGAAAGGGTTTTTTCGCCTCAGCGGACCCGTTCCACCCGTCCATCACGAACAGGCGCCGTGGGAAAAACGGAGGGGGCCTTCGACCGGGGTCACTGTTGCGCGTATGGAAAATGTCTTTCTTTGCACCCTGTTCAACCAACAACGCACGGACATGTCGGATATCAAGTCAAGGGTCATCGCCATCATCGTGGACAAGCTCGGAGTGGATCAGGGCGAAGTCACGCCAGAAGCGAGCTTCACGAACGACCTTGGCGCTGACAGCCTCGATACCGTCGAACTCATCATGGAGTTCGAGAAGGAGTTCAACATCGCCATCCCCGACGACCAGGCCGAGAAGATCCAGACCGTGGGTCAGGCTGTGGACTACGTGGAGAAGAACGCGAAGTAAATCCAGCACCGCATGCAGCTCAGACGAGTGGTCGTCACCGGTCTGGGCGCGCTCACTCCCCTCGGGAACACCCTCAAGGAGTACTGGGAGGGCCTGGTGAGCGGCCGTAGCGGAGCTGCGCCCATAACGCGCTTCGACGCCAGCAAGTTCAAGACGCGGTTCGCCTGCGAGGTGAAGGGCTTCAACCCCGAAGACTTCATCGACCGCAAGGAGGCCCGCAAGATGGACCCCTACACCCAGTTCGCCGTGGTCTGCGCCGATGAGGCGATCAAGGACAGCGGCCTGGACCTGGAGAAGGTGGACCGTGAACGCATCGGCGTGATCTGGGGTAGCGGCATCGGTGGGCTGAAGACCTTCCAGGACGAATGCATCGCCTTTGGTAAGGGTGACGGTACCCCACGCTTCAATCCGTTCTTCATCCCCAAGATGATCGCGGATAGCGCTGCGGGCCTCATCAGTATGCGCCATGTGCTTCGCGGGCCCAGCTATGTCACCGCCAGCGCCTGTGCCAGCAGCAACAACTCGATGATCGATGCCTTCAACTACATCCGCCTCGGCACCTGTGTGGCCGTGGTAACGGGTGGCAGCGAGGCGGCGATCTATGAGGCTGGGGTGGGGGGCTTCAACGCCCTGCATGCCATGAGCACCCGCAATGACGATCCCGCGACCGCTTCGCGCCCCTACGACAAGGACCGCGACGGTTTCGTGCTGGGCGAGGGTGGCGCGGCCATCATCCTGGAGGATCTGGAGCACGCCCTTGCGCGTGGGGCCAAGATCTACGCCGAGGTGATCGGCGGGGGCATGAGCAGCGATGCCTATCACATCACCGCACCACACCCCGATGGGTTGGGCGCGGAGTTGTGCATGAAGCATGCATTGCGCGATGCGGGCCTGCAGCCTTCGGATATCGATTACATCAACACCCACGGCACCAGTACGCCCATCGGCGATCCGCAGGAGGTGAAGGCCATCCAGCGCCTATTCGGGGAGCATGCCAATAAGCTGAACATCAGCGCCACCAAGAGCATGACCGGGCATTTGCTCGGTGGTGCCGGCGCGGTGGAGGGTATTGCGGCGATCATGGCCGTGTACAACGATATCGTACCGCCTACGATCAACCACTTCACGGACGATCCGGAGATCGATCCGCAGTTGAACTTCACGTTCAACACCGCCCAGCAACGCACGGTGAACGCGGCCATGAGCAACACCTTCGGTTTCGGCGGTCACAACACGGCGGTGATCTTCCGCAAGTACCGGTAGTACGGCAGCGTGATCAAGAGCCTTTTCCATCGTGCGCGCAACCCCGAAGAACGCCGGGTGCGGGCATGGTGTCGGCAGGAGTTGGGCATCACCCCGGGCAACCTTCCGCTCTACAGGCAGGCCCTACGCCACGTGAGCGCGGTCACCGAGGGCCGCACCGACCTACCCGATAACGAACGGCTCGAGTTCCTGGGCGATGCCGTGCTCGATACCATCATCGGCGACATGCTCTTCGCGGCCTATCCCGATAAAGGAGAGGGCTTCCTTACCCGCATGCGCAGCAAGCTGGTGAGCCGCCAGCAACTGAACGCCTTGGCGAAGAAGATCGGGATCGAACGTGTGCTGGAAAGCAATGTGGCCCGATCCCATGAGTCTTCGGTCCCTGGCAATGCCGTGGAGGCCCTTATCGGTGCGCTTTTCCTGGATCGTGGCTTCGACCGTACACGGAAGGTGGTGGTGAAGCTGTTGCATGCCCACTTCGATGTGAAGGAGATTGAGCGGGAGGACCGTGACGGCAAGAGCCGACTGTTGGAGTGGGGGCAGAAGCGCCGGAAGAAGGTGGAGTTCATCGTGCGTGAGGAAGGCGGCAACGGACGGGGAAAGCATTATGTGGCCGAGGTGCGTATCAATGGCGATGTGCGTGGCACGGGTCAGGGCACCAGCAAGAAGGTGGCCGAACAGGATGCTGCACAGAGCGCCTTCCGGAGCATGCGATCACGCAAGCCACACCCCCCCAAGCCAGCGCCCCAGGGTACCGCACCCGAGGATCATGCTCCGACCATGCATGCCTCCAGGCGGTCAGGTGCCGGATCCCGCCGGGGCTGATTTGGCTTCTTGTGTGTTCTTCTTGGACAGCGAGGTTGGCCGTGCGTGGGTCGTGCGGGGGGGGCTCTTAAACAACGGTGGTTGATACAGGCGATCACTTAACATGGCAAGGCTGCCGGGCGTGGCTAATTTTGGCCGACCATTGCGACCATGGCCCCTGTGCATGGCGTGCAGCATGGACCATGGCCAAGCATAAACTCGATATCGAGCTCGCCCCCGACGTCACGGTGATCGGCATCAGCAGCCATGTGCACGACTACCGGCTTTGCTGGTCGTTGAATCGGAGGACCGGACTTGAGCTTACGCGTCGGCGCGCCGACATCAGCGATGGAGCCAACGGTATCGTTGCGCAGTATTCGGTCTACGATCACGTGGACGAACCATCGCGGGCCCGGTACACACTGGTGAACAATCATAGCGGTGATGGTATTCTGTTGAAGGACCAGCGCCATGTGGACTTTTTTCTGGTGGTGGACAACGAATTGGCTGAACTGAACCCCGACCTGCTGGCACAGGTGCGTTCCGCCGAATTCGTGCTTACCGCTTTCAAACTACCGTACGAACAATTGCGAGCAGGACATAAGCTCTTGCAATAGAGACCGCACCCGTGCCGAGGTTTCGGCGACACCCGATGAACGACCCCAAGACCAAGATCGTAGCCACCATTGGCCCAGCATCATCAAGCAAGGAGGTACTCCGTGAGATGATGTTGAGCGGACTCGATGTTTGCCGCCTCAATTTCAGCCACGGCAGCTATCAGTTCTACGCCAACCTGATCGGCACCATCCGCGAACTGAACACCGAACTCGGCCTCACCACCGCCATCCTGGCCGACCTTCAGGGGCCCAAGATGCGGGTGGGGGAAATGGCTGATGGGCCCATCCTGCTGGAAGATGGAAGTGAGCTGGTGATCACCACGGAACCCATCAAAGGAAGGCCCGGGATCGTGAGCACGAGCTATGCGCAGTTCCCCAAGGATGTGAAGAAGGGGGAGCTGGTGCTGCTCGATGATGGAAAGCTGAGGCTGGAGGTGACCGCCACCGATGGCTCTACCACCGTGACCACGCGGGTGATCCACGGAGGACCGCTCAGCTCCAACAAGGGCCTGAATCTGCCGAATACCAAGATCAGCCTCCCGAGCCTGACCGAGAAGGATCGCCAGGACCTGGATTTCGCACTGGACCATGATGTGGATTGGATCGGACTGAGCTTCGTGCGCGGGGCCCGGGACATCATCGAACTGAAGCACATCATCCTGCAACGCGAGAAAGCCTCCAAGGTGGTGGCCAAGATCGAGAAGCCCGAAGCGCTGGTGGAGATCGACGAGATCATCCGGGAGGCCGATGCGTTGATGGTGGCGCGTGGCGACCTGGGTGTGGAGATCCCCATGGAGAGGGTGCCGCTGGTGCAGAAGGACATCATCAAACGGTGTCTGGCCCAACACAGGCCGGTGATCGTGGCCACCCAGATGATGGAGAGCATGATCACCAACATCACGCCCACTCGCGCCGAGGTGAACGATGTGGCCAATGCCGTACTGGACCACGCTGATGCGGTGATGCTGAGCGCCGAGACCAGCGTGGGCAAATTCCCCGTAGAGGCCGTCAAGGCCATGAACAGGATCCTGCTCCACATGGAGACCAGCGATGCCATGTTCAATGTGGAAGAACCCGGCCTGCCGGACAACGAACGTCTGGTGACCGACGCCATCTGTACGGCCAGCGTGCGCATGGCGGCCGCCATCGACATCAAGGCCATCGTGACCATGACACACAGTGGTTACACCGCGATCAAGATCAGTAGCATGCGGCCCAAGGCCCACATCTTCGCCTTCACCAGCAACCGCAGCATCCTCTGCACGCTCAACCTGGTGTGGGGCGTGCGCGCGCAGTATTACGACAAGATCGTGAGCACCGACCACACCATCGCCGACATCAAGCACATCCTGCGCAGCAAGAAGCTGGTGAAACCCGGTGACCTGGTGATCAACACCGCCAGCATGCCCATCGCCGAACAAGGGATGAGCAACATGTTGAAGTTGAGCGCGGTGTAGGAGGAGGTTGCGGGGTGGGAAGCGAGCCTGTTCCACACGGCGCACGTCCTCCTACACCCCTTCAAGGATATAGTACCAAAGCGTCACCGTAAGCAGTGACAATGGGATTCCCACGCCCACCATCATGTTCGCCAAACGAGGTTTGAGGCCGTGTGATGAGGCCAGGATGGTGGCGGTGATCATGGGAGCCATGGCGCTTTCGAGCACCGAGACGCGCACTACCGTGCCGGTGCCGTTCAGCAGAACAACGTAGATGAGGAATATGAGTGCCGGAGCAAGCACGAGCTTGTAGATGAGGCCGAGGCCCAGCAAGCCCCAGTGCTTGCTGCGTTTGGCGATCCGCAGTTGAAGGCCTACCGCGATCAGCGCCACCGGCGTAACCGTGTTGCCGATGCGGAGCAGGCCCCCACGCACGCCCTCCGGAAAATGCAGGTCGAAGAGGTTCATCAGCACCGCCCCGGCGAAGCCGATGAACGGCGGGAAGAACAAGATCTTCCGGGCGATCGAGACGGCATCGATCCGCTGCCGCGAATAGAGGGTGGCCACCACGATACCGAGCGTGGAGAGCACCACGAAAGACCCCGGCTGATCCACGAGCAGCGCGGTGCCCAGGGCCTCACGTCCGTAGGCCGCCTCGACCACCGGAAAGCCGATGAAGGATGTGTTGCCCAGGCCGGCGCACAGGATCAGGCAGCCTGTGAGCTTGCGCGACCAGCCTAACGTGCGCCGCAATGCGCCGAAGAACAGCCATGCCGCTCCGAAACAGATCCAGGCAACGGCGATGGGGTACAGCAGTTCCGTGCCGCCACTGATCTCCGGGATGTGGTACAAGGCCAGGGCGGGCAATGGTGCGTAGAGCACGTATTGGTTCAGGGTCACCGCAGCATTCGGCGGGAATCCCGGAACACGCTGGAACATCACGCCCGCGAGCAGGCAGAACACGAGCAGGAACAGGCTGTCCATCGGCGGCGCAAAGGAAGCTGCTTCCGTGCAATGCGATGTCTCGTCGTTCTTTCAACACACCGGAACGGATGGATGGCATAACCCCGCCATGGGCAACGATGGCGCATCTCGTGTGGCGCCGGATGGTGGCGCGATGCGAGGAAGGGGTGGAACCTCCTTATGCGTTGGGTTCGCGCCCCAGCAACAGGTCCATGTAGAAGCCCGGCCGTTTCAGCCGTTCGCGCAGGTCGAGGTCGGTGAACATGCTGCTGATCGTATCGGCCAGCGCGGGGTTCTTGCTGGCGCGGTCCACTACGAAGTCGAAGAGCCATGCTTGGTCGGCCATGCGCTGCAACCGTGTGCTGATGGCGAGTTCCTTGCCCAGCCGCTTCCACACACGCTCATCGTACCGCTTCGCTGCGCTCGCCGTGACGCCGGTGCGGGTCAGCATCTCGTGCGCCACGTCCGCCGCATGCACGCCGCTGATCATCGCGTGGCTGATGCCTTCACCGGTGAAGGGGTCGATCAGGTGCCCGGCATCGCCCACGAGCAGATAACCATCGCCGCTCAAGGCCCGCCGCCTGCTGGCGAGTGGAAGCCCCATGCCCTGCACGCCACCTTCCATCCGCGCATCAGCGAAACGGTCTTTCAACTGCGGATGGGTGGTGACCAGTTCTACGAGCAGGGCTTTGAGGTCGCTGCGCCGCTTGCGCACCACATCGCTGCGCAGGCCAAGGCCCACGTTGGCACGGCCGCCCGGCAGCGGGAACACCCACAGGTAGCCGGGCAGCAGGTCCTTCAGGAAGATGAGCTCGATGAAGCCTTGGGGGTCCAGGCCGCGCACACCGCTGTAGTAGGTGCGCACACCGGCGGCATGGTGCTTCGGCTCCATGGGCAGGGCCGCGATGTGGCGGGCGAAGTGCGAGTTGGCGCCGGAAGCGTCGATGACGATACGTGCGCGTACGATACGTCCATCGGCACAAGTGATGCGCCAGCCCTCGCCATCGCGCTCGAACGCCTTCGCCGCAGTGCCCTCCCACACGGTGATACCGGGCGTGTGCTTCATCCGCTGGAAAAGCAGGTCATCGAACACGAGCCGGGGCAGGATGGCCCCTGGCGCTTCGCCCATGCCCGTGTTGCGGGAGAAGGGCACACGGAGCTTGTTGCCTCCCGGGGCCACGAAAGTGACCCCCCAGCTCGGCATCGCGGCGGCTTCCGCCTTCACCGCCGAGGCGAGCGCCGGGTCCAGCCGCTCCAGTGTGCGCATCACTTTTCCGCTCAACGCATCGCCGCACACCTTGTCACGCGGGAACACGGCCTTCTCCAACAGCACCGCAGGCACGCTGTGCCGTGCCAGCTGCATTGCGGCACTGCATCCGCCCGGCCCACCGCCGATGATGCACACATCCGTGCGGAGTTGTTCCATCAACGTGAGGTGGACGTCTTTCGTAGTTCGCACACCATGACCGCTTGATGCCGGATGGATGGTTGTCGAAGAGCGGTGCGATCGGTGTCCATAGGTCCGGTTTCAGCGGGCTTTATCCCGGTATGGAGTATCTGTGCCAACTGTGGGATCGGTGGACGCATTCCGATCCTTCGCGCCTCGATCACCCCCGGAACGTGGCCGAGGTGAATTGATCCAGGAAGCGCACGTCGTTATCCCAATACATGCGCAGGTCGGGTACCCGGTAGATCAACTGAGTGATCCGCTCCACACCCATGCCGAACGCGAAGCCGCTGTACACCTCGGGGTCGATACCGCAGTTGGCGAGCACGGCGGGATCCACCATGCCGCAGCCCATGATCTCCACCCATCCGCTCTGTTTGCAGATGTTGCAACCCGACCCGCCACAGATGGTGCAGCTCATGTCCACCTCGGCGCTCGGTTCGGTGAAGGGGAAGTAACTGGGGCGCATGCGGATGGTGACCTCCGGCCCGAACAGGCTCTTGGTGAAATAGTCGAGCGTGCCTTTCAGCTCGGCGAAACTCACCCCCTTGTCCACGTACAGGCCCTCAACTTGATGGAACATGCAGTGGGCGCGGGCGCTGATGGCCTCGTTGCGGTACACCCGCCCCGGGGATACCGTGCGGATGGGGGGCTTGGAGGTCTCCATCACACGCACCTGTACGCTGCTGGTGTGGGTGCGCAGGGCCAGGTCCTCGGTTCCGTTCGGGCCGGCAGGGCCTTGGACGAAGAACGTGTCTTGCATATCCCGCGCCGGATGGTCGGGGGCGAAGTTGAGCGCGCCGAAGTTGTGGTGGTCGTCCTCCACCTCGGGGCCCTGGCTCACCGTGAAGCCGATTCGACCGAAGATCTCCACGATACGGTCCCGCACAATGGAGATGGGGTGGTGGCTGCCCTGTGGTTCCACCGATGCCGGGGCGCTTAGGTCGATGGATGCTCCTTGCCGTGCAGGTCCCGATGCCGCTATGCCGGCGCGCAGGGTTTCCAACCGGGCCTGCGCAGCCTGTTTCAGCTGATTCATGCGTTGGCCCAAGGCGCGCTTCTCTTCGGAGGAGACCTGTTTGAAGACCTCGAAAAGCTCGGTGATCGCGCCGTTACGCCCCAGCATGGCCACTCGGAATCGTTCCACTTCCTCTGCCGTGCTGGCATTTGCGTGCTCCAGTTCCGCCTCCAGGGTGGCTATTCGTTCGGTAAAGCTCATTGTAGTATGCGCATGGATATGGGGATGTCCTCCATTGGACGGTCCCAGGTGTTGCAGGGCTCCTGGGCCAGGGCATCGAGCACTTCGAGGCCCGAGACCACTTGTCCGAAGACCGTGCAGGTTCCATCAAGACGGGGCTGTCCACCTTCGGTGGCGTAGTCCGATCGGTCGTTTTCCGAGTAGGTGAATGGCGTGCCGTGCGCGGCGCTCCTTGTGTTGATCCGTTCGAGTTCGGAGGGCGCGTATGGAACGCCAAGCACGAAGTAGAACCGGTCCCGGTGGGAGCGCCCCTGAAGGGCCGGGGTGTCACCTGCGGGAGCAGCGGCCAACGCGCCTTTCCGGTGGATCAGGCCGGGCACTACCGTGAGCGGCAGGCCCACGGTGTCTGGATCCAAGCCCAAGGGCACTCCGGGAGCGGCATTCTTCGAAGCCGGGTCGCCACCCTCGACCACGAACCCGGGAACGATGCGGTGAAGCAGCACGCTATCCATCGTTCCGGACCGCACCCGGGCAAGGAACAGGTCTCGGTGTTCCGGAGTCTCGTTATACAGCGCCACCACCATGGTCCCCAGCCGGGTGCGTACCTCGATCATGGGACGAAGCGTGGCGGACTGGGCCCTGGCCGCCATAGGCAACCATTGCACCACGGAGAGGGTCATGAACACGACCGCCTTGGTGTACCACGGCATGGTTGACTTTCCTATCTTTGGCATTCCCCGTAAAGCCCTTGATCCACAGGGCACCAAAAGTAACCCAATGACCACATCCGCCTTCCGCCGCGCACTTACCAGCGTACTGATGGTCACCGTGCTGGCTGTTGTCTTTCCTGCGTGTAACAAGGAGAAGCCCACCACGGTGGTGATCACGGTGAAGAACGCGGACGGCTCGTTGGCTCCTGGAGTGGCCGTACGCCTCTTCGCCAACCCGACCGTACCCTTGAAGCCGGACCTTACCCGGTTGCTGAAGGAGGGGACCACCAAGGGGAATGGCACGGTGGAGTTCGATTATTCGGGTTTGTACGAACAAGGACAGGCCGGCTTCGCGGTACTTGACATCCTTGCCGAGAAGGATACGATGTATGCCGAGGGCATCATCAAGATCCTGGAGGAAGAGACCAATGAGCAGACGCTTATCCTGGAGCGGATGCCTGATTGATCCGCCCTACTCCTCGAAATAGGCCAGTACCGCTTCTTTCATCAATCGCTCTTGTTCCTCTGCCTGTAGCGGAGGGAGGTCACGCACCCGCTCGAAGTGTGGCCAGCCATCCGCATCGCGGCCCACTTCCTTGTAATAGCCATAGGGCAAGAGCACCACGCAGATGGCGATGTGCATCAGGGCGACCTTCTCATCCTTCTTGAACTCGCGAGCATGTTGCCCAAGTTCCTGAACACCGATCAGGAACAACACGGCATTCAGGTCCAGCTTGCCTGCATCGAAGCGCGCGGAGAGTCTTGTGATCAGGTCGCGCCAGCGCTTTTCGAAGGAGAGGTCCATGGTTGGTACAAAGGTGCGAAAGGCGCGGCCTCCGTTCGCACCAGGCCGTGGATCACATCATGCTTTATCGAGGGATGGTCCCTGGCTGGGTTTCCCCGGGATGTTCCGCATTTTTACGCCCCATGAACTGGCTTGATTGGATGATCATCGCGGTCGTCGCGTATGCTGCTTTGCGGGGTTTCATGCGCGGCTTCCTGGTGGAATTGGCATCATTGGTCGGTATCGCGGCAGGGGTGTGGGTGGCCCTTCATTTCAGTGAGCAGGTCTCAACGGCCATCGGTCTGGGTACGAAGAATGCGGCCATCGCTTTCCTGATCACGCTACTTGTCGTGGTGGTCGCCGTGCATTTCCTGGCGCGGTTCCTGACCACACTGGTGGATGTCGCCCAGCTTGGTCTTCCGAACAAGTTGGGGGGGCTTTTCCTCGGTGCGCTGCGCACCGTGTTCATGTTAAGTGTCGCTTTCAACATGGTGGTAGGCTATACGGGGGGTGAACTGCCGCCTTCGGAAGCACGCGAGGGTTCGACATTGTTCGTACCGGTGGAAGCATTCGCGCCGTTCTTCATTCCGGCCGTGGGAGGCACGAAATGGGTGCAGCGCGCTGTTGACCGTGTTCAGCAGGAGGCGGAAGGACTGCTGAAGGAGTAGGTTGGCAAGTTGCGCTACCGGGCGATCATCCTTCCACGTGGATCCCATGCTGCATCAACAGCCCTGGAAGCCCATGCAGTGCGAAGTGTGCGCCCTTGATCCGGCTGGTTCCGGGGTCGATGATGAACCCGTGGGCTGTGCGCAGGTCCGCGTTGGTGAGGTCGGTGCCATCGAACAGGGCGCCGGATAGGTCACAATCGTTGAATTGGGCGTTGCTCAGCCCGGCACCCGCGAAGTCCACCTCCACCAAGCTGCAGCCCGTGAACCGCGTATTCTTCAGCATCAGGGTGCTGAACGAAGCGAAGTCCAGGCGGCACTGTTCAAAGCTCAGGCGCAACAGGAAGGGGTTGCAGCGATCGAAGCGGTTGCCGAGCAGCTTGCAGCCCGCGAAACGAACGGTGCGGTAGCCCGTGCCATCGATCACGGCATTGCTCAGGTCGCATTGCTCGAAGGTGCAATCCGTGAAGCGCGCCTTGCTGAGGTCGGCTTCCATCCACGCGCCGTTCCGGAAGGCGCAACGCTCGAATTCAGCGCCTGCGAATGCTTCCGGTCGTAGTTCGCCGGCGTTGAAGATCCGGTCTTCGTGGTAGATGCGGATCATGCTTTGTTCAGCAGGGCGTACAGATGGAGGCTTAGGTAGCGGCCATCCTTCACCTCGTGGTCGTGGAGGGTGCCTTCGTGCCGGAAGCCGGCACGCTGGAGCACCTTCGCGCTCGCCGGGTTCCCGGTCTCCACTTCGGCCACGATCCGGTGTAGGCCGAGGTGGTGGAACGCGTGATCGATGACCAGGGGAAGGGCCTCGGACACGTAGCCTTGATGCCAATGTTCGGGCAACAACCAGAAGCCGAGCTCGCCCCGGCGATGTTGTCTTACGATGCCGTTCAATCCGATCGCCCCCAGGAAGGTGCCGGCTCCCGCGTGGCGTATGGACCACCACTGGCCTGTACCGTCGCGCTCGATGGTGGCGTACCAGTCCATCTGTTCCTGGGTGTGCTCCAATGTGCGGAAGCTCACCCCATAGTGCCGGATCACCTCGGGATGCGAGAGCCCACGGAACACATCTTCATGATCGGTGGGTGCCACGGGGCGCAGTACGATCCGGTCTGGGCGTGGTCCCATGGGGTGCCATACGGCTGATCAGCCTTTGCTCACACGTACGGCGTTCATCCCGCGGGCCCCGCGTTCCACATCGAAGGTCACGGTCTGGCCGTCCTGCACGGGGCCGTCGAGTTCGCTCACATGCACGAAGAAGCGCTCGTTGGATCCGTTCTCCAGGATGAAGCCGAAGCCGCGTGAAGCATCGAAGAAGTCGACCTTTCCGATGCGACGTTCCGGCACCACATCCACGCGCCGGGGCACGCCCAACTCGATGTCCTCGGCGTTGATCTCCTGGCGTTTGGTGGGGTCGGGAGGGGTGTCCACGATCATGCCGTTCTCGTCCACGTACGCGAGCATGCTATCCAAACCGCCACCGCCGCTGTTGGCCTTACGCTCGGCCTTCTTGCGTGCTTTCTCCTCCTGCTTTTGTTGTCGACGTTTTTCTTGTTCGCGCTTGTTGAACGATACGGCCATGCTGCGTTGTGCCCTGTCCGGTACGGCGTGGAACGGGCGCGGTGTTGGGTGCGCACACGGTTGTGCCGGGGACGTGGGTGAGACGAAGGTAAGGGTTGGTCGGGAGAGCGGACGCAGGTGTGTGATCTTCCAACATGTTGTGCCACGGACCTCAGGCGTTGAGGCGGTTCTTCGCGGTGCCGGGGCGGACCCCCACCAAGCGGACTTCTCGGGCCGTGTTCGACCAGTTCACCTTCTTCCTTCGGCGATCTTCACGAATTCAACCGTTCCGGTCGCATCTGCGGGAACAGCAGCACCTCCTGGATCGCGGGATTATCGGTGAGCAGCATCACCAGACGGTCCATGCCGATACCGATGCCCGAAGTGGGTGGCATGCCGTATTCCAGCGCGCGCAGGAAATCCTGGTCGATGAACATGGCCTCGTCGTCGCCCCGCTCCATGAGTTTCACCTGCTCCTCGAACCGTTCGCGCTGATCGATCGGGTCGTTCAGTTCGCTGTAGGCGTTGCCCACTTCGAATCCGGCGGCA
>CAUJED010000174.1:0-20032 GCA_963169535.1 Bacteroidota bacterium | reverse complement strand
TCACCGGACGAAAAGGCCAACATCCCTTCCGTGCAGAAGTTCTGGAAGTACCTGCAGGTGGTGCTGGAAAGGCTCGCATGAACCGATGGGGCCACGACACCGTGGCCCACATCGGCCAGAACGATCAACCCACCACACGGTCCAGGCTCACCACCACGCCACTGAGGCGGATGGCATCCCAGATCCGTTCCTCCGTGGCCCCGAGCGCGATCAAGGAGGCCTCGTGGCTCTTCACGCACATCTCACATCCGTTCACTGCGCTCACCGCCAGGCTCATCAACTCGAAGAACTCCTTGCCGGTGGCCGGGCTCATCATGATGTTCATGCGCAGGCCCATGCGGAGCTCGTCGTATTTGGGTTTGCCGGTGAAATGGCGGAAGCGGTAGGTGACGTTGTTGCACGCCAACAGGGAGGCGCACGCCAGGGCCTCTGCGATCTCTGCCGCGTTGGCGCCGTGGGTGGTGGCCAGTTCCTTGAAGTAGGCGATCAAGGAGGCGTTCTTCTGATTCGCCGCGATGCTCAACGCCAGCAACGCGGTGCCCTTCGCATCGATGTGCGCACTCTTCAACACGGCCTTCAGGTTCATCTTCAGGTCGCGCACGTAACGGCTCTCGGTGGCGCCCAACAGGTCGAGGGCGGCACCGGCGTGGTCTGCGGGCAATGCGAGTTCCTCCAGTAGACTGGTCACGCCTTCTTCGCGTGTCATGTTCTCCATGGTCGTTGGTATGGTTCGTTGATGGTTGATGGGTGCCGATCGGGTCCGGTGTTCTCCGAAGGGCTCACGCCCTGTGCAGCCCAGTGGCCACGGCACTTCCCAATAGACGAACGGGGAAGACGTTCAGCACGCCCTCCCCGCTCGTTCTCGGTGAGGATCAGTTCAGGGTCGCTTCGCCCTTGGTCCAGTTGCAGGGGCAGAGCTCATCGGTCTGGAGCGCATCGAGCACACGCAGCACCTCCTCCACATTCCGGCCCACACTGAGGTCGTAGGCGCTCACCCAACGGATCATGCCATCGGGATCGATGATGTAGGTGACGCGATAGGCCACCTTCTCCTCGACGGTGAGGATACCCAGCTCTTCGGCCAGGCTCTTGCTGGTGTCCGCCAGCATGGGGAACTTCAGGTCCTTCAGGTCAGCATGGTCCTTGCGCCACGCCAGGTGCACGAACTCGCTGTCCGTGCTCGCTCCGATCAGTTGCGTGCTGCGGTCCTTGAACTCCCCCACCGCCTTGTTGAAGGCGGCGATCTCCGTGGGGCATACGAAGGTGAAATCCTTCGGCCACCAGAACATCACCGTCCACTGGCCCGGCTTGCTGGTGAGCTCCTCGCTCGTGATCTCGGCGAACTCCTTGCCTTTCTCGGTGCTCACCACCGCGGTCTTCTTGAAGATCGGGAACTTGCTGCCCAATCCCACGAAACGTTGATGCGAAAGTTGTACTTGTGCTTTGGTCTCTGTTGCCATGTCGTATCGGTTATTTTTCCTTGTTCCACTTGATCCCTGCGGCACTTCCACCGCCTTGTCCACAAGTCGGAAAACCCTTGATCGGGCCTTCCTACTTGGCGAAGTTCGGACCGGTCATCGCCTCGCGCACTGATCAACGTCAGCGCACCCGACCTCAACCACCTGGTCCTGATCCTGCGGTGCAAAGGTCCGAAATTCCATGGACCGTCATGATCGTATGATCCTATCGCTGCATTCACATCATCAATACCATCACAGAGGATCATTCACAAAACACCATGATACGATCGATCTTCCAACCTATTCCAAGCCCCCCTTGCTTCTGCCGGATCGCTCCATGTACATGACGGCATCGACCCCAGATCCTGTGCGCTCCCCCATCTTCGCGGCATGACCGATGCCGACCTTGTCCGCCGACTACGCACCCTTTACCGCACCGTTCGCATGCTGGAGACGGAATTGCGGCATGGCCACCTGGATGGTGGGTTGATCACCGACATCGATCAACAGATGGAGCAAGGGGTCGGCTCAGAGCCACGGTGCACGGGGTTGCGCATGGCGGTGGATGCGATGCGGGAAAGCACCATGACACCACGCCCAGAGTTGTTCGGCGACACCATCCGTGCATGCACCCGACTGATGGACCAGATCGATGACATCCTCAGCCGACTGTGAGCAGGCAACATCATCCTACCCCAATAGGCCCGCTGCAACTCCGCAGTGGTACCTGACGACCGTCCAAGACAAGCCCGCCCCAGCCCAGGCGCTGCAAGAGATACGCCAACCGGTTCCTTCTGGAACCGGGCCCGCAGCACAACCCCATCCGCACGGGCCACCTTCCTACCAGCTGGACATTCGATGTCGGCCCATCCGTAATGTCCTTCCACGAACGGCATGCGGCACCAGGCGGGGGGCCTGTAGCATGGAGCGCGGCGCCGGACGATCCGCAAGAACGACCGCGCGAAGGACCTGTGGCTCGGTTCTGAGCATGGGAAAACACGAGGTTCCCTGCTCTCCGTGGTGCCTTCGTTGACCGGGAGCACCGCTTCATTCCATGATCCGGGGGTCCGTTCCCCAAGGCGCTGACCAAACCTGGCACGGGATCCGCCGTAGAACGACCATGGCACTCACCTTCCACTACAAAGCGGGTGAAGCACAATCCCGCGCTGCCGAACACTACTTCGGGCTGGTGGCGAATGAACTGATCGGGGCCGGATTGGGTGACCTCGATGCCCAACACCTCATGATCACCCAGGAACACGAGCCCCCCATGCCGCTGCGTTTATGGGCGCACAGCGATCCCACGCCAGAAACGTTGGGGGCGTTGGCACCATGGATCCGCCAAGTGCATGCGGACCTGCACGACCTCGGCACGCTCCATACCCGGCCATCCTTGGTGGCACCGTTGGTGCATGGATGGATGGCACCATGTCTTGAGGAGCGCACCTTCTTCGCCGAGTTGCTCGACCCCTCCCATCCATTCACACCGGAGGAGGACAATGTCCTTTCGGTTGGTGTGATCGGCGGCGAAACGGTACTGCTCTCTGCGCGCGACGTGATGTTCGTGAAGCTCGCGCAACACCAATACGGTCTGGCCATCGCGAGCCAAGGAAGCTACTTGATCGAGGAGGTCAGAGGTTCGGATCGCACCCATGGTGCGCGCGCCTGAGCCGATCCGCTGGGCTCAAGCCGCCGACATGGCAGCCGCACGCCCATCCCCCTCCCACGGCGCGCTCATGCGTTGTTGCTGCGCATGTTCCACAAGGACCAGCGCCTCCAACCCGCGGGCCAGGTCCAACTCTCCCAATCGTTGCGCCAGATCGATGCCTTCGTCCAATCGTTCCATGACGATACGGCGCAGGTCCGTGAAAAGTTGATGCAGCCGCCGGTCAAGGCCGCTGGTCCCCGCGCGCGAGACCAAGGCGTGATTCAATTCATTCAGGAGCGTGTCCACCTCGGTACAAGCACAAGGCCGTAGACGCTGCCCCCAGAACACCACCAGTTGCGCGAGGGTCGCGCGGTGATCGCGGGTGGAGGCCATCTGATCACGGAACACCTCGCCCCACTGTTGCACGGTGGTGACCAGGCCCGCGCGCTCCAACACGCCCGGCAACCGCCGGTACACGAAGTCGATCTCGTACAAGTGCCGGCGCAGTCTTTCCATCAATGCCGGGGGCAGCAGGTTCTTCCGTTCCATGTACAGGTCATATTTGGGTTGGACATCGCACTCCTACCGCCAGGTGGTCGTACGGGGTTCCAGCCGTACGAACCCAGCGTTCCAAGCAAAGAACGGATGTACCATGGCCGAGGTTCAATTGAATAGATGAGTACCTCCCCATGCCCGACCAACCCCGCAGTTCGAGCTATGTTCAAACCGCTCCCGCGATCAATGATCGATGGTTGACGTTCTGCGCTGGGTGTTCAACGGCATTCTCCCTTGGACACCAATCGCACCCCGGCGCGCCACGCGGCACAGCGGTTCGGATAGGTCTTCCCGTCGCAGCCACAGAACGGATCGTACTCCAGGGTACAGGGGCCTTCACTCCGGCGCCTCGGATCCTCGCAAGGACCATCCTTCAGCACCCGCAACAGGTGTTCCTCGAACAGCCGGGGGTGTTCGACATTGGATGAATGTCCGGCTTGGGGCACAACGATCCAATGGTCGGCCGGCAACTCGTTGCGGGCCATGATACCCCGGCCCACGGCCGGTGGGATCAACTTGTCGCCCTCGCCCCAAAGGACATACACGGGCATGGTCCACAGGTACCGCTTCTGTGCATAGCGTTGTTCGTGCTTCAGGAGATCCAACAACAGCCCTTGATACGAAGCCTGATGCGCCGAATACCGCTCGAGGAGTTGTTTCCGCACGAAGCCCGGCATCTTCGGTGGGGCGTACATGGCCACGGAAATGAGCCGGTACATCTCCTGGGGGGTCGTGGGGGCGAAGAGCGCGGCGACGTCGGCCGCACCCACGCTCCGTGCCACACTGTCGGCCATCGCGCTGGTGTAGTCGCTCGCAGGTCCGTCGTAGATCACCAGCGCCCGGGTACGCTGCGGATGTTGTTCGGCGAAGTTGGCGCTCATGGCCCCGCCGTAGCTCGCCCCCACCACGTATACCGGCTCGTTCACTCCCAGGCTGTCCAACAGCAAGGCCAAGTGTGCCACTTGCACATCCACACTGTTCCCGCTCCACTGCGGGGTGCTGCGTCCATGGCCCACGAGGTCAGGAACGACCAGGTCGAAGTGCGGCGCCAGACCGGACAGGTTGGTGGCCCACATGGCACTGCTGCCCGTGATCCCGTGAACGAGCATGAGCTTGGGCTTCGTTCCGGTGGCCAAGCCCTTGCTGGCCCAGGTGAAATGGGGCCCTTGGGCATCGGTATACACATGCTGCTCCAGACCGTTCTCCTCGAATGCCCGGAGGGCCTTCCTTTCCATCATCCGGCTCACGTTGCACGAGCTCAACAGGAGGAGCACGAAGGGAAAGGTTGAAGCAAGGGTCCTCAGGTGCATGGCAAGGTCATTCAACTTGAACCTCCAGAACGAACAGCCGCGCATCTTCGGCCGCTACTGAATGTCCAAACGGCTCTATTCGACGTGCGCCAAGGTATGCCGCTCGTACAGAAATACGGAGACGGCATGAAAGAACCGGTCGATCCAATGGTGAAAAGCGTGAGAAGGTGAAATGCCTCGCACCCTTTCACGCTATCACCCCAGTGGTCCAGATCGCTAAGCTCGGCCGGATCTTCATCACCGGCTCAATAAGGCTCGCCCCACCCAGAGGGACAGGGCGAGCCCGTACACCTTTGGACGACCCTAAGGGTACCTCGAAGAACCTCGTTCCGACGGCGTTCATGAGCAAGAAGCACAGCGATCATCGCTTGCTCTCATTCGCCCATACTTTGTTGCTCCTCAGTCGGATACTTCGATCCAGGATCCTCTCTTCGGAGCGCCTCGTCTGGACGAATGATAGCGGTGCGCGCCATCCGTTCGAGGTTCTTCGAGGCACCCCTAATTGAAGAGCTTACCCAAGAAGCCCTTCGCCATATTGGCCAGGCCACCATCCCCCAGCAAGGCTTGGAGGTTCTTGGCATCCCCACCCACGTGTTTGGACACCAGATCGGTGAGCATGGGTAGCAACATACCCGCCACGCCACTGGCTTTACCCGCATCGAGTCCCACCTGTCCGGTCAACTTGTTCTCGAGCAAGCCACCGATGTTCTTCAACAGGCCATCGGCTCCGGCGCTGTTCGTGCCATTGCTGAAAAGACTGAGTACATCGTCCAGCCCGAAGCCATCGCTTCCGCCTATGGCCTCCTTCAGGCTATCCGCCGTGGCACCCCAAGTGCCCCCCACCTGCTTCTCATTGAGCCCGAACCGACTGATGAGTTCCGGACCTGCTTGTTGTTGCAGCGTATTGATGATCTTATCGAGCATGCGTTCTGCTGTTCGTTGTTCAACCTGACCTTCGAGACGAAGCAAGGTACGAAACGTCACACCGAATGACGATGATCCCGACCTTTGTGCTCAAGAACGCAACATCATGAGCGACGGTTATGTGAACAGCACGGTGAGCGGAGGGATCGCCACGGTCACCTTCCACCACCCGAAGAGCAACAGCCTGCCCGGCCATATCCTTCGCGGGCTGGCCGATGCCATCACCGCCATGGGCAAGGACCCCGAGGTGCGTGTGATCGTCCTGCGCAGCGATGGGGAAAAGGCCTTCTGCGCCGGTGCCAGCTTCGATGAACTGGTATCCATCAACGACGCGGCCACGGGATTGGCGTTCTTCAGCGGGTTCGCCCATGTGATCAACGCCATCCGTAAGGCGCCCGTGCTGGTGATCGGCCGTATCCATGCCCATACGGTGGGTGGCGGCGTGGGCCTGGCCTGTGCCGTGGACATCGCCTATGCCCACGAGAAGGCCAGCGCGCGCCTCAGCGAGCTGGCCATCGGCATCGGCCCCTTCGTGGTGGGGCCCGCCGTGGAACGCAAGGTGGGCAGCGGGACCTTCGGCTTATTGAGCGCCTCACCCAACCTACGGCGCGAGGCTGACTGGTGCGTGACGCGTGGTCTGTACGCCGAGGCCTTCCCCACCTTAGAAGCGCTGGATGCCCGCATCGATGCGCATACCAAGGAGCTGGCCGCATACAGCCCGGAGGCCATGGCCGAACTGAAGCGGGTGATGTGGAAGGGCACCGAGGATTGGGATCAACTCCTGATCGAACGTGCCCGGATCAGCGGTCGGTTGGTGTTGAGCGACTTCACGCGCGCGGCCATCGCGAAGTTCAAGGCCGCCGTAGCGAAGGGTTAGCGCAGCCTGTCCGCATTCCGCACCAACGCCTCGTCGGCCCTGATGGCCCGCTCGGCGAGAAAACTGAAGAGCAACGTGGCCAACGGCAGGAAGAACGACACCCCGTAGCTGCTGCTCACCCGGCCGACACCATCCTCCAGGAATGACGAGATGGAGTTGTCCGTGATGAACAGGAACGCGATGGCGCCCAAGGTGATGAGGTAGGTGCCGCGAACAAACCGTGCCTGGCGCGGGCGGTTCGCATAGAAGAAGATGCAGGCCACCAAGGCCACCGCGATCACCGTGAACAACACGCTGAAAGGGACCTTCAGGGCCACATCGACCACCTCGGTGCCATCGGCCTTGTACAAGCCGGTGGTGCTGAAGCGGAACAAGTCCTGCCCACGCAGGTAGGTGGCCACCGGGAACCACCAGGTCGCCACGGCCGAAAGTGCCGCCAATACGAGGAAAACGGTCTGTTTACGCTGCCACATGGATCGTGCCGTTGAAAAGGCGCCGCGAAACTATGGCAATGGCTGTACACACATTACCCGGATCGTCTTAACATTGCACCGCATTCCAGTCGGACCACCGCCCGTTCTCAACGGTCGCTGATCTGGTCCCCCCTCTTTCCGAATCTTCATCTTTTCCTTTCTGAACACCGAAGCCCGATGGGCTTCCCGCCGGACCCCGAAGGTCCATCTCCCAACCTCATCCGATCGTCGCATGCACGACCAGACCGCACTTAGCGGCATGAAGCTCTCCGAACTGAAGGAGATCGCCCGCGAGTTGAACCTGAAGAAGGCCGATACGCTCAAGAAACAGGATCTGATCAACAAGATCCTGGAAGCCCAGGAGAGCAAGGCGGCGAAATCCAAGCCCATCGGCCCGGAATTCGTGGGGGACGATGAGGACATGACAGCCCTTGCCACGGCCGACGAGATCGTACCGGAACCTGATCCCGTGCCGCTGCCACCTGCAGATGCCGGTGATGAGGATGAGGACGAGGACGATGACGAGGATGACGAAGAGGAAGACGATGACGAGGATGGCGACGAGGCGGATGCCCCCGGCAACGTGGCCGGTGGTGCGAACACCACAGCACTGGAGCCGCCCCCACTCTCCCGGGAACAGCGCCACCCAGAACGCCCACGCCGCGAACGGATCCCGCACGACCCGCAACGCAACCCGAACCGCGACCAACAGCGGAACGATCAGCCCACACGCCCCACGGACCAAGGGCCACGCCAAGACCGCGACCAGCAGCGGAACGACCGCGACCAACAGCGCAACGACCGGAACCCGCAGGACCGACGGGAGCAACCGCGCAACGAGGGCGCTCAGGACCGACGCGATCAGCAGCGCGACCGCCAGCAAGGGCGCGACCAACGCGGTGATCGCGACCAGCAACGCAACGACCAACAGCGCGGCGACCGCGACCAGCAACGCCAGGAGCAACGGCAGCAACAACAGCCGCAGCGCGAGCAGTTCAACTTCGAGGCCTTCGTAGAGACCGAGGGCGTGCTGGAAGTGATGCCCGAAGGTTATGGCTTCCTGCGCAGCAGCGACTACAACTACCTCGCTTCGCCGGACGATGTGTACGTGAGCCAGCAGCAGATCAAGCAATACGGCCTCAAGCTGGGCGACACGGTGCACGGCTATGTGCGGCCACCGCGCGAGGGCGACAAGTTCTTCCCGCTGGTGAAAGTGGACGTGATCAATGGCCGCGATCCGGAGTGGGTGCGCGATCGGGTACCGTTCAAGTTCCTCACCCCGCTCTTCCCCGACGAGAAGTTCAACCTCGCTGGCAAGGACACCAACATCAGCATGCGTGTGCTGGACCTCTTCGCCCCCATCGGCAAGGGCCAGCGTGGCTTGATCGTGGCCCAACCCAAGACCGGGAAAACGGTGTTGCTGAAGGATGTGGCCAACGCGATCGCCGCCAACCACCCCGAGGTGTACCTGATCGTACTGCTGATCGACGAACGGCCCGAAGAGGTGACCGACATGGCCCGCAGCGTGAACGCCGAGGTGATCGCCAGCACCTTCGACGAACCCGCCTCGCGCCATGTGGCCGTGGCCGGCATCGTACTGGAGAAGGCGAAAGCCCTTACCGAATGCGGCCACGACGTGGTGATCCTGCTGGACTCCATCACCCGGTTGGCCCGCGCGTACAACACCGTGCAACCCGCCAGCGGCAAGATCCTCAGCGGCGGTGTGGATGCCAATGCGCTGCAGAAACCCAAGCGCTTCTTCGGTGCTGCCCGTAAGATCGAGAACGGAGGTTCCCTCACCATCCTCGCCACGGCACTGGTGGATACCGGCAGCAAGATGGACGAGGTGATCTTCGAGGAGTTCAAAGGCACGGGCAACATGGAACTGCAGCTGGATCGGAAGATCAGCAACCGACGCATCTTCCCGGCCATCGACATCCTCAGCTCCGGCACCCGCCGCGACGATCTCCTGCACCACAAGGACGTTCTGCAACGCACCTGGATCCTGCGCAAGCACCTGGCCGACATGAACAGTGTGGAGGCCATGGAGTTCGTGAAGAAGCACATGGAGGGCACGAAGAGCAACGAGGAGTTCCTGGTGAGCATGAATGGGTAGTAGGCAGTGGGCAGTGGGCAGTGGGCAGTTGGCAGTTGCGGAGCGTCGTAGCCGTGTGCTTTGGTTCTTGAGTTCTTGCTCGTTCAGGATGTCATCAATTAAACCAAGGAACATGGCAGCCTTCAAGGATCTGATCGCTTACAAGAAAGCGTTCGAAATGTCGCGGATGGTATTCGTTCTGTCCAAGCGATCCCCGAAGGAAGAGGCCTACTCACTCACCGACCAGATCCGGCGGTCTTCGCGCTCCGTTACAGCCCAGCTGGCAGAGGGTCACCGGAAACGCCGCTACCCGCTTTCGTTCATCGCAAAAATGGTCGACTCTGACGGAGAGAATGCCGAAACCCAGGTTTGGCTGGACCATGCGGTAGCTTGTGAACATGTGACCGGGAAGGACATCGCACCTATGCTCCCTCTTTCAGAAGAAGTCGGTCGACTCTTGGCCGATATGATCGAAGACCCCGGTGAATACGGAGCGATCGACCGATCGAAGCCACGTTCGCTTGGGACGGATCGCAGGGGTACCAACCGATCCTGAACGGCCGACCATGAACTGCGAACAGCGGCCTTTCCGCAACTTCGTGCAAGGCAAAAAGAACCCATGAACCTCTCCCTTATCGGTGTCGCCGCGGTGATCGCGCTACGGCTCGGCCTGCACTACGCCGGGCGGTCGCCCGAGGGCACGGACTTCATGCTCGTGCATTTCCTCGCGATCGTGACCATCGTGTTCTTCACCGGCCAACGCCTGCTCCAGGGCGATGCCCGCACCTCCTTCCCCGACCTGATGCGCGAGGGCTTCAAGAGCGCCGCGGTGTACGCGGTGATCTTCTCCCTGTTCCTCGTGGTGCATTACCGCCTGATCGATCCGGGCCATTTCACCGCGCGGGTGAACGAGATGGTGGAACGCGGCATCGCCGACGGCCAGCCGGAAGCGGTGATCCGACCGCGGTTGGAGAAGTTCTTCACGCCCTTCAACTACGCCAGCATGACGTTCTTCACCTTGCTGATCGTGGGGGCCTTCAACGCGCTGGCCGTGGGCCTGCTTCACCACAAGGTGCTGCGGAAGTTCATGCGATGAACGCCTCGCACAGCGCCTGAAGGTCGAGTCCCCCGAAGTTGCCGCTGCTCATCATCAGCAGCACGGCCTTCTCCTGGCGCTCCTCGCGCACGGCACCGATCACGGCGATCGGATCGTTCATCACCTTCACATCCGCACGGGCGAAGGCGCGTTGGATGCGCTCCGGGGGGATCGGGGGCAGACGCTTGAGCTGCACCGCGTGCGGATCGTAGAACACGATGGCACGGTCCGCGGCATCCATGCTCCCGGCGTACTGGTCCAGGAACCCCTCGCTGAGGCTGCTGTACGTGTGCAGCTCCATGCAGGCCACCAACTGGCGGTCGGGGAACTGTTCCCGTACGGCCTGCACCGTGGCCTTCAGCTTGCTCGGCGAGTGTGCGAAATCCTTGAACACCGTGCGCAGCTCGTTGCCGCCGATGCGTTCCAGCCGCTTGGCGGCACCGTGGAAGCTCGCGATGGCCGCGTTGAACTCCGCCTCGCCGATGCCCAACAGATGGCACACCTTGCGCGCGCCTTCCAGGTTCTGCAGGTTGTGCTGACCGAAGACCTTCAAGGGCACCTCGCCGTGGTGCGTTCCCAGGATGGTGATACCGTTCTCGATCCTGTGCTCCGGCACACCGTACGGTATCCGTTGCGCAGCCACCTCCGGCGCTTCCGCGATCCTCCGCACCTCCTCGTCCTCGCGGCAGTACACGAGCTTGCCACCCGGTTCAATGGCTTCGATGAACATCCGGAACTGATCCACGTAGCCCTCGAAGGTCTTGAACACGTTGATGTGGTCCCAGGCGATGCCGCTGATCAGTGCGATGTCCGGCTTGTACAGGTGGAACTTGGGCACCGGCTCCAACGCGGAGGCCAGGTACTCATCGCCCTCGATGATGGCCACCTTGCTCCTTTCACCGAGCTTCACCATGCAATCGAAGCCATCGAGCTGGGCGCCCACCAGGTAATCGAACTCCACCCCGGCGTGGCGCAACACATGCACGATCATGCTGGTGATGGTGGTCTTGCCATGGCTGCCGCCGATCACCACACGGGTCTTGCCCTTGGTGCGTTCGTAGAAATACGAGGGGTAGCTGTACACCGGGATGCCCAGCTCCTGCGCACGTTTCAACTCGGGATTGTCCAGTCGGGCATGCATGCCCAGGATCACCGCCGAAAGTCCCGCATGGATCCGGAGCGGGTCCCAGCCCAAACGGTCGGGCAGCAGGCCCAGCCGTTCCAGGCGGCTGCGGCTCGGCTCGAAGATCTCATCGTCGCTCCCGCTCACCTCGAAGCCTTGCTGGTGCAGTGCGATGGCCAGGTTGTGCATGGCGCTTCCGCCGATGGCGATGAAATGGACTTGACCGGACATGGTGCGATCGCTCACGTGCACATACCGCTCAACGGAACCGGAATGGACATGGGCGTACAAAATTCAACGGACTCGCTATTCCTTGCCGGTGCACCACGAACAATGGATCAACCAATGATCGTGGATCGATGGGATCCTCGAAAGGATCTCCGAAATTGGTCCCATGCAGCTACACGTGATCGATACCGGTCTCTTCAAACTCGATGGCGGCGCCATGTTCGGCGTGGTGCCCAAGACCCTCTGGAGCAAGAACCACCCACCCGATGCGAACAACCTGTGCACCTGGGCCATGCGCTGCCTGTTGGTGGAGGATGGCGACCGGCTGATGCTGATCGACAACGGCATCGGCGATAAGCAGGACGCCAAGTTCTTCGGGCATTACGACCTGCACGGAACGGACAGCTTGGACGGTTCGCTGAAGAAGGCCGGGTTCTCGCGCGACGACATCACCGACGTATTCCTCACCCACCTGCATTTCGACCACTGCGGTGGCAGCATCGTACGGAATGGAGACGGCTTCGCCCCCGCGTTCAAGAACGCCACGTTCTGGAGCAACGCGCACCACTGGCGATGGGCCACCGCACCCAATGCCCGCGAGAAGGCCAGCTTCCTCAGCGAGAACATCCTGCCCATCCAGGAAAGCGGCCAACTGAAGTTCGTTGACGTGGGCCGCCGTAGCGCCGAGGAGAACGTGTACCTCCACAACGCGCTGCCCAACATGGACGTGTTCCTGGTGAACGGCCATACCGATGCCATGATGATCCCGATCATGCGCTACAAGGACCGCACCGTGGCCTTCATGGCCGATCTGTTGCCCAGCATCCATCACATCCCCCTACCCTGGGTGATGGCCTATGACACACGCCCCCTGCTCACCCTGGCCGAGAAGAGGGACTTCCTCGGGATGGCCGCCGATGAAAAGTTCGTGCTCTTCTTCGAGCATGATGCGCATCACCAATGCTGCACCGTGGAGCGCACCGAGAAGGGGATCCGGCTCAAGGAGACCTTCCCCCTGAGCGCGCTGGGCTGAGCTTCGCCCCCGGTGCTTCAGGATCCGACCCGACGTTCCGCGATGAACGCTCCCTGATCGCGTACATCGTGGCAGTGGATGTTCCTCTCGGCGCACCAACGTTGCACGAACCTACGCAGCTTCCACGGCAGCCCTCCTGCGAGCACCACGTGCCCCGGACCAACGGCCAGTTCCTCCAGGTCGGCGGCACCGAGGTAAGCAAGGTCGTGCAGCACCAGAACGTCCGCCGCGTGCCGTACCACGACTTCGCTCCCCCCGTGGTGGAAGTGAACCTTGATCCCTGGGGCGGACCAACTTCCCCCTCCACAATACGTCTGCCCGAATGTTGAGGCCACGTGACCATAGAGTTCATCCGGGCCGATGGATCCCTGGCGCACCACGCCTCGTGCGCGGATGTGGCGGCCCACCTTTTGCTGCAACCAGGGAGGTAGGTGCGACGTGTCCGGTGTGAACACCGTGAGTTCGCGACCGACCACCATGGACACCTGAAGCGCCTTGCGGTCGTCGTACACCGTGAAGGTGACCCTGTCCTGCTGTTGGCGGGCCTGAACACCCCAGCCCAACAAGAGCATCACCAGCGCAATTCCAGAGGCGCCCAGCGCCGGTCTCCAACGCCAGAACGACCAGATGGCGAGCAGCACGACCATGGCGTACAGGAGAAGCATGTCCCACCACGTGACCCGGATGGCCGGATACGCTCCGGGCAACTCGGCAAAGAAGGTGGTGACCCGATCCACCACCACCAGTAGCAAGGAGAGCAGGAAGCTGATGAGCCCGCCGAGGAGGGGTATGCGGAAGAAAGCCAGCAAGGCCACCGAACCCCAGACCGCCATGCCCGCAACGAACACCACCACCAGGTTCGCCGGCAAGAACCACACCGGAAAGGCCTGGAAGAGGTACAACGATAGTGGCGTGGTGAACACTTGTGCCGCCAGCGATACCACCACCAGCGACCAGCAGTAAGCCAGTGCCCGCCCACCGGGCATCCAGAGCCGAAGCAACGGGCCGTAGAAGAGAATGATGCCCAAGACCGCCAGGAACGATAGCAGGAAACCGACCTCAACGAGCATGTGCGGGTCCCACAGCACCAACACCAAGGCCGCCGCGAAGAGGCTGTTGAGCGCTTCGTTGCGCCGCTCGGTCATGCTCGCGAGGGTGAACAGGCTGAACATGATGGTGGCCCGGAGGACACTCGGACATGCTCCGGTGAGCCCTGCGTAGCCCCAGAGCGCCAACAGGATCAAGCCCCCCCGGGTGACACGAGCGCGCGTTCCGCCACCCCACCAGTCCAACAAGAACAGTAACATGGCATAGATGAACCCGACGTGCGACCCCGACACCGCAAGGATGTGCACCGTGCCGCTCTTCACGAAGGCGTCCTTCTGTTCGTGGTCCAATTCGTCGCGGAGGCCAAGCACCAATGCCTTGGCCAGGGCCCGTTCGCGATAGGACAGACCACTTTCGACCAGCCAGGTGGCGATCCGCTGACGGGTTGGCTCGAACAGGTCCGTCCATTGCCACCCATGACCGATGATCCTCCAATCGCCCGAGCCTGCGAATGTCTCGTGATGAAGTCCACGCGACGCCGCCCAGGCACCGCGATCGAAACCGCCCGGGTCGGCCACACGGGTAATGGGCAACACGACGCTCCGCAGCATCAACTCATCACCGGCCACGGGATCGGCCTCGCCAGGCTTGCGCAATAGTGTGAGCATGACCGCTCCGGTGCGCGTATACACCACGCCATCGCGGAGCATGGCCAATACGTCCGCATCGGCCCGCACCACCTTGTCACTGATCCCGTTCACCGCGGTGACCCGAAGCACCCGAGGCAGCCGATCGACACCATCCACCGCCACGTGCGTGGGTTGCGTGAGCGGATCGCGCAACTCCTGCCAGCAGATCCCGAACACCAGGAACCAGGCCATGGAGACAGCGCCGCGAACTCCACGGGTGGCAAAGGGAAGCCTGCGTGCGAACACCGCGAAAGCCACCACGGAGAGCAGTGCCAGCACCGCTAATGCCGGCGCCAGCGGTAGAGACCACCGCATCGCCAGCACCATGCCCAACATCAGCGGTAGTGCAAGCCGTAGCATCGGCGCACCTGCCACGACACGCAATGGGTCCACCGCACCTTGGATCATGGGCCGACTGACCTTGGGAGCTTGAATGTAGCACATTCCACATCAGCCCCACCCCATGGTAGGCCCGAACGACCACGGCTGCCCATGGACCGGTGGACGTTGCTCCGACCGCCTTCAGACCACCTCCAACATCAAGCACTTCAGGTAGTGCGTCTCCGGCACACCCCAAAGGATCGGGTGATCCGGTGGTTGGGCACCGCAGTACACCTCGCGCAACCGGCGGCCTGCATCGCGTGCGGCTTCGGCCACCATCTTCCGGAACAGGTCCGGCGTCATGTGTTGCGAACAGGAACAGGTCACCAGGAAACCACCACTGGGGATGCACTTCAACGCCCGCAGATTGATCTCCTTGTACCCGCGGTATGCGTTGTCGATGGCACCACGGCTCTTGGCGAAGGCCGGTGGGTCCAGCACGATCACATCCCACTGTTCACCCTTTCGACTCATCTCGGTCAGGTGGTCGAACACATTGGCCACAGCGAAGCGGCACTCCTTCAGCCCGTTGACCTCCGCGTTGCGCGTGGCTTGTGCCACGGCATCCTCACTGATGTCCAGGCCCAGCACCGTCTTGGCCCCATAGTACGCCGCATGCAGCCCGAAGCCTCCGGTATGGGTGAAACAGTCCAACACGCGCTGGCCTTGGCTGATGCCCCGCATCGCCGCATGGTTCTGCACCTGGTCCAGGAAGTGACCGGTCTTCTGACCTTCTGCCACGTCCACATGCAGCTTCAATCCGTTCTCGTCGATCAGCAGGTCGGTCTTGAAGGCCTTGCCATGGGGGCCCTTCTCCAACGACAGCCCTTCCTTTTCCCGAATGGGCACATCGTTGCGCAGGTATATGCCCTGGGCGCCGATGACCGAGGCGAGGGTTTCGAGCACCACCTCCCGCCAGCGCTCCATGCCCAAGGTGAGGAACTGCACGGATAGGACATCGTTGAACTTATCCACCACCAGACCCGGAAGGAAGTCGGCATCGCCGAACACCACCCGGCACGATCCCCGATACCCCATGCGCTGCCTGTATTCCCACGCACGCTGGACCCGCCCTGCGATGAACTCCTTGTTCACGCGTACATCCACCTGCGGGGTGAGCAGGCGGACCCTGATCAGCGAGGCCGGGTTGATGTAGCCTTGCCCCAATGGTCGGTTGCGCGCATCGAACACCTGTACGATGTCGCCGGGCTCGTACGTCCCTTCTTCCCTGACGATCTGGTTGGCGAAGATCCATGGATGTCCCCGCTGTATGCGGTCCTGGGTGTCGTTCACCGTGATGCGCGCCTGTGCCATGGGTATGCGCCGTGTACGATGGGTGAAGGCGCGGCTGCGAAGGTAGGATCCATCACCCGTGCGACGGCCCGTGTCCTGGTGCCGCTACTTTCGCACCGTGAACAAGCTCACCCATTCCAAGGAACGCACCACGCTGCTCCGCTTCCTCGGACGCCTGGGCCAGGCACAGCTGAACGCAGGGAACGCGGTATCCTTAGTGGAACGCGACTTGGCGATGATCGCCCGGGTGAACGGCGAGCCCAACGTTCAGGTGTTCGTTCTACCCACGGTGCTGTTCTTGAAGTGGGAAGGCGGCGAAGAACACCAGGTGGACATGGCGCATGGCGCCTACCGCGTGGCGACACTTCGGTTCGACCAGATCGAGGAGGTGTTCACCATCGCCCGCTCCGCACGGAAAGGCGAACTGACACCGCAGGAAGGGCTTGACCGCATCGATATCATGTGGAACACGCCCCATTTCTACGGCGATGTGGGATACGTATGCGGCTATTTGATGACCACCCTCGGCGTGGCGCTGATGCTGCGCCCGTCGATCAACGGCCTGCTCATCACCAGCCTGATGGCCTTTGTTTGCGCGCTGATCCTGGTGGTGGCACGCCGGCGCCCTTCATGGTCGGTGGTGTTGCCCGTGGTGGTATCCTTCCTGCTCAGTGCAGGCGTGGCCATCGGCTATCGCCACGGATTGCAAGAACCGCCGCTCAACATCCTGATCCCACCGCTGATCACCTTCCTGCCCGGGATGATGCTCACGGTAAGTGTGATCGAACTGGCGTACAACAGCATCATCTCCGGAGCCAGCCGCATGGTGGCGGGCTTCACCCGGTTGGTGCTGCTGGCCTTCGGCATCATCGGCGGTTTCAAGGCCTTCGATGATGGCAGCGTACGCTACGCCACCCAGTTCGCCGAACGGCTCCCTGCCTATTGGCCATGGGTGGGCGTGGTGATCTTCACCTTCGGCCTGCACATCTACCAGAGCAGTAAGCGCCGGTCGCTCATCTTCATGCTCATCACCGCGTTCTCCGCGTACATCGGCCAGACCTTCTCCGGCCTCTTCATCCACGGGGCCTCCACCACCTTCTTCGGGGCCGCCCTCATGATGATGACCGCCCTGGTGATCGAATTCCGCTTCAAAGGCCCGCCCTCGATCGTGACCTTCCTTCCCGGATTCTGGTTGCTCACCCCGGGCTCCTTCGGGCTGATGAGCGTAACGGCCCTGGCCACAGGCATGGACACCGGAGGCAGTGTGCTCAATGTGCTGTTCGCACTCGCAGGGATCGCCACCGGCTGCTTGATCGGCGCATTCGTGTACAACGCTCTATTGCACCCCCGCAAAGCCAGTTGGTGGCGGGTGCAGGAGGCGTAGACCCCACCGTTCTACCGTAGGTGGCACAACATCGTCGGGTCCAGCAGGCATTCAGTGGAAGCAACCGCCTACAGTACGTGTGGACCGATGTTCCTCACGCACCGTATTCACCGCTTGGGGCCAGCGGTATCCTTGGGCTTCTCCGCATCGCGGAAAAAATCCAGTGTATTCACGTCCACCAGGTGGACATCGGTGTAGTAGTGCCGCAAGATCTCGATGTAGCTCTTCCCGTCGCGGGCCATATGCATGGCACCTTCCTGACATAGACCAACACCATGTCCGAATCCACGGCCGTTAAGCACCACCTGCTCGCCCGTGGTGGTCACCGAGAAGAAGGTGGACTTCAACTTCAGGTCTTCGCGCACATGCTTCAGCGGGATCAGGGGAGTGGTGTTGCCCAGGTACAGGTCGCGGCACAGCGGTTCGTAGTTGAGCACTGCGGCCAACGCTGACTTGTCCGAGGTCTTCACCCCGAATCGACGTTCGAGGTAGCCGACCCATTCCTTCTTCGTGAGGGTACGTTGCCAGGTGGCGTTCCGTTCGCTGCGGCAGTATGTATCCACCGTGGCGCGCAGGTAGGGTTCGCGTTTGGCCCACAGATCCTCGGCGTTCATCGTCTCCCCACCACAATTGCTGTGGAACAGGGCGTGGATCAGTTTGATGTCGGCATCCACCAGCACCATGTTGTGCGTGGCCTCAACGGCCATCTTGATGCTATCCACCTTGCACGCTCCGTGATAGACCTGGCAGTGCACGGCATCGCATAGCTCGAAGCCTTCGGGGGCATGCTTGCGCACATTGCTCAAGGCATAGGTCCGGCAGCTCACGCTCTGGAGTTTGTAATACTCCTGCCGATGCTCCCTACCGGCTTCGGCTTGCACCACACCGGCGGTATAAGCATCCAGCGGCACGCTGTTCACCAGAACCAGGCGCCCACCTTCGCTGATGATACGGAGACTACCCGGGTAGGTCCGCTCGGCCATCTTGCTCTCCGGCAAGCGCAAGCGCAGGCCGCTGTTGTCCATGCGGGGCACCAGTTCGATGGACTCCTTGGCCGTGACCGATAGGTTGAGGGATCTGGCGGTGAGGTGGCGACCGGCGAGATCGATACGCAGCCCGTCGTTCACCTGGATCTCGCCCTTGCGTTCGCCATCGGCGAACACGGTGCACGTACCCTTGGCGCTCATCACCAGCACACTACGGAACGTTCGCTCACGCAGGATACCGATACGCAACACCGTTTCCTGGGCCAGCATGCACAGGGGGAGAAGCAACGCGAAAAGCAGCGTGGTAAGACGCATTCGGCGCCGAAAGTACCGGGAGGTATCGCAGCGATCAACCCTGGCCTTGCAGACTTATCCACACCGCATTGGCAACCTTGGCCGAAGCACCTGGCCCGCCCAGCTTTTCGCGCAACCGTGCCAGGTCCTTTTCCATGGCGGTGCGGGCAACACCGGGCGCCATGATGCGCTCCAGCTCGGAGCATAGGGTTCGTACGGACAGGTCCTGTTGGATCAACTCACGCACCACCTCGCGGTCCATGATCAGGTTCACCAGGCTGATGAACCGGATGTCGACCAAGCGCTTCGCGATCCATACGTTGAGCGCACTGCCGCTATAGCACACCACCTCGGGCACACCGAACAGGGCCGTTTCCAAGGTGGCCGTACCACTGGTGACCAAGGCACCATGTGCATGGCGCAACAGGTCGTAGGTGCGCCCCTTCACCACATCGATGGGCGAGCCCTTGATCCCCTCGACGTAGACCGTATCGGGTACCGATGGGGCGGCGGCCAGCACGAACCGATAGTCGGGATAACGCCGCGCCACCTGGGCCATCAACGGTAGCATACGTGCGATCTCCTGGTGCCGACTGCCCGGCAACAGGGCCACCACCGGCCGATCGTCCGCACCGGGAAGGGGCTCCAGCGGGGCCCTACCCTCCTGCTCGATGGCATCGAGCAGCGGATGGCCTACGAATTCCACCTCATAACCGTGTTTCGCATACCACTCCTCCTCAAAAGGCAGGATCACGTACATGCGGTCCACCACCCGCTTGATCGTACGCACCCGGCCCTTCTTCCAAGCCCACACCTGCGGGCTGATGTAGTAGTGCACCGGAATGCCCTGCGCATGGGCCCATTCGGCGATACGCAGGTTGAACCCGGGATAGTCGATCAGGATGAGCGCATCGGGCTTGAACACCTCGAGGTCCTTTTTACAGTTCTCCAGGTTCCTCAGAATGGTGCGCAGGTTCATCACCACCTGGGTGAAGCCCATGAAGGCCAGTTCGCGATAGTGCTTCACCACTTCCGCCCCGGCAGCGGCCATACGGTCGCCACCCCATGCCCGCACTTCCAACCGGTTGCCGCTCACCTTGAAGAGTTCGCGCACCAGGTTTCCGCCATGCAGGTCG
>CAUJED010000173.1:0-55945 GCA_963169535.1 Bacteroidota bacterium | reverse complement strand
TAACAAGCAATGTCCGCAAACATTGTCGTTGATTGGCGAAACGATTTTAACACAGTTTAAATGATGTACTTCTGTCATATTTTTCTGTTGATACGCTGTTCTGTTAGGGTTGCCCATAACTCAGTAATAGACGCAACTCCCCGGCGCCTCTGGCATTGTTCAACCGCCTGACAATGAGGCTATTGGCAAAGATGCAGCACAAAATGCGCTATGCGTAAAGCCACCACGAGCTGTGCGGTTGGAGGGCGGTGTTCCTTGCTTGGCCATGCGGTTGGAGGCGGTTCGTCTTGTTGCCGGATGGGTTGGTTCCAATGGCTTCAGGGTCGCCCACATACGGGTGCGTCGTGACGAGAACCGTCAGCAAGGTAAGCTACCCGGGGTGTTCCTGCTGGGCCTTTGATGGCACCTTCAGCAGGAACCGGGGCGGAGGTGAAGGGATGAGCGGGACGCCAGGCCCCGTTCTTCCCTTCGGAACCCAGGGAACCGCTGTTCTGCGGCAACCGGTAACCGCAACCGCATCGCCTACGCCCAAGAACAGCGGCGACCATGGTGGTCGATAACGCTCAGTGGGCCTGGCCCTCGTTCGGCCCCTGAGGTCGCTCGGTACCGGCCACCACCCTGCGGAACGGCTCAACGAGGGCATCGTTCGCACGGTCCGGCACACCCAGCTCCTGCGCCTTGGCCTGTGCCGCGGCGATGCGTTCACTGGTGAGCGGGTGGCTGCTGAGGAACGCGACCTCCTGGGGCATATCCGATGCTTCGCGCTGCAACAGCTCCAAGAGCTTCACCATGGCCTGGGGGTCCACCCCGTTCTCCCAAAGGCGTTGTTGCCCCACCTCATCGGCCTCGCTTTCCAACCCACGGCCGTAGTCCAGGTTGCGCAGGGCATTGGCGTTGTCCGCCACCACGGCCACCACGGCGTTCACATCGCCGATGAGCAGCGAGAGGAACAGGTAGCCGGCCATGCTCCGCGCGATCATCCGGGTGCTGTGGCGCTCCTCCACGTGGGTGGCCTCGTGGGCGAGCAGTGCGGCCAGCTCCTCCGCCGAGTCCATCTTGTCGAGGATGCCGGTGAAGACCACGATGTGGCCCCCGGGCAGCGCGAAGGCGTTCACCTGATCGTCCTGCACCACGTGGTACGTGGGCGCGTAGCTTGGTGCGAGCTTCAGACGATCGCCGAACTCTTGTAAAGCCCGGGTCCGGTCCCGATCCTCGCGCAGGGCGAGGGCCAACTGTTGGTATGCCGCTTCCCCGATACGTTCATCCACGCTTCTCGGCACCACCATCACCAGGCGCTCGGCGGTCCATGGCAACACCCACAGGTACGCGCACACGAGCACGGCGATCACGCCCAGGAAGAACAACACCGGACCACTACGCGCGATGGCGAGCATGCGATCGTAGGTGCCTTGGCGGCCGGTGTAGCGCATCCGCAGCACAAAGCTCTCGATGAAGGGTTCGTCGCGGATCAACAGCACCCGGCGGGGATGTTCGCCGAAGGCCAGGCGCAACATGGCGCGGCTACGTTCCCATGCCATGCCCTCGTGCTCCAGCGGCCATTGGAAGCGGTCGCCACCGGGCAGTTCGACCTCCAAGGTGTTGTGTTCGCCCACGCGCACGGTGGCCTCCTGGGGCCTGCTGGTGGCACCATCGTAATAGACCGCCTGTACCGTTCGCTCCACCTTAGAGGAATAGGCCGATGTCCAACAGGTCGCCGAGGTCGTCCGCCATGGCATCCTTATGCTCTTGTTCGGTCTGCACCACGGCATCCAGGTCGGCATCTCCGGCCATGGTGCTATTCTCCATGACGAACCGCATGGTACGCACCTCGGCCCAGGCGAAGCCGATGCCGAGGGTGAGGATCACGATCAGCACGTTCACCACCATGAGCTCGAAGAATCCACCTCCCGAAGCGGTGCCCTTGAACCCGATCCTTCGCCCCTCCGGGAAATGCCAGCTCAGGTTGTCCACGTGATAGTTGAAGAGATCGCGCTGCCACCAGAACCCGTAGATACCGAACGTGATCAAGGTGAGCAGGTAGCCCTTCAGGTTCATCAGGAAATAGGCCATGCCATCGCCCTGATAGCGGAAGTAGGAAGCGCCATAACGCAGGTTGCCGATGGTATAGTTGCGCAGATCCATGGCGAACCAAGCGCCGTAGATACCGAAGGTGATCAGGGTAAGCAACCCACCGCGCAGGCAGATGCGATAGAGCTCGCGCAGGTGGCCCCGGTAGCCGAAGTGGATGCCCCGCCAGCTGCTGCGGCTGGAGCGGTAGCGCAAAGTGCCGTGGATCACCAGGGGGAAAATGGCCAACATACCGCCCATGATCACCAGGAAACCCAACAGCATCACGACCGGATCCTCCAGGAACACCCCGATCAGATACGGGATGTAGATCAGTGCGATCAACGCCAGTGCCTTGATGAAACCCTTGAACATCTCGTTGCCGGTGCCATGGAAATGGAAGGGGTGCCCATCCAAGGTGCTGTTCTCGTAATACCAAGCGAGCCTGCGCACCTTGGCCCAGGGGTAGTACAGACCCAAGGTGACGAGGGTGAGGAACATGTTCAGCAGCAGGATGACGAACAGGTCGCTGCCTTTGCCATGGAAGGCGAGACGCTTCGTGGGTGAAGTGATGAACATGGGAATGGGGCCGGTGGTCCGGAAAGATAGTCGACCTCCGGACGGCGCATGCCAGCACCGTGATCGCCCCCGAAGGAACCAGCCCAGGGCATGGAGCGCGCCGCCCATCCGGAAGGGTACGTGGCCCGCGTTCTGGAACGTATCCGTCCAAGGTGGGCCACTCCGTGTTGGCCTTGCGGATCCCATGGCGCGGTTCCCTGCGGAAGGGTTTATTTGCAGGATCACACATCACAGGACACGCCCCATGCAAGACCCGATGGACATCGACTACCTCCGCGCCGCCGTGGCGCTGGCGAAAGAAGGAATGGAACGCGGCGATGGCGGGCCCTTCGGCTGCGTGATCGTGCGGAACGGCGTTATCGTGGGCCGGGGGAACAACCGTGTGACCAGCTCGAACGACCCCACGGCGCATGCGGAAGTGGTGGCGATCCGTGAAGCGTGCCGCCAACTCGGGTCCTTCCAATTGGAGGGCTGTGTGTTGTACACCAGTTGCGAGCCCTGCCCCATGTGCCTGGGAGCGATCTACTGGGCACGTCCGGACCGTATCGTTTTCGCCGGCACCCGGGAAGATGCCGCGGACGCCGGATTCGACGACCAACTGATCTACGACGAACTGCCACTGCCGTACGATGCCCGACGCATCCCCACGGACCATCGGTTGCGCGAAGAGGCCCAAGCCGTTTTCGGCCTGTGGAAGGCGAAGGCCGACAAGGTCCGATACTGACCCCGGATGGAACAGGCGGCGTCGTGGATCGCGCTGGTGCTGCTGGTGCTCGGGATCATCGCCGCCGTAGCCGGACTGCTGATCCATTTCTTCCGCGAACTCCTGGGGCTGGTCGGCCTCATCGGCCACTCCTTGACCCCGCTGGCCGCCGAGGACCGCGCCATCCTGGCCCGATGGAGCGCCTACTACCGCGCACTGCCGCCTGCGTTACGCACCCGGTTCGAGCGGCGGGTGAAGGAGCTGGTCTTCGAGAAGGAGTGGATCGGGAAAGGCATCGAGGTGACGCGCGAGATGCGCGTACGCATCGCTGCTGCGGCAGCGCAGGTCACCCTCGGCTTCGACCGCCTGTTGCTGATCCACTTCTCCCACATCCTGATCTTCCCGGACACCTACCTCAACAAACGCACCGGCAAGCACCACCTCGGCGAGGTGATCCCCAAGCGCGGCACGATCGTGCTCTCCTGGTCGCACTTCCAACAAGGGTTCGCCACGCCCGATGATGCACACAACGTGGGGTTGCACGAAATGGCCCATGCGCTCTGGTTCGAGGATGGGATCGAGAACGGTGAGGACCATTTCCTCTCCCCCGCCCTGCTCACCCGCTGGAAGGCGCTCGCGGCGGAACAGATCGAACGGATCGGCACCGGACAGCCCCATTTCTTCCGGGCCTATGCCGGCACCAACCAAGCGGAGTTCTTCGCGGTGGCCGTGGAATACTTCTTCGAGCAACCCGTGGCTTACCAAGAGCGGCTTCCGGAGCTGTACGCCTGCATGTGCGCGCTGCTGCGGCAGGATCCGGCGCGGACCGTTCCGGGCGCTGTTCCTCGCGCATGACCCCGACCCGCAGAGGCCCTGCGTATGCCCCTGGTGCCCCGGCGGCCGCAGGAACACACTTCCCGTCCGGACCGCTAAAAAAAGAACCCCGCTTTCGCGGGGTTCTCCTGTTGGCCGACCAGGGCTCGAACCTGGACTCTTCTGAACCAAAATCAGACGTGTTGCCAGTTACACCATCGGCCAGTACCGCCTTGGTTGGCACCAAAGCGCGGCAAAAGTAAACGATCCGGGCATTCAAGCAACACATTGGAACGGTGCGGCCGTCGGTAGTTTCGGTATTTTCGCCGCCCACGCCCCGTCTTTCGGCTGAGGGTGTGGCCCTTACCGCAACTCCCGCACCCTGCGCATGAACTACAAGAAGCTGAACATCATCACGGGTTGGTTGGTGTTCCTCATTGCCACCTGGACCTACGTATCCACCATAGAGCGCACGGCCAGCTTCTGGGATTGCGGTGAATTCCTGGCCACAGCCAACAAATTGGAGGTAGGCCACCCTCCTGGAGCCCCGCTGTTCATGATGATCGGCCGGGTGGCCAGTGCGTTCGTTTCGCCGGAGAAGGTCCCGGTGGCCATCAACACCCTGAGCGCCCTGTGCAGTTCACTCACCATCCTGTTCCTATTCTGGACCATTACGCACATGGCCCACAAGCTGGTGACCCGGAACGAGAAGGAACTGTCCACGGGTGGCATCATCGCCATCCTGGGCAGCGGCATCGTGGGGGCCTTGGCCTACACCTGGAGCGACACCTTCTGGTTCAGTGCGGTGGAGGCCGAGGTATACTCCATGTCGTCGCTCTTCACGGCGGTCACCTTCTGGGCCATCCTCAAGTGGGAGAACGTGGCACACGAAGCGCACAGCACCCGCTGGCTCATCCTGATCTGTTACCTGCTGGGCTTGGGCATCGGGGTTCAGCTCCTGGCCCTGTTGTGCATCCCGCCCATCGCCATGGTGTACTACTTCAAACGGTACGAGACCACGCCTCGTGGCATCATCACAGCCCTCGTGATCAGCGCCATCATCCTGGGCACCATCCAATCCATCATCATCCCCGGGGTGGCCAAGGTGGCGGGCAAATTCGAGCTGCTGTTCGTGAATGACATGGGGCTTCCGTTCAACTCCGGGAACCTGTTCTACTTTTTGCTGCTCGCGGGTCTTATCGTGGCGGGCCTGCGCTGGACCCAACGCACGGGCCGTGTGGTGGCCAATACCGTGGTCCTGGGGATCACCGTGGTCCTGGTCGGGTACAGCACCTATGCCATGACGGTGATCCGCAGCCTAGCGAATCCACCGATCGATGAGAACAACCCGGAGAACGTGTTCAACCTGGTGAGCTACCTGAACCGCGAACAGTATGGCGACCGCCCGCTGTTGATCGGGCAGTTCTGGGACTCGCCGTACTCCAACGAGCGCAAGGACGGCACCCCGGTGTACAGCGCGGTGTACCGTATCGAGAAGGACGGCCGCTTGGTGAAGAACGAATACGACGGCTGGAGCGCGAAGCACTTCGTGGAGGAGAATCCGGGCCACACGATCGAGCACGCCTACGTGATCACCGATCCGCGCAAAGGCACCGAAGTGGTGTACGAACCGGAGTTCACCATGCTGTTCCCGCGCATGTACAGCTCACAACGCAGCCATGTGGACGCCTATAAGGAGTGGAGCGATTTCAAGGGCCGTCCCATGCGCTCCACCGATCGGGAGGGCAAGCCCACGGTGATCCACAAGCCCACCTTCGGCGAGAACCTCAGCTTCTTCACCAACTACCAGGTGAACTGGATGTATTGGCGTTACTTCCTCTGGAACTTCGCGGGACGGCAGAACGACATCCAGGGGCATGGCAACATCGTGGATGGGAACTGGCTGAGCGGGGTGGACATGATCGATGAGCAGCGCCTCGGGGCACAGGATCAGCTGCCCGCCAGCATGACACAGAACAAGGGCTACAACCGGTTCTATCTGCTGCCCTTGCTTCTGGGCATGATCGGCATGGTGTTCCAATTGGCACGGCATCCCAAGGACTGGAGCATCACCATGCTGCTGTTCTTCTTCACGGGCATCGCCATCGTGATCTACCTGAACCAGTACCCCTACCAGCCTCGCGAGCGGGACTATGCGTACGTGGGATCCTTCTACGCCTTCGCGATCTGGATCGGACTAGGTGTGCTGGCCTTGTATGATGCTGCACGCACGGTGACCCAGAAGGAGCTGGGCATGGTCGTTGGCACCGCATTCGGCCTGGGGGTATTGAAATACCTGGTGGAATGGGACGGTGATCATGCGATGTCGTACGCGATCCTGTACATGGCCGTACTGGGCGGTGCCGCACTGGGGATGTTCCACTTGTTGGGCAAGGTCCTGAAGAACGGGGCGGTGCAGGCCACGCTGGCCACGGCACTGGGCCTGATCATCCCCGCGGTGATGGTGGCCGACGGCTGGGACGACCATGACCGGAGCACCCGGATGCCCGCGCGCGACCTGGCCAGCGACTACCTGGAGAGCTGCGCACCCAACGCGATCCTGTTCACCAATGGCGACAACGACACCTTCCCGCTGTGGTACGCCCAGGAAGTGGAGGGCATCCGCACCGATGTGCGCGTGGTGAACCTGAGCCTGCTGAATACCGACTGGTACGCCGATCAGATGCGCCGCAGGGCCTACGAAAGCGATCCGGTGCCCATCATGATGGACCCCGGAAAATACCGCCAGGGCACACGCGATGTGGTGGCCTTGATCCCGCAGGGCAAAACGTACCGCGACCTGAAGGAGATGATGGCCTTCGTGACGAACGACCGCAACATGCAGGTGCTGTTCCAGCGGGGTGTGAAGGACGCTTGGTTCCCCACGGACATGTTCAGCGTGGCGGCGGACAGCGCCGCGGTGTTCGGGTCGGGCACCTTGCAGCCGGGCGACACCACCTGGGTGCCCCGTGTCAACTGGAAGATCGAGCGGCAGGTGCTGATGAAGAATCACCTCCTTGTACTGGACATGCTGGCCAACAACAACTGGCAACGCCCCATCTACTTCGCGGTGACCACGGGGCCGGATAGTTACATCAACCTGCAGGATCACTTCCAACTGGAAGGTCTTACCTACCGCTTGGTGCCGGCCTACTCGCCCAACCGCAACCCGAACATGAACGGCCGTGTGGCCACGGACATCATGTACCACAACGTGATGGACAAGTTCAAGTGGGGCAACATGGATACCGAAGGCGAGATCTACCTGGACGAGAACATCCTGCGCATGACCACCAACCTGCGTTTGCAATTGAGCAGTCTGGCGGAGGCGCTGATCGAGGAGGGCCGCATGGCCGAGGCCGAGAACGTACTGGATCTCTCTCTTGCGAAGATGCCCGAGCGCAACGTACCGTACGATCGGATCCTGCTCCCCACGGTGGAAGCCTATTACGCGCTGAAGAAGAACGAGAAGGCCAATGCGCTCACCGAGCGCCTGTTCTCCGTGATGGAGGAGAACATGGCCTACTACCTCAGCTTGGACGCCAAGTTCGCAGAAAAGCTGCAACAGGAGCTATCCATCACACACGCGGTGATGGGTCGGCTCACGATGTCAGCAACGGCCGCGGACAGCACCTTCGGTCAAGGGCTCCAACAACGATTCGAGGCCGTCGAAGAGCAATATCAAGGCAAGCTCATGGAGATGCGCAGCGGTCGTAAAGCCGGTGGCCGCATGCGCTTTTAGCGGCCATGACACCCGCCCACGTACCTCGGATCCTGCAATGGCTCCTGCCGGGGTACGTGTGGCGGATACCTACGGCGGAGAAAGTGCTCTACCTCACTTTCGACGATGGCCCCATCCCGGAGGTGACACCCTGGGTGCTGGATGAACTGGCCTCGCATGATGCCAAGGCGACCTTCTTCTGCATCGGACGCAACAGCGCCGCCCACCCGGACATCCTGGCCCGGATCCGCAGCGAAGGACACGGCCTCGGCAATCATACGTGGGACCATCCACGCGGGCGCACCACACCCTTGCCAGCCTACCTGGAGAACGTCCGACGGGCACAGGAATGGACCAACACCCCCGCCTTCAGGCCACCGTATGGCAGCCTCACCCGTTCGCAGGCCAAGGTGATCCGAAGGAGCCACCGGATCGTGCTTTGGGATGTGTTGAGCCGTGACTACGACACCCGGCTCGATGGCGCGTATTGCAACCGAAGCGTGATCCGCCATGCGCGGCCCGGTTCCATCGTGGTGTTCCACGACAGCCTGAAAGCCGCACCCCGATTGCGCGTGGCCCTGCCCGCTGTGCTCGATCACTTCAGCGGAAGGGGCTTCCATTTCGCCCCGCTCCCCTTTGCTATTCCTGGGTGATGGAAAGGACCGAGTACTCCACGCGCCGGTTCTGCGCATGCTCGGCCTCGGTACAGGTCACACCCGGCGCACAATGGTTCTTGAGCTTGCTGATGCCATAACCCTTGGCCACCAGCCGATCGCGTGCAACACCTTTGGCAACGAGGTGGTCCACGATGGCCTCTGCCCTGCGCTGGTCGAGCTTGGCCGCATCGGTTCCCTCACGTGCATCGCTGTGTACCGCGATCTCCATCTTCACTCCGGGATTCACGTTCAAGCGCTCCGCGAAGGCGTCCAGTTCGGTCCGGGCGATGGGGTCGAGCTTCACATCATTCTTCCCCCAGCGGACATGTTTGAACGGCGCAGGTGTACCGACCACCATAGGCTCCAGCGATAGGTCGCGCACCTCATTCAGGTCGATGATGCCTTCGCGCATCCCGATGGTGCTCACGGGAATGCTCATACTGTAGTATCCGGGCTTTTCCAACAACACCTCGAACTCCTCATTGCTCTGCATGCGGATACTGAGGTCCCCGCCATCGCCGGTCTTGAAGCTCTCGGAGAAAAAGCTGCTGAGGTTCACCACGGTCACATTCACATCGTCCACGAAACCCGGTGCATCCATGTAACGGACCGTGCCCCGGAGCCAGATGCCCGCATTGGCCACCAGGTGGATATCGCGTGTGAGGATCTGTTGTTGTTCGATACGATCGGTGCTCAAATGCTGGATCCCGGGATAGCGGCCTTTCATCTCGGCCTTGAGCTGGTACTCACGGTCCTTTTCCACCGGGAAGGTGTATTCACCGCGCACATCGGTGGTGGTGGTGGCCAATACGAGGCCCTTCTTGTCCAGAAGTTTCACTTCCAGCTCGATCAGCGGAGACCCGTTATCGTCATCGATCACCAGGCCGGTCACTAGGAAGCGTTGATCCAGCGGGGCCAGCATCTCAAAGGCATAGATGTCATCGTCCCCGGATCCCCCGTCCCGGTTGCTGGAGAAGAACCCCCGGCGATTCGCCTTGTCGATGATCAGGCCGAAATCATCGGCGGTGCCGTTGACCGGTGCGCCCAGGTTCATCGGCGGCGCGAACTCGTCCAGGCCGAGGTACTTGGCCGCCAGGATATCCAACCCACCGAGCCCAGGATGGCCGTTGCTGGAGAAGAAAAGCGTGCCATCGGCCCCAACGAACGGGAACGACTCGTTGAACGGCGTGTTGATGGCGGTGCCCAGATTCACCGGCTCTCCCCATTGGCCACCTTGGTCCACGCACATGTAAATATCCGTTCCACCATGGCCGCCGGGCATATCGCTCACGAAGAACAGGCGCTTCCCATCGGGTGACAGCGCCGGATGACCCACGGAGATCTCGCTGTTGTTGTACAGGAATTGCTCCACGCGCCCCCAGGATCCGCCCTGTGCATAGGCCTTGTAGATGGCCAGTCGCGAAATGCCTTCGGCGCTCCGCTGTGCCCGTCCACCGTGGTAGGTATTGCGCGTGAACCACAGCACATCGCCATTCGCGCTGGCTGTGGCGGGGCCCTCGTGCATCTTGGTATTCACCGCACCTTCCAGCGGGTGGGCGTTGATCAGGTCGCCGTTGGGCGTCACCTCGGCGACGAACAGGTCCAGGAAGGGCTGGTCGTTCCAGGCTGCGCGTCTTTCAATGCCCGTGGTGACATGGCGTGCGGAGGAGAAAACGACATGGTCGGCACCCAGCCATGCGGTGCCGAAATCGGAGAACGGGGTGTTCACGCTCACCGGCCGTACGATGAAACGATCCTGTGTGGCCAGGAACTTCCGGGCGAAACCGTTCAGGTTGCTCCTGCGCGGCGCTCCCTCCGGCGCGGTGGCCGCCAGGTACCGATCCATCCACTCCTCCGCTTCCACGTACTTACCGTTGCTCTTCAGGGCCTCGGCATAGTTGTACATCTCCCGTGGTTCGCGGTTGAGGAACTTCACCACCATCTCGTACCACTTCTCGGCCTTATCGCTCCGACCCAACCGCATGTAGCATTCGGCCAGGCGTTTGGTCACATGCTCATTCACGGCGCCCAGCTCCGTAGCGGCCAGGTAGCCATCAATGGCCCTGGCATAGGCCATTTGGGCGAAGTGACGATCGGCTTCCTTGATGTAGGGATCCGCGTTGCCTTGCGTCATCCCGAAGAGCGGGATCACACACAGGGCCAACAGGAGGAGGATGTTGCGCAGCATCAGAAATAGCGGGGTGAGATGGTGCGCCCCTTGAGGAAACGGAAGTCGTAGCTCAGCATCACCTCATGGGTGCCCGCGTTGTAGGCGCCGATCGTGGTGGTCGTGAGATCGAAGGCGTATCCAGCGCGCAACTGATCGTTGATCTGGTATTGTCCCATGAGCCCGAAGGCATTCCCCAGGCGATACATGCCACCGAACCAGATCCGCTCGCGCAGCAAGAAGTTGGCATTGATATCCAGCGACAGTGGCGCGCCCTGCACCGCACGCAGCATGAACGAGGGTTTGAACTTGATCTCTTTGGAGAGGTCCATCACATAACCACCGATGAGGAAGTAGTGGCGCGCTTCGGTGGCCTTCTGCACCACCATGCCGTTGGTCATGCCCAGCTCGTTCTCCAGCAACTTGGGGGCTGACACCCCCACATAAAAACGCGGAGCATGCCAGAACATCCCAAAGCCGAAGTTGGGCAGCAACTGCCCCTTCACATTCACGTTGGCCTGGTCCACTTCCACCGTGGAGAGCGAGGCCAGATCGGCCTGGTACATGTTGATGCCACCTTTCAGGCCGAAGGCCAGCCTGGTATCGGTTCCTGTCTTGATGCGATAGGCGAAGTCGGCATAGGCGGATGTTTGGCGCGACGGGCCGATACGATCGTTGATGGCGCTAAGTCCGATCGCGATGCTTTCGTTCTTCAGTGGTGTATGGGCCAGGATGGTCTGTGTGGCCGGGGCTCCTTCGAAACCCACCCATTGATGCCGTGAAAGCGCCATCACGGTGAACACATCGGCACTACCGGCATAGGCGGGGTTGAAAGCCAGCGTATTGAACATATACTGGCCGAACAGCGGATCCTGTTGCGCGATGGCCCGGGTACCACAGAGGGTCGCGAAGAACGCGATGATGGGTATGACAGTGAACTTCCTCATCGCACCAGCTGGATGTATCCGGTCAAAGGCTCGCCCCCACTGCCCAGATCGAGCACATAGAAATACGTGCCCGCCGCCGCTGGCCCTGCGAGGGTCGCGTTGGGCGAGGAGCCATCCCACACCACGTTCTTGTTGTCATACCCGGAAGCTGAATAGAGCTTGGCACCCCAGCGGTTGAATATGGTGATGGTATTGCCGGGGTACCCTTCTATGCCGGGGATCACAAAGGTCTCGTTGGTGCCGTCACCGTTGGGCGAGAACGACTCCGGCACGAACACCTCGGTATCGAAGTCGCATGGGCTGGTGGCTTCGACCAGGACCGACGAACAGGCGAACGCATCGCCCAAGCTCACCGAGAACGGCCTGCTCACGACCACGGGCGCACTGGTGAAAACGTAAGGTGCAGTGGTGGTGATGGTGCCTGTGTCCCCAACCACCATGTACGATCCAGGATCCCCTCCTTCGATGGTGAACGTGACCACGTAGGTCCGATCCCGTTCGTTGCAGGTAGCCACCACATCCACGGCGATCGGGTTGGAGATCACCTCCACCTTCAGCATCGCCGATGCCGAATTGCAGCCTTGCACCGCAACGGTGTACAAGAATTCATGCACACCCACATCCATGTGCGTCGTGTTCAGCAGATCCCCGGTCAGACCACCTGTGCCACCCAGGTCGGCCCATGTGCCACCGGGATCCGGGGTGCCGTTCAGGGCCTGAAGGAGCGGATACGCGATCAGGGTATCGCAGAGGACCACTTGCGCCGGTAGGCCGGCGTCCGGAGTCTGGTTGATGACGATGGTGAACACGGCGCTCGTGTCGGCACAGTAGCTATTGCCTTCCACCGTATAACGGTACGTTCCACCGGGGTGCGTGGCTGGGTTCAGCATACCATCGAACACACCGGCAGGACCGCTCCAAACGCCACCGGTATCGGGTGTACCACCCAGGTGATCGGCCAGGTCCAACGGTGCAGCCGTTGCGCACACCACCAGGTCCGTTGCCGTACCAGGATCCGGGTATTCCACGGTGGTGACCAGCACGGTGGACTGTACCGTTCCGCAACCAGGATCCTGGATGGTATACACGAAAGCGTTCTGTCCGCCGACCGGCAGCAGGGTCGCATCGAGCAATCCACCGGGCAAAAGTCCAGGTGCTCCGGCCATGGCGGTCCACTCACCACCGGTATCCGGATCACCGCCCAGGGCCTGGAACAGATCGAAAGCGGTGTATGATCCGCAAATGGTGAGCGCACTGTCGTTGCCGGCATTGGCTCCGGCCCCAACCTCTACCGTGATGACGCTCACCGCATTGACGCACGGGGCCGTTGCCGTGATCGCGTACTGGAACGCCCAAGTACCATTACCGGCCACCGAGGGATCGAACACATGGCCATTGAGCGCACCGGATGCGCCAAGGTCGGTCCAGATACCACCCATACCCGCACCGGGGCCCAGGGCCGCGAACAGGTCCACCGAATCCTGTGTGGCGCACGCGGACACCGTGGACGACACGCCAGCGAAAGGTGCCACCGACCGGTTGATCGTGAGCCTGGCCGTGTCATTGGCACAAGGTGCGGTCCCCGAGACCACATAGGTGTATACCCCACCGGGATCGGCCGTAGGGTTGAAGGTGGTGGTATGCGTGGCGCCTCCCTCGGTATACCACACCCCACCTTGCTGTGGCAGCCCCCCGAGCTGTAAGCGCATATTGAAAGGGGCATCGCTGGAACAGATGGCGATGGTGGCATCCACGCCCGCATAGGGCGCCACGGGTTCGGTCACGGTGACCGCCGCCACCGCCGCCGGGCAGGGTGCCTGCCCCACCACCCGATAGAGGTAGGTCCCGGGAACATCCACAGCAGGGTTATAGAAGCCAGAGACCTGAACCCCGCCCAAAGTCCATTGGCCACCGGTCTGTGCGTTCGGCCCGAGGGTGGTGAACAGATCCACTACGGACCCGGTGGAGCAAATGGACACGTTCGTATCGTTGCCCGCGTTGGGCGGCTGCCTCACCTCGACGGTGACCAATGCCGTATCGGCCGCACATCCACCGACCGCAGGCACCACGTATTTGTATACGCCAGGCGTATCCACCGCCGGCTGGAAGACACCGGTCGGATGCACCGCACCGCCTGGGGTGAGCCAGAACCCACCGGCATCCGGGCCACAACCCAACGCACTGATCAACTGGCCGGGCGCTTCGTTCAGGCAGAAGGCCTTGAACCCATCGCAGCCTGCGAACGGACCATCCTCCACCAGGACGGTCACCAAGGCCGTATCGCCTTCACAGGATGCGGTGGAGGGGATCACGTAGCGGAATCGCCATGTGGTGTTGGCATTGAGTTGGGCACCGCTGAACACGCTGCCGATCAATCCGCCGCTGCCATCCAGATCGGTCCAACCACCGCCGGCTTGTGGTGTACCCCCGAGCAGGCCGAAGAGATCCACCAACTGATTCTTACAGACCGTGGTCGAAACATCGTCACCGGCATCGAGCGCATCGGATACCACCACCGTCACCACCGCGCTCGCTGCCGCACAGGGCCCAACGCCCGCCACGGTATACCGGAAACGATAGGTACCCGGTGCGAGCGAGGTGGCATTCAGCTGACCTCCATTCAGCTGGCCGCTACCATCCAGGTCCGTCCATGTTCCACCGGCATTCGGCGCCCCACCCAGCCCGCTGGCCAAGGTGATCGAGGCATCACCGACACATGCGGCGATGGTGCCATCCGTTCCAGCGACCGGCGCCGGAACCAACGTGATCTGTACCTGGGCCACCTTGTTCGGGCACGGCGCGAGGCCCACGACGGTATACACGTAGGCACCGCTCACATCCACCGCCGGGTCGAAGAACTGGGAATGTTCACTTCCGCCGAAGGTCCACGTACCGCTGGTGGCCGGTGTGCCGCCAAGCCGGTCGATCAGTGCCACGGGTGCGCTCGAAGAGCAGATCTGCACCACCGTACTGATGCCGGCATCCACCGCCTGGTTCACCACGATGGTGGCCGTGGCCGAGTCCGATGCACAGGGGGCCAGTCCTTGGATGCGGTACTTGTACACACCGGGCAACGAAGTCCCTGGGATGAACTGGCTACCCACCGTGTTTCCGGAAGGCCCGGTCCATACACCGCCACCATCCGGAGCACCGGTCAGCACGGTTGCAAGCGCGAACGGCTGGTCGGAACTACAGACGATCCGTGTTCCATTACCACCGGCATCGGGCCGATCATTCTCGATCACGTTCACTTGTGCGGTCGCATTGGCACAGGGTGCAATGCCATTCACCGTGTAGGTGTACACCCCGGGTGCGCTCTGGCCGGGCAGGTAGATGCCGGTATGTGCGACCAAGGATGGATCGCGCCAGGTTCCGTTGAGTTGTGGGGATCCGTTCAATACGGTGACGAGCTGAAGGGGAAGCTGGTCATCGCAAACGATGATCTGCCCGTTGTAGCCCGCATTGGGTTCCTGGTTCACGGTAACGGCCACGAATGCCGAATCCGCACCACATCCGATCGGACCCTGCACGGTATAGACGAAGACCCCGCTGAGGTCCGTGCCTGGTTGGAAGACTCCACTATGCGCCGCTCCATTGGACTGGCGTTTCCAAGTGCCACCCACTTGAGCATTGGTGCCAAGCAGAGGGAACAAGGGCCGTGCACCACTGTTGCTACAGAGTGGTAGCGTAGCATCATTCCCGGCATTCGCCCTTGGGTTCACCACCACGTTCAAGGTGGCGGTGGCATTGGCACAAGGCGCTGTGCCTGCAACAGTATAGGTGTAGAGCCCCGGGGCGGTGGTCCCTGGTGTGAAGAACCCATTGGAGGCCGCGGTGCTGGGCGCCGGGCCGGTCCATGTCCCGTTCAACATGGGCGTGCCACCAAGCCGATCGACCATGGCGAACGGCGCGGAATCATCGCAAATGGTGATGGAACGGCTCAACCCGGCACTTGGTGGTTGCACCAGGCTAACGGTGACGCTCGCGGTCGCATTGGCACACGGCGTGATCCCCGGCACCGTGTAGGTATACGTTCCCGGGGTGGTGACCCCTGGAATGAACGAACCATTGAAGACGGCCGTGCTGGGTGCTGGTCCGGTCCAGGTGCCATTCGCCTGGGGACTCCCTCCCAATACGCTGAACAAGTTCACACTGGCACCTCCCGCACATAGTGTGAGGGGACCACCGGTACCGGCGTTCGGCACGGGATTCTCCGTCACGGTCACGATGGCCACATCGGCCGGGCATGGCGCCGATCCGGTGACGGTATAAGTATAGTCCCCTTGGTGGTCGGTGGGTGGCTGATAGAACCCGGAGTGCGAACCACCCGGCGCTGGACGAGTCCACGTGCCGCCGGACATGGCTCCTCCGGACAACAGGTCGAACAACGCGAACGCTGCGCCATTGCTACACACGGTGGTATCGCCGTTGGTTCCGGCATTGGGTGCTTGGTTCACGTTCACCGTCAACGTGGAGATCGCATCGCTACATGGTGCGGTTCCCGTAACGGTATACACATAGATGCCCGGGACATCCACCCCTGGGGTGAACACATTGGAATGTGCCACACCTCCGAAGGACCATGAACCCGGCTGTGGCGTACCGCCCAAGCGCAAGGTCATGTTGAAAGGACCATCGCTGCTGCACACGGTGGTCACCGCGCTGTTCCCGGCAATGGGTGCCGCCACTTCGGACACGGTGACGGTGGCCGTGGCGTTCGGGCATGGAGATGTTCCGACCAGGGTATAGGTGAACACTCCGGGGGCATGCACCACTGGATCATACGTGCCGTTGCCCGGGCTCCAGGTCCCACCGGTCTGTGGGTTCCCGGTGATCAGTGGGAAGAGGCTGAACGATCCGCTATTGCCGCACACGGTAATGCCAACGCTATTCCCCGGGCGGCGGGGGGCCACAACGGTCACGCTCACCATGGCTTGATCCGCAGAGCAGGAGGCCGAACCGCTCAGTTCGTACCGGAAGTTATAGGTACCTGCGGGCACCAGGGTGGCGTTGAAGAACTGCCCGATCAGGGCGTTGGTTCCGGAAAGGTCCGCCCATGTTCCTCCCGGCTGCGGGGTTCCTGTCAACCCGGGGAAAAGATCCACCAGGTTGTTGGAGCCGCACACGGTCAGGGTACCATCGCCCCCTGCATCCAAGGCCGCCACGATCGTTACACGAACAGTGGCCTGGTCGGCACCGCATTGACCGTTGCCCGGCACGGTATAAGTGAAGTCATAATCACCAGGGGCCATACCCGTTGGGGTGAACAGACCGGCGCTCAAATGTCCGGTGGCATCATCATCGGTCCATGTCCCGCCGGCATCCGGTGTCCCGCCCAACACATCGAACAGGTCCACCACATCGCCATCGGCACAGATCGAGATCGCCGCATCCGCCCCAGCGTAAGGCGCCTGGTTCACCGTAATGGCCACATTGGCGGTGGCGTTGACGCACGGGGCGGTGGCGTTCAGCGCATAGGTGTACACCCCTTGAGGGTCCGTTCCCGGCAGGAACACCCCGTTACTTGCCCCACCACCAGGCGCGGTCCAACCGCCCCCGGCATCCGGCGTACCTCCCAAGGCGCTGAAGAGATCCACTGGGCCATCGGTGCTACAGCGCGAGAGCGCAGTGCTGGTGCCCGCCACAGGCTGGCGATGTTCGGTGATGGCCACCACGGCGCTCGCATTCAGGCATGGCGAGATCCCCGTGACCGTATAGGTATATGCGCCGGGTAGCGATGTACCCGGCACGTAGGTGCCGCCGAAGGGCTGACCGTTCGGGTCGGTCCAAGTGCCGCCAGCGTTGGGTGACCCTCCGAGACGGGTGAGCAGGTTGAACGAGCTCTGGCTGCTGCACACCGTGTGGGAAGCGTTGGCGCCTGCGTTGGGCGCCTGATTCACCACCACGGTGACGAAGGCCGTGTCGTTGGCACAAGGGGCGTTACCATTCACCACGTACTTGTAGATCCCGGCCGGTGTGGTGCCAGGGATGAACGTCCCCGAGAAAGGCGCATTCGCCGGGGTCCGCCAGGAGCCGGCACCACTGGGTGTGCCTCCCAACACCGTGAAGAGCTGGAACGATGCCATGGTACTACACACCGTGATGGCACCATCGTTACCCGCATCAGGGGCCTGCACCTTGATGACCTGGACCGTGCTGGAACGCGACGTGCATGGCGCCGTGCCGGACACGGTGTAGGTATACACCCCGGCAGGATCACTGGATGGGTTCAGCATGCCCGAATGCGGATTGCCATTGGGTCTTTTCCAAGTACCTCCCGTGGTCGGCGAACCGGTCAGGGCGGAGAACAGGCTCACCGAAGTACCATTGCTACAGACGGTCAATACGGCATTGCCACCGGGATCGGGTGGTTGAACCACGGTGATCGTAACGGTGGCCGTGGCATTGGCGCAAGGGGTTGTTCCGGCCACGGTATAGGTGTAGGCACCGGCCGTTGAAGTACCCGGCGTGAAGGTCCCATCGCTGGCGGCACCCCCTGGAGCGGTCCAGGTACCGCCAGCGTTAGGCGCACCACCAAGCAAGCCGAAGAGCGGGAACGGAGCATCCGAAGCACACACCGTGGAGGCCCCGTTCGTACCTGCATTCGGTGCCATAATGATGTTGACCGTGACCACGGCAGTAGCGTTGGCACAAGGAGCCACGCCGAGCACGGTATACGTATACGCTCCAGGTTGGCTGGTGCCTGGGATGAACGTTCCATTGCTCGACCCCGAAGGCCCTGTCCAGGTGCCGCCGGAGGCTGGGTTGCCACCCAGCGATCCAAAAAGATTGAACGAAGGTGCGTTCGAGCAACGGGTAACGGAGGCATTGGTCCCTGCGTTCGGCGCGGCATTCACCGCCACGGTCACCGTGGCCGTGGCGTTGGCGCAAGGGGGAACACCGGCCACGGTATAGGTGTATGTACCGGGCGCACTGGTACCAGGCACGAAGGTGCCGGAGAACGTGGCCCCACCTGGCGCGGTCCAGCTTCCACCGCCGTCCGGGGTACCCCCGAGCAAGGTGAAGAGGCTGAAGGAGGCATCGGTGCTGCACACGGTCGTACTCGCGCTCGTACCCGCGTTCGGCGCCACTTGGACGCTGATCACGAGCGATGCCGACGCTGAAACACATGGTGAAGTTCCAGGCACGGTATAGGTATAGGTCCCAGCCACATCGGTACCGGGCACGAATGTGGGGCCATGCGGCCCACCGGGTCCTACCCAAGTGCCCCCTGGCTGGGGCGTTCCGCCCAAATGACCGATCAGCGCGAAAGAAGCAGCGTTGCTACACACCGTGAAACTGGCACCGATACCCGGATCCGGCGCGTTCACCACGGTTACGGACACGGTGGCCGAAGCATTGGTACACGGCGGCGCGCCCAGCACGGTGTAGGTGTAGACCCCCGGCGTGGAGGTTCCCGGGGTGAAAGTGGCGGTTACCGGGGTCCCCCCAGGACCCGTCCAGGCCCCACCGGCATCCGGTGTACCACCGAGCCTGGAGAAGAGGTTGAACGCCGCTGCGTTGCTGCACACCGAAACGGTAGCGGAGCCACCAGCGTTCGGTGGTGCGTTCACGGTGACCGTGACCGTAGCCGATGGCGGAGTACATGGTGATGGTGCGCAGGGAACCGTGTAGACATACACTCCCGGAGGGTCCGTTGCGGGATCGAAAAGGGAACCACATGGACCACCCCCGGGTGCGGTCCAAGTCCCTCCAGGATCCGGATCCCCTCCCAACGCTGCGAACAGATCCGCGATCCCGCTGTTGCTGCACAGTGTTAGCGACCCATTGGTACCGGCCCCAGACTCGGTCATGATCCCCCCACCGGTCAACTCGGAAGCCACATTCTCTGCAAGTACGAGCGAAGGTCCACCGAGCAGTACAATGCCCGCGAAAAGCACCGACCGGAACGCCAGCCAAAGGATCGAATGGTACGGAGAACGGTGGTTCACAGCAAAGGAAGGATGAGCCCTGGTAAGAGGGACGTGCAATTTACGGCGTATGGCCCAGCCATGGTCAACTCAAAACGAGGAACGCTGCAGCGTTCGACGGTCGCGCCGAATCCATCGACCAAATATTGACGACGATGAACCAATCGGTCACGTAAATGACACTCCGAATTGATGTTCCGTTGCCCTATGTCGTGCTTCCGTGATCGGCGATCCATCTCCACCCGTTCCTTCTTGTGGCGTTGGCCAGCTTGGCCGTTACGCCTACTACACCGAGCCTATTCCACCTCGAAGTGATACCACTTCGCACTAAGGAGTAGGCCGATCTGCTTGCTCTTTTTCCCAGTGCCTTCTCCGAGAGACCTATTCCGCAGGCCCGCCCCCCGGTAGCTTCGCTCCCTACGATCCACGCCTTCGGCGTTACAACAGGTCCCTCGTATCGGCCTGTGAAAAATAGCCTCGGGTCCCTTCGTTCAGGCGATCCCGAACAGGCTCTATGAAGGGCAACACGTGGATCGCGGTACTACGGGGCCGCCGAGGCGGACGGCTGCTCCTTTCCCAGCGTGATGGCGAGCATCACTTCGTGCGTGCCCGTGCTGTGGTTCCGCAATCCGGAAGTGATGATGTCGTAGGAATAGCCGAACTGGAAGGTCTTCTTCAGCCAGTAACCGACCATTGCACAGTAGGCATCATTGGTGCGGTAGCCTGCCCCCACCCAGAACGTGTCCTTATAGCGCACCGTCGCGTTCAGGTCGAGCTTTGGCGGAACGGGACTGGTATACTTCAGCAGGAAGGAAGGCTCGAGCTTCCAGTCTTCGCCCAGCATCCATCGGTAGCCACCCATGGCATAGTAATGATCCTCCATACGGCTGAGGGTCTCGCGGGTCTGATCGAGGAAGTAAACCTTGTTCTGCAGGAGCTGGGGTGCCGTGGCGCCGAACCAGAAGCGCTCGCCGTACAGATAGAACCCGAACTTGGCGTCGGGCAGTAGATCCCCGCGGAGTTGATCATCCATCACGGGATCACCCGGATCATGGAACTGGATCTTGGAGCCGTCGATCAGGAACTGAAGCAATCCTGCAGAAAGCGAAAGGGACAACTTGACCTTTTCCGTCAGTTGTAGGTGATAGGCATAGGAGAACTGGATGCCGGTCCGTCGTGTTGGGCCCACGATATCGGTGAAGAGGTACCCACCGACACCCATCTTTCCGCCAACGGGTGCCGTGCCACTGAAGGTGAAGGTGCGCGGTGCATCCTGAATGCCCACCCACTGATAACGATGGCCGCTGCGCAGTTCGAGGAATGGTCGGCTACCCGCAATGGCCGGATTGAAGACATAATCGTTGAACTGGTACTGCGACAACTGGGGCAGTTGCTGGCCGTTGGCGGTCGTTACCAACGCGACCAGACAGATCAAGAGTAGGTGGCGCATGGGGGTTCGATCAACGGATGACTGTGAGCGGACCGGTATACGGCTCCGGGAAACGTTCGTCGTTCAGTTCGATGACGTAGTAGTAGGTGCCGACCGGTACGGGTCCATCGCGATAGCGTCCGTCCCACGGTCGGTCGTACCCCACGCTACGGAAAAGCAACTCACCCCATCGGTTATAGATCTCCACCTCACACTTGGGGAAGAGTTCGATGAAGTCGATGACCCAGGTATCGTTCTTGCCATCCCCATTCGGTGTGATGCCATTGGAGATCACCACGGTGGGCACGACGGTCACCAGAACGCTGTCCGTATCCACGCAGCCATTCGGCGCGGAAACGGTGAGCGTGAACCAGGTGCTGACGGTCGGGTGGGCGATCGGGTTGGATGCCGTGGCGTCGGAAAGGACACTGTCGGGGGCCCAGAGGAAGGAAGAGCCCAGCGGCCCGGTCGGATCACCACCCAAGGTGACCGTTTCTGATCGGAAGATGGTGTGATCCGGGCCCGCATCGGCGATCGGCAGCGGCATCCAGGACACCGTTACTTCATCCGAATCCGTGCATGGGCCATTCGAAACGATCAGCGTGAAGACATGGTCGCCCGCCGTCATCGGTGGCACGGTCAGCGTTGGTGCATTCCCGATCTCAACACCATTGGCATCGCGCCACGACCAAGAGACCGCCCCGGTACTTGCGGAGCCGTCGAGCATGATGTGCGTGCCCGAACAGGCCTGTTGGTCAAGGCCGGCATCGGCGATCACGGCCACCAGCGCACCCACCGTGATGGTGGTGTCGATGATGCAGTTGTTGGCGTCGGTCAGTAGCAAGTGATAGGATCCCGATGCCAAACCGTTAAGGTCCTCGGTCGTAGCGGCGAACCCGTTCGGGCCGGACCATGCGAAGGTGTACGGGGGCACTCCACCGAAGGCCGTGGTGGCGATGGCGCCGTCCAGTGCATCGGCACAGCTCGCATCGGTGAGGGTATTCACTGTGAATACCAGGGCCGGTGGTTCATTGATGGTATAGGTGAAAGCGCTGTCGCAGCCCGTCGCATCGGCGATCACGAGTCCATACACCCCTGGGCAAAGCGAGGTCGCCATTGGATCGCCCTGGCCATTGGGTGGCACGGGGCTCCAGGTGAAGGTGTACGCACCAAGACCACCAGCAGCAGTAACAGCGACGCCACCATCACAACTTCCTGCGCACCGGATATCGCTCACCACTGCATTGTCCGTGATCGGCGTATAGGGCAACAAGGTGAAGGTCACCGTGGTATCGCATCCAAGCGCATCGATCACATTGACCGTGTGGTCACCGGCGCACAAACCACTCACTTGATCACCGGTGAAACCGGTCGGTTGCCAGCTGATCGTGAACGGTCCTACACCACCTGTCGGCGCCACGGCGGCCGTGCCGTCGCAAGGTCCGGCACACGTTTCTCCCGTGAACACCAGGTTGGCTTCGATCGGCGCTCCTTCATTGATCGTGAACGGCACGTCGCTGAAACATCCATTGGTGTCCGTGACCCTTGCCGTGTAGGATCCCGCGCAGAGCTGGTATACGATCGTGGTATCGGTCGCGAACGGTGTTCCATCCGCGGTCATCCACACCACGGTATGCGGCGCTACACCTCCACTGATGTTCAAGGCTGCCGTGGCCACGCACTCCGCGAAGCACTGGTTATCCGTGGTGGTGATGTCCACCAGGAGCAGGGGGGGCTCCACTAGGGTGACGGAAACCGTGGTGGAACAGCCGTTGGCATCGGCGACCACACATACCCAGGTTCCTGGACACAAGCCGGTCGCCGCATTGCTTCCCTGGCCGTTGGGAGGTACGGGATCCCAGGTGTAGGAATGGGCGCCGGTACCACCGGCAGCGGTGACCACGATGGTCCCATCGCACGCACCACTGCATGTGATGGGGATGGGATCCGCAGTGGCAACGAGCTGGTCAGGACCAAGGATGAGGAACGGCACCACGATGCTGCAGCCTGCCGCATCGCCGATGGTTACCTCCGCAGTTCCGGCACAGAAGCCTTCGGCATGTGGTGTACCCTGGCCGGTGGTCGGTTGTGGCACCCAGGCGTAGGTGTATGGCGCCACACCACCGGTCGGACCTACCGTGGCGCTTCCATCGCAATCGCCGTAACAGGTGACCGGTGTGGTGCTCAGCGCGGGGATGATCGGATCGGGTTCGGCCACGAACGCGGTATCGATGCTCACACATCCGATGCCGTTGGTGACCATGACGAGGTACGTGCCACCGCACATCGCGGTGACTTGCTGAGTGGAGAGGCCAAGATCATTGCCTGCTGCATCGTACCATGCTACGACGCACGTCGGGGTTCCGCAGGAAAGCTGCACTTCCGCCGTTCCATCGCAGACTCCAGGGCAGGAGGTGGTATCCGCCAGGGTGGTCAACACCTCACCCGTCATGTCCTGCACCGGCACCACCAGAGATGCTGTACAACCGGCCTGATCCGTCACCAATACATGGTACAAGCCGGCACATACGTTCTGAAGCGTATCGTTGGTGCCATGAATGGCGCCGGCGAGCGTCCACAGATAGGTGTATGACCCTGTTCCTCCGCTGGCGCTCACCGTTGCTTCACCACTGCATGCGCCGCATAGGCTTGGTGCACTTCCTCCGGCCAGCGCCAACTGTACCGGTTCCACAATGGTGTACGTGAATACGGATGCACAGCCGTTCGCATCGGTGACCGTCAGTTCATAGGTGCCCGCACAAAGGCCGAAGGCACCATTGCTTCCCTGGCCATTGGAGGGGACCGGGGACCAGGTATAGTCGTGTGCACCGGTACCTCCGGTCGTGGTGACGATGATCGAGCCATCGCAAGCACCGAAGCAAGTGGCGTCGGTGATCACCGCAGTGGCGGTGATCGGTATCGGCGCCAGGATCAGGACTTGGGCCGTGGTATCACAGCCCGAAGCATCGGCGATGAGCACCTCGTACACGCCTGCGCATAGACCAGTAGCCTGCGGTGTGCCCTGGCCCGCACCAGGATCAGGGGTCCATACATAGGTGTACGGGGCAACGCCACCCTGTGGCCCGACCGTAGCGGTGCCATCACAGGATCCGGTACAAGTTTCCGGAACGGAGGTGATCTGGGGGATGATCTCGGTGGAGGTTCCGACAGTGGCGGTGGCAAGGCTCACACATCCCGCGCCGTTGGTGACTTGCACGGTGTAGCCCCCTACGCATAGCCCGGATAGCTGTGGATCCTGCCCCAGTACGACACCATTATCATCGGTCCACTGTATGGTGCAAGGCGCGGTACCACAGGTGAAGACCACCTCCACCGCTCCATCGCACGCATTGGCACAGAGCGTATGTCCATCCACCACATCCAGGACCTCGGCGTTGGAGTCGGTGACGGGTACGGTGGCCTGAGCACTGCATCCATGATCGTCACGGACCGTTACGACGTAGACCCCTCCGCACAATCCGGTAGCGACTTGATCCGTGGCCACCTCCGTGCCGCCAAGCATCCAGCTATAGGTATAGGTGCCTGTGCCACCGGCCACCAAGGCCGTAGCCGTACCGTCGCAATTCGGACAAGTGCTCTGTGTGCTCGAGGCGGACACGGACAACGGCTGCGGCGATGTGATGACGAACGTGCGCTGCAGCGTACATCCGTTCAGATCGGTGATGGTCACCGAAACATTGCCCGCACAGAAGCCGAACGCTGCGGAAGAACCCTGACCTGTCATGGGTGCTGGCGTCCACTGGTAGCTGTAATCACCGGATCCGCCCGTGGCGATCAAGGTGATGTTGCCATCGCACGAGGTGGCACAGGAGGTATTGATGACGATCGAACTGAAGAGATCGATCGGTTGAGGTTCTGTGATGAGCACCTCGGCGACCGTCTCGCAACCGTTCCCATCGCGCACGGAAACCTCATGCACACCGGCACAAAGGCCGGAAACCGCAGGGGTTCCCTGGCCAGTGGGCGGCGCTGGATCCCAGAAGAAGACGTAGGGCGGCGTTCCATCGGCCACGCCCACCGCCGCAGTTCCATCGCACTCACCAGCACAGGACACCGGTGAAGAGCTGACCTGTAACGTCACCACCACCGGAGCCACCACCATGGCCGTATCGATGGTGACACATCCGGAGGCGTTGGTCACCGTCACGAAGTAAGGACCCGGGCATAGCCCAGCAAGGGTGTCCACTCCCGTGGCCAGCACATTCCCATCGCCATCGGTCCATACGATCTGGCATACCGGATCGGCACACGCATAGTTGGCGGATACCACCCCATCACACGTGTTCGGGCATGAGGTGGTGCCATCCATGGCCGTGATCTCCTCACCATCGCTATCGGTGACCGGAGCGATCCACGCGCTCGTGCAACCATTGGCATCCGTGATCGTGGCGGTATAGAGGCCGGCGCACAAGGCGGACACGGTATCCGTGGTTCCAACAACGGCTCCAAGTGCATTCGTCCACACGATGGCCAGGGGATCCACACCACCATGGAAGACCGCCGAGACCTCACCGATACATACCTGGCACTGGCTTGGCGTAGCTGAGACGGACCCGGTGATCGGCGGCGGCTCGGTCAGCGTGTAGCTGGCCGATAACGCACAACCCGAGCCATCGGTGATGGCCACATTCCACGTGCCCGCACACAAGCCGGAAATGGCATTGGTCCCTTGGCCCGACGGCGGCGGTGGCGACCATGTGAACGTGTAACCTCCAACACCTCCGTTGGTGTCGAGGAGGATCGAACCATCGCAGGTCCCCGCACAGCGCGGCTCAACGATGGTCACGTCAGTGATCATTGGAGGCGGCGCGGTGATGAGGACATCCGCCACGACACCACATCCCGTGGCATCGGTGATCGTGACTTGCACCACACCGGCACAAAGACCGGCGACACTGGGTGTTCCCTGGCCGATCGGTGGTGGCGGAGACCACAGATAGGTATACGGCTGCGTACCGCCGGTAGGGCCGACCGTAGCCGTGCCATCACATGAACCGTTGCAAGTCACCGATGTGCTACTGCTGTTCGGCGTGATGACGGAACTGGGATCGATCTGGAAAGGCATCGCCGTGGTACAGCCGTTGTCATCAGCAAGGGTGACGGTGTACGCCGTTCCGGCACATAGCCCCGTGGCCGTCGTGGTCCCCTGGCCAGCGCCCGGTGCGGGTTGCCAATCGATGGTGATGGCCCCCGTGCCCCCTGCGATCACCAGTACGGCCGAACCGGTGCAGGGTCCAACGCAAGACTCCGGTGTCGTGGTCAGTGTCGCGGTGAGCGGGGTGGGCTCGTTGATGTTGAAGGTGATCGTGGTGTCGCAGCCCGAGGCATCGGTCACCGTCAGCGTTCGCGGACCTGGGCACAGGCCCGAAGCATGGGCCGTGCCCTGCCCCGTGGCGGGTGCTGGTGTCCACAAGTAGCTGAACGCACCCGTGCCACCAGCAGCCGTGACAGTGGCCGTGCCATCGCACGCACCAGGGCACGAGGCATCGGTGGTCACCAGATCAGTGGTGATCGGCAAGGGTTCCTGTAGATCGATCACCAGGGTGGTATCGCAGCCTCCGGACGTGATCCTCACGCTCCAGGACCCGGCACAGAGCTGCGTGGCCGATGCCGTGCCCTGGCCGCTCGGTGGCGTGGGCGTCCACTGGTAGGTGTATGTGCCGTTGCCGCCGGTGGGGGCGAGCGTGATCGCACCATCACAGGCCCCCGCGCAGGTCACATCCGTGGGCGTGGCGGTGGGAACGATGGCGGGTGGGGCGGTGATGGTGAACGAGATCGTGCTGTCGCAACCTGCCGCATCGGTCACCCGCAGGCTGTAGGCTTGCGCGCAAAGGCCCGTGGCCGTGGATGTGCCTTGGCCGGCACCGGGAGCCGGGCTCCAGGCATAGGTGTATCCGGGCACACCACCGCTCACGATCACGCCGGCCGTGGCATCGCACACGCCCGGACAGCTCACCGGTGTCTGCTGGAGCGAGAACTGCAACGGCACCGCATCGGCGATCACGAACGGTACCGTGTGTGTACAGCCGTTCGCATCGGTGATCAGCACATTGACCGGTCCGGCACAGAAACCCGTGGCGTTGGCCGTGCCCTGGCCGGTGCCGGGGGCGGGTGACCACAGATACGTGTAGCCCGGTGTTCCGCCGGAGACCACCACCGAGGCCGTTCCGTCGCACGCACTACCGCAGCTGACATCGGTGCTGGCCGATGTCGCCGTGAGCGGGGTGGGCTCGTTGATGATGAAGGTGATCGTGGTGTCGCAGCCCGAGGCATCGGTCACAAGCAGCGTTCCCGGACCTGGGCACAGGCCCGAAGCATGGGCCGTGCCCTGCCCCATGGCGGGTGCTGGTGTCCACAAGTAGCTGAACGCACCCGTGCCACCAGAGGCCGTGACCGTGGCCGTGCCATCGCACGCACCCGCACATGAGACATCCTGTACGGATAGCTGGGCGAGCAATGGTGGTGGTGCACCTACGGTGAAGTTCACGGTGGTGTCGCATCCGGCTTGATCGGTCATGATCAGGGTCCGAACGCCGGGGCATAGTCCGGAGATGTTCGCGGTGCCTTGACCGACGACTGGAACGGGCGACCAGACATAGGTGTATCCCGGTGTTCCTCCCATGGCGGAGACCACGATGGTGCCATCGCAGCTATTCGCGCAGGTGGCGTCGGTCACCGCGGCCTGAACATCGAAAGGCGGTGGGGCGGTGATGTTCACGGTGATGAGCGTATCGCAACCCGAAGGCACATCGGTCACCCTAACGGTATACGCGCCTTCACACAGGCCGGTGGCCGCGTTGGTGTTCTGGCCTCCACCGGGCGCAGGCGCCCATTGGAACGTATATGGACCTGCGATTCCGGACGCCGCTACCGAAGCCGTCCCGTTGCAACCGCCGGCGCACGAAGCAGGTGTGGCGGTAACGGCCACGTTGATCGCAGGAGGTTGTGTGATCGTGAAGGTCACGGTGGTATCACAGCCGTTGGCATCGGCGATCCGCACGCTATGGTTCCCCGCGCAAAGCCCCGTCACACTTGGCGTCCCCTGTCCTACGGGGGGAGGCGTCCAGGTGATGGTGAATCCTCCGGTGCCACCGGTAGGTGCCACCTGAGCCGTTCCATCACAATCGCCAAAACAGCTTGTATTGGTGAACGTGAGGTTGGGACTGATGGGCTGTACGTTGAACGTGAAGGTGGTATCGAACGTACAGGCGTTCGCATCTTGGATACGCAGGGTGTTGACCCCGGCGCAGAGCTGGGAGAAGGTGGAACTCGTGCCCGCCCCATTGTTCCAATTGTAGGTGGCCGGAGTCACCCCACCGATGGCCAACGCGGTTCGGGAACCGTTGCACACATCGGCGCAGGTGGGCGGCGTGCCTTGGCCGAAGAAGATCACCCCGATGGGAGCGGGTTCCGATACGTTCACTTGTACCGGGCAGGAGATCCCTTGCACGTTGTCCGTGACCACCACGAGCTGCGGGCCACCGCAGGCACTGGTCCAGGTCGGAGTATGCGGACCACCATTGAGCCATAGGTAGGAGAAATCGCCGCTTCCACCTGTGGCCGTCACGGTCACCGTCGCATTGCAATCGCCCCGGCACTGCACACCATACCCGTTGTAGTTGGTGACCACCTGCGCGTTCACCGTGAACGGCGTTTGCCCCGGATCGGTGCCACAGACATTGATATCCCGGTCATCCGCTGCACGTTGTGCTGATGCCGCAGCGAGTAACATGCCGCCCACGGCGACGGTGGTCGTGGGTCGCTGAAGTTCAAGCAACACCGGGTCCGAAGGACGTTCGGCAAGATCCCAGAAGGAGCGCCCGGCAATGATCCTTCCTCGACCCGGCGCTTCCGCCACCACGCGATCCGCTTTCACCAGTGCGGCGTTGGCGATAAGGGTACCCTGGCGAAGACGCAGGTCACCGTGGATGTCCAGATCACTGATCACCGACCAGGAGCCACTTCCGTCGAGGATGACATCGCCCCCGATGGATGTACCTCGCAGATCCAGTTCCACCCCTTTTCGCCTCACGGTCAACCGCACCGGCCATGTTCCTTCGAGGCTAACGTCACCGTGGCTGGACCAGGCACCGGCGATCTCCAGTTCCGCATCGGCCCCGCCCTGGAACCGGACGGATGCCGAACGCGCATCCACCGCAAGAGAAGCACAACCGACCCGGCCGTTGATGTCGATATCGAGCGGCGCTTCGGCAATGACCACCACGGCATCATCTTCTCCGGGCACCCCTGCGCCCCCGACCCCGGCAGCAGTAGCGCTCCAATGTGCGGCATCGGCCCAGTGGCCACTGCCACCCACCCAATAGCGGACTTGCGCGGTCGCTTCCAGGGCATGTGCGAACCCTATGACCAGCAGGAGCTTCAGGAGCAGTGCGTAGATTCTATTCACGGGCTATGGGATCTAATCGAATGCAGGACAACTGATCATCCGTTTGGCACCATCCTCAGCACGACAAGGGGTAATGGCAAGGATGATCTCGTGCGTGTTGGAGCTGGCCGTTCGCAAGCGTGAAGTGGTGATGTCGTAGCTGTAACCGAGCTGGAAGTACTTGAGGAAACCCACCTTCAACATGGCCACGAAAGCATCCCCGTTGCGATAACCCAGCCCCAGGCCATGGACCCGGTTCCATTCCACCATGCCGTTGATGTCCATGGCCAAGGGAGCGCCTCCGGCGAGCTTCAGCAGCGCGCTTGGCACGAACGCCGTCTTGCGCCCGATGCGATAGCGATAGCCCCCACTCAGCATGAAATGTCGGGCGAATCGCGACTCGGTACCGATATCACGCATGCGGTTCCCGAGCAATTCATGTATGGACAGGCCGAACCAGGCCTTCTTCCCGTACATCCAGATCCCGGGCGTGACCTCCGGATACACCAACGTTGATGCCTGCGCCCCGATGGCTGGATCGTTGTAATCGCCCAACGTGACCTCCCCGAGGGAAAGCTTCACCTGCCGCGCACCGGCGAAAAGGCCCATGGACAGGTAGAAGTCGCGGCTCATCTGGATGTGGTACGCGTAGGCCAAGAGGAATCCGGTGTAGCCGAAATTCCCTGCTTCATCCGCCTCGATGAAGGCCCCGACCCCATGCTTGTTCGCTTGGAACGGTTTGCCCTTGGCCCGCAGCACGCCATGCAGGCTCACCCAACCGGTGGTGGGTGCGCCGGGATAACCCACCCATTGCTGCCGATAGCCTAACCGCAGATCAAGACAGTCCTTGCTGCCGGCCACCGCCGGGTTCACACTGAACTGATTGAACACATGTTGGGAGTACTGAGCGAGCTGCTGCGCCTGCCCGACCGCAGCCAGGAGCACGAAGAGGGTGATGGAGATGAACGACCTCATCGTACGATGGTCACGAAGCCCGTGTACGGCGGTGACCGTCCTTCGAGCTGATTCAGTTGGATATGATAGTAGTAGGTGCCCACGGCAAGCGCTCGCCCGTTGTTGGTCCCATCCCACGGATCACGGTAGCCGTTGCTTCGGAACACCACCTGCCCCCAACGGTCGTGGATCACCACATCAGCTCCGGGGTAGTCGGCCATTCCGGGGATCTCCCAGGTATCGTTCTTGCCGTCGCCGTTGGGGGTGAACGTGTTCGGCGGGATGATCCGCAGGACGACCTCCACGATCACCTGATCGGTATAGGTGCATCCGGCGACCTCGCTGGTCATGGTATACACGGTGGTCCTGGACGGTGCAGCGATGGGGTCACCCACGCCATTCCCGTTCAACCCGGATGTCGGAGACCAGTCGATGGTGCCGATGCTGAACCCATCGAGCTGGGTATTCTCCCCTTGGCCGATGGTCCGATCGGTTCCGGCGCTCATGTCCACACCGATGATATCGGCGCCCGGGCCGCTGATACCGATCTCGAAGGCGCACTGTGCCTCTTCGATCGTCGCGTTGTTCCGCGCTCCGGAGACCACGATCCAATAGGTGGTGTTCGGAGCAAGCGCCTGGGTGGTCACCGCGAAGTCGATATCACTCTCCACACATGGAGAAACGGCATTGAAGCCCGAGAGCTGGCAGGAGCCATCGCCGCTCAACACAATGGCGTTGAGCTCATCGTCGTAGCCGGGGATATCGATACAATCCCCGATGGTGACCGAAACGGTGACCGGACCACCCACGGAGTTGGTGACGAAGGTGTACCAGACCATGGAGAACGAGGATGGGCAGAAGCCAGGCACGGCGCTTCCTCCGGTGTTATCGCCTTGTACCACGGCATGCGCACAGATCCGGCTCGCGGTGGCGCAATCGCCATTGGGCGGTTGAGCGGCCGCAAGATGGGCCGAAGCAAGAAGGACCAACAGAAGAGCTATACGCATGATCCCGAACAGCGGCCATGTGCGGATGCACATACGGCCGAGCCGAAGGTAGACGCCCTCCTTCCGGTGCTCGAAAGGAGCCGTCCCGCACTTTCGCACAAGCTACTGTTCAGTTTCCGGCACCGAACAGCTTGCGCGGAATACCAACGACGGCGAAACAACGCATGGTGCGCCAAGGCGCCATCCATGGGCTTCAGCCACGCGCCACGCGCTCCAAGCGAGCCTTGTCCACGATGCGAATGCTACGGCCCTGGGTATCGATCAGCTTATCCGACTTCAGATCGGTAAGGCAGCGGATCAACGATTCGGTGGCCGTACCCACGATGGTGGCGAGGTCCTCTCGGCTCACATGAAGGCCGAGATCGGCATCGTCCGACCCATAGCGTGCCTGAACTCTTAAGAGGGCCTGTGCCACACGCTGACGCACGCTGGAGTATGCCAACTGCAGCAGGTGCTCCTCCTTCTCGCGCACGTCGCCGGCCAGCATCTTGATGAAGCGTATGCTCACATCGCGGTCCTTGTAGAGCAAGGCGAGCAGATCTTCGCGCGGCACCAGAGCCACCTCCAGATCCTCCAGGGCTTCGGCGGTCTCCATGGCACGGCCACTTTCCAGCAGGCCCATGTAACCCACCAGGTCCCCTTCGCCATAGAGGCCGGTGACCAGCTCCTTGCCTTCGTTGTTGATCTTGAACGTGCGCAGTTTGCCTTTCAGAACGTACGGCAGATGGCGCAGTTCATCACCTTCGTGGAAGATCACCTCCTTTTTACCGTATTCCCTGGCCTTCCGCTCGCGACCTAGATCGCGAAGGGGATCGAGCGTGCGTGCCTGGTCCATGAACTTACTGAAGCCCTCGAAGCCCTTGTCGAAGCCCTTCCGGAAAAGGTCGCTCCGCTTCAATCGACCTTCGATGGCGTTGAGCAGTTCGCTTTCCTCGAACGGCTTGGTCAGGTAGTCATCAGCACCCAGCTCCATGCCCTTGCGCACATCGCCACGTTCGGCTTTCGCACTGAGGAAGATGAAGGGCACTTCCGCGGTCTGCGGATCGCGCCCCAGCATATGCAGCACGCCATAACCATCGAGTTCAGGCATCATGATATCGCAGAGCACCAGGTCGGGCACGTCCTTGCGTGCGGCCTCCACGCCCTTGCGACCGTTCTCGGCCCTGATGACCCGATAATTGGCGAGTTCGAGGATCTCTGCGGTGTTCTCGCGCATATCGGCGTCATCCTCGATCAATAGGATGGTCTTCATGTGGAGAGGTTTTGGGGTAATTCTACGTTGAAAACGGTATGTCCGGGTCGACTGGTGAAGTCGATGGTGCCGTTCATGATGTCCAGATAACGCTTCACCAGGTTCAGTCCCAGTCCGGTGCCTTGTATGGTCGTGGCGTTGCTGCCGCGGAAGAAGAGTTCGAAAAGATGATGCTGATCCTCCGCTGGGATACCGATCCCTTCGTCGGAGGTGATGATCCGGAGGTGCCCGTTCACGATGGTGGTATGCAGGGTGATCCGCTTACCCTCCGGAGAGTACTTCACGGCATTGGTCACCAGGTTGGTGATCACGTTGCTGAGCATCTGACGGTCGAGGGTGACCACCCGTTCATCGCCCAGATGGTCGAAATTGATGGTTTGCCCGCTCTTGGTCAGCGCGCGCAACTCCTCGATCAGCTCAATGCAAAGGTGCACCACGTCGATCTCCACCGGCTGGCACACCACCAGGCCTTGTTCGATACGCTCGAGCGACAGGAACTCATTGAGCATGGCGGTCATCTCCCGCACCTTGCCACGGATGCGCATCACGTGCTTTTCCACCCGTTCGTCCTGTGCGGCGTCGGAGTAGCGCGCAATAAGGTCCACACTGCTCATGATGGTGCTGAGCGGGGTACGGAACTCGTGGCTCGCCATGGCGACGAATCGACTCTTGAGCGAATGCAGTTCCCGCTCCTTCTCAAGGGCTTCACGGACACTGCGTTCCGCCTCACGCAACTGGGTGGTCCGCTGCTCAACCCGTTGTTCAAGTTCCTGGTTGGTGCGCTGCAGCTCCAATTCCGCCTTCCGGCGCAGGGTGATATCCGTGACCAGACCCATCACATAGCGCACTCCATCGACCACGAAGTGGTTCAGGCTCACCTCCAAGGGGAACACGGTGCCATCCTTCCGTTTCCCGGACAGATCGAGGCCGCCGCCCATGGGGCGTTGCACCGGTTTGTGATTGTACGCCGCACGATGCTCCTCATGTCTGCTACGCGCCGCATCGGGCAGCAGCATTTCGATCCCCTTGCCGACCAATTCGTCCGGTTCGTAGCCGAACATGGCGTTCAGGCGTGGGTTGTGCATCAGGATCATCCCTGCGGCATCCACCACGACGAGCCCTTCCGCTGCTGCGGTGAAGAGCATCTCGCATATCCGGGTCACATCCTCCGGCTTGAATGGTCTGTCCACTCCATCGGCCATGGCGGCAAGGTAGTTCGTGGACACCATGCCTCAACGTGGTGGCCCTGCTTCACGCACCTCCGTGGCGCCCGTACGCTCATCATACACACGCCATTGGCTCATGGGAGGCACATACAGGTTCAAGGTGATGGCCCGCGCCGGTCCGGGATTGAGGAACCGATGGATGGAGCTGTCACGTGGAAGGGCCACCATGCTCCCCGCGGGCAAGCGGGAGGCTTGCTTAAGCCGGATACCCCCATGGCCATCGGTCTGAAAACGCTCCTCCTCCACCTCGCCCATCAGCGTTCGGATCCACGCGGTCTCACTATCATAGTCGTGAATGCTCGTGCGTTGACCGGCCTCGTAACAGATCACCAGAAGCTCGAACCGTTCATTCCGCACCACACAGGTACGTGTATAATGTCGGCTGTTCCAACGCAGGTACGGCGCCAGGTCTTGACTGGGGAAGGCATATCGCGCCAAGATGGCCCCGAAAGTCGACGGATCCGGCTCGCACAGCAACTCGCGCACGAGGTCGCCAATGCTGGCAAGAGTGGGCAAAGCGCGTTCCTTCGGCATGACGTGCAAACGTACCGGGACAGCCTATGGTCGGGTCTGACGAACGTCAGTTCCCACCGACCGGCACGCACCACGCTCCCGACCGGAAGCTTTGGCGCAGGTAACTTGCCCCCATGTTCATCGACCCCGGACTTCAACACGCCTTGGATCAAGTAGCGGTGCGCAAACACGTCCCTGCCGGCACCGAGATCATGCAGGTGGGCGATACCATCACGTACATCCCCATCGTGGAAAAAGGCAGTTTACGTATCCTGGCACAGGATGGAGAAGGGCACGAGCGCTACCTCTACCACATCCTGCCGGGCGAGTCATGCGCCACCTCGCTCACCTGTTGCGTGAGCAAACGGGTGAGCAGTGTACGCGCCGTGGTGGAAGAGGACGCCGACCTGATCATGGTCCCCGTGCGGTATGTGGACGAGTGGATGATGTTCCCGGAGTGGCGCAAATTCGTGAATGAAGTGCAAGCCCAGCGCTACCAGGAGCTCCTGGAGGCCTTCGAGGTGGTCGCCTTCCGCCGGTTGGATGAACAACTCCTGAACTACCTGATGAAACGTGCGCAGGCCACGGGAGATCATACGCTCCATCTCACCCATCAGCAGATCGCTGATGAGCTGAGCTCGCCACGCGAGGTGATCACCCGGCTCTTACAACAACTGCGGACCCGAGGCCTTGTCACCCTCGGACGCGGCTTTGTGGAGGTCCATACCTCATAGCGGGCATCTCCAAATGATCCTTCGGGCTGCGAATGCGCCTTTCGGGTCCCTGTTCCGTTCTGAAAGTCTCACGTAGCTCCGGCTATGCTCGACTTTCAGGCCTCACATAGAACCGAGGTCCATCACTCTTGCTTCCCAAAACTATTTTGGAGATGCCCTCTATGCCCAAGGGTGAAGCAGAGCGTTGAACGGGATGACCATGTACCGGGATCCATCCGATCGGAGATCCGATCCCCTCCGCTGCGCTTCTCTCTTTCCCGCTCTTCTTCCCTTCCTTACCTCCCTCTCGCGTGCTTACTTCACCACCCCGCCACCGGAACGTTTCCATGCTTGAATGCCGTTATCCAGGTCAAGCACATCCTTGAAACCCATCTGCTTCAGCATCTCCCGAGCCTCTACGCTGCGCCCACCTGAGGCACAATAGAGCCGCACGGGTTCCATCTTGTTCAACTTGGACACCCGTGCTTTGAAGTCATCACTGAACCAATCGATGTGCGTCGCCCCGGCGATATGGCCAGTGCTCCATTCCTGCGGGGTGCGCACGTCCACGAGCTGCACCTTGCCCTTCGCGAGCTCGGCTTTCAACGTTGGAACGTCCACGGTTCCGCCGGACTGTGCGCTACAGCAGGTGAGCGAAAAGACAAGAACGATGGATGCCAGGAAAGTGGGGAAATGCATGGTCGCGGGTTTAATGTGTTCAACGAGGAAGGGCAAGCTACACGGTGGTGAAATGACATCAAAAGACCATGGCCCGTTGCCTCCGGGTCATGCGCCGTGCAGGTGAGGCGCGATCGCCTCTTGTAACTGCGCGGCGTTCATCACACCCGAGCGGCGCCAAACGGGTTGGCCGTTCTTGAAGATGATGAGCGTGGGCACACCCCGCACGTTGTAGGCCTGTGCGGCACCGGGGTTGCGGTCCACATCCACCTTGATCACCGTGACACGATCGCCCACAAGCCCTTTGAGCTCATTGAGGATCGGCGGCATCATCCGACAGGGGCCGCACCATTCGGCGAAGAAATCGACCAGTACCGGCTTGTCACCAGCGATCAGGTCCTGGAAGGTCTTGGGGGAATCCATGGTTGAGCGTGGGTATGGAGGTGTTCAAAGCGAGGGTGAACGAAAGCGTGCAAATGGTCTTGGTGATCCAGCATCCGTTCAGCCACGCACTTCTTCGTAAACGACGGTCGTATCATCGGTGCTATCGGCAGCATCATGGTCGGTTCGGCACGCCGCCGCACAACAGCCGAAGTTGAAGATGGCCTGCAGCGCGAAAAAGGCAGCCCCGGCATAGGCCACCGTATCGCCGGAGGCGATCCCCGCCATCAGCAGCGCAGCGGCCAGCCCGAGCCGGATCCAGCGCACCGCGCCCCAGTTCTTGAACAGGCCAGCCATCAGCCTTTCAGCTTGTTCACGTTGGTCCATGGCCCACCGTTGTACGCTTCGAACCCCTGCTGGCGCAGGATGCCTTCGGCCACGCCACTACGCCCACCGCTCAAACAGCAGGTGATCACGGGTTTCCCTTTGGGCACCTTGGCCGTGCTCCGTTGGAGTTGGTCCAACGGGATGTTCACAGCACCCTTCACATGCCCTTGGGCGAATTCCGCCGGAGTGCGCACATCGAGGATGGTGGCACCTTGTTGCAGGATGGTGGAGAGATCAACCTTGGGCCCGAGGCCGAAAAGAGAACGGAACATGGTCAGTTGTTGTTGGGGTCCGCTGTGTTGGCGGATGTGGGTTTCGTGAAGGAGTTGAAGAGCAGGCCGCCCATGAAGCCGCCGTACAAGGTGCTATTCACCGGGCTGCTGGTGATGGCGCAGCCATTGGTGCACCCCCATTGATGCCAGTAGAGCCAACCGGCCACGGCACCGAGCGCCACGCCCACCACGGTGAGGATCCAGGTACGTTTCATCGGTCCTTGTTGGTGCGGATGCCGAAGGGCAGGTACAACGGGCAGAAGCGGACCATGGCGGTGAGGGCGAAGACCGCGGCAAGCGCCAAAAGCACGATGCCCCAAGTGCCTTGCAGTACACCAGCGAGATACAGCACGGCGATCACGGCGGCGATGACCACCCGGATCAACCGGTCTGCGGAGCCCATGTTCGGTTTCATGACGATCAATTGTTCGATGGCACAAAGGTCGGTAGGGGATCGGACGGGGTCTGTGAGGTAGGTCACACAGGGCACGAAGCTCCCCGTACAGGTGATCGCACCGAACCCACGCTCTCCCGTAGCATACAACATCCCAAGCACCACCCGATGCGCACCCTCATCACCGCAGCACTTCTCGTATGCGTCGGCGTTCCAAGTAGCGCCCAACTATGGCACCGCATGACGTCCGGCTCCTCGGCCATCCTGAATGATGTGTACTTCGTGGACGAGCTGCGCGGCTGGGCCGTAGGCTTCCAGAACACGATCCTGGCCACCACTTCCCCGCTGGACGAGGGGGCACTGCATACCATTTCGCATTAGAAGGCCGTCCAAAGTTGCGTCGCTATTCCCGCAAGCGGGATGAAGCATTCTTCGCAGGCCGATACGAAGTGGTCCTCTACTGCGAATTGGTATCAGAACCGATGATCCAGCACGATGCTCGCATGGTGCATATCCACCCGATTGTACACCTGTGCCACGGTAAGGGCCGCCCGTTCCAAAGGCCATTTGTACACGTACAACAACCGTAGTTCCATTCCCTTCAACCCGCCATGGAACGCGTATCGTACATCGAACACGGTGTGGCCATAGGAGACCATGCGATACTTGTTCAGGGCCACATCGGCCGCCGACCCCAGCTGGTACAGGCCGACGGCCGCTTCGGTTCGCAGGCCTTTGATCCTTGGGTGTTCGTGCAGCACGCTCGCCGAGGTCGCCCGAACATCGCCCAGTCCTTCATTCCGCTCCCGGCTCAAGAAGGTGTACAGGGGCTCGCGGCCCCATTCCCGCGGCATCAGGAAACGGCCCGCAGCGGTGATCCGGGTCCCGTTGAGCCGAAGCGACCAAGGCCCTGCCCTAAGTTCTACTCGCCCGGTGATGGTGTTGCTCGATGCACCACGCGGCAAATAGGCGAGGCTGTCCACCGTATGGCCTCCATCGCCCACGGCATCCTGGCGTATGGCGCGAAGGTGGTACCGCCATGGACCATCGCCCTGGTGTTGGAGCTGTAGCAGCGTGGTGTTGAAGATGCCTTCCACCAGGAGATCGTGCAGGGTTACCGTGGTACCCGGCAGCGCCTTCCATTCGGCCGTTGCAGTGAAGATCCCTGCCGTGGTGAGTTGGCCACCGTAGGCCGAAGGACGCCCCTCGGTGTCGTACCCCTGACCGGGAAAGGTGCCGATACTTCGGCCTACCGGGTACCAGAACAAGGTGGATCGGGGTGATATGTGGTGGATCCAGCCGACCTCGAAGCGTGCATCTTCTCGTGGATGGTAGCTTACGGTGGCACCATCGAAAAACGTGGGATGCATGCGGCTGTCCTGCCCGTTGAGAAAGGGCTGGTCCATGGACCGCCTGCCCAAGGTGGTGCGCCACCGCTGATCGCGGGTGCTGTAGTCGGCGTGCAGTTCCTGGATGTACGCGTAGGTGTGCCGCTGTTGACCACGGGCATCGAAAAGCCCCAGTTCATACCGACTGGGCATCAGGTCGGGGTCGTCGGCATGCTTCAGCTCCGAGGCGAACAGCGGCAGGGAGGAGCCCGCCATCAGCCGCAAGCGCCACCCGTGCCAGCGCGCGGTATGGTAACCCACCGACCCACCGAACGCGCCGGCGTAGTGGTCCGAAAGGCCTGGGCGGTTCACTGTGCCCATGGTGAAAAGGCGAAGGTGCCCATCCACCCGGCCATGGAACAAGGCATGGCGCAACGCACCATCCTGCCGCAGGGTATCCACCTCGGGCTCCGGGGTTGCCCATACGCTTGTTGAAGCAGCGATCAGGAGGAGCGCCAACACCGACCAACGCCCTGCAACACGGTGCCATGGCGAGGTTCCGAACATGGGTGCAAAGGTGGATCGCACCTCCGCCCCGCTTGGTGACCTACCTCACGGAACAGACCTGGCACCCTCCGGCTTGCACGTGCGCCACGATGCGGCGCGGCAAGCCGAACATGGTCCACGCCCGATGGCTCAGCGCATGCTTCTCCGCTCGTACGCCACCACGAAGCCGCGGATGGACCTATTTGCCCAGGTACGCCCCGTACATCCACACCAGCTTCTCCTGCGCGCGGATGTAATCGCTCATGAGGGCGTTGGTGCCTTCATCACCGGCATCGGCGCTGAGGTCGAGCAGTTCGCGTTGCAAGGCGATCACCGTGCGGAACGAATCGAGGATGTCCTTGATCGCCGTAACACCATCGCTCACCTGCTTGCTTTCCTTTACCGTGGCCACCTTGCGGTAGTCGGAATAGTTGTGCGATGGCGCGGCGCCCAGGGTAAGGATCCGTTCGGCCACCTCGTCGATCTTCAGCAGCAGGTCGTTGTAGAGTTCCTCGAACTTCACATGCAGCTCGAAGAACTTCTCACCCTTGATGTTCCAATGGTGGCCGCGGGTGTTCTGGTAGAAGATCGAGTAGTTCGCCAGCAGCGTGTCCAGCTTGGTGGCGAGTTTGGCGGCCTTCTTCGCGTCAAGACCGATGGCATTGGTCCCTTTCATGGCTTGGGGGCTTTTGCGAAAGGTACGGAGGGCCCGGACCTCATGGATCGATGTTGGTCAGTGCGGCAGTCGTTCGCGCAGCAGGCCGTACACCCACGTACCGGCCACGGCGCTGAGGAACGTAACGGCCGCAACGGTGAGACCCGCGCCGACCTGTGCGAACAGCGGACCGGGACATGCACCGGTGATGGCCCATCCCAGGCCGAAGAGCAGGCCGCCGTAGATCTGCCCCTTGTTGAACTCCTTGGCTGGCACATGGATCTCCTCACCATGGATGGTTCGCACCTTGGTGCGTTTGATGATCTGCATACTGATCAGGCCCACGGCCACGGCAGTGCCGATCACCCCATACATGTGGAAGCTTTCGAAGCGGAACATCTCCTGGATGCGGAACCAGCTGACGATCTCGGCCTTCACGAACACGATGCCGAAGAGGATGCCCCAGGCGGAGTACTTCAGGTTGTGCCACCATGGATGCTGCAAGGCGCTTTCGTTCACGCACATGGCATCGAGCTCACGCTGCTGGAGATCGGTGGGTTGTGGGATCGTTCGTTCCATAGGAAAAGAGAACTTGTTCATCGGGACATGAGGAGGGTGAGCGGTCGGTGGTGCATGCGGTATGGGACGGGCAGCCGATCGCCGGTCACCCCAGTATTCACAGGGTGAGCAGGTATGGCAGGATCAGCCAGGTCATCACTACACCGCCCACCATGAACATCACGGTGGCCACGAGGCTGGGCCATTGCAGGTTGCTAAGGCCCATGATCGCATGGCCGCTGGTGCAGCCGCCGGCGTAACGCGTGCCGAAGCCCACGAGGAAGCCGCCAAGCACGAAGAAGATCAGTCCACGCAGGGTGAACATCCGTTCCCAGCTGAAGATCTCGGCAGGCAGGAGGTTCGATCGGTCGTTGATCCCTTTAGAGGCGAGGTAGGCCTCCGTTGGCTCGGCAAGTACCATCGGCTCGGGGTTGGCCAGCACCGTGGCCGCGAAGAAGCCGCCCACGGCGATCCCCCCGACGAAGAACAGGTTCCAGACCTCCTTCTTCCAGTCGTACTTGAAGAACTTGATGTTGGCGGGCATGCAGGCCGCGCACAAGTGGCGCAACGAACTGCTGATGCCGAAGGTCTTGTTCCCTATGATCAGGAGGTAGGGTACGGTCGCTCCGATAAGGGCTCCGGCGATATACCAGGGCCAGGGCTTGGAAAGGGCTTCTATCATGGGTGTGGTGAACGGTCGGTCCTTGTACGGCCCGGGTGATCGACCCAGGGCAAGGCCGCCGGTGAGCGGGGCACTTGGGCGGCCCCGCTCATCGACGGTCATCAAGGGGATGGTCTACTTCTTCAAGGTGGTGGGGCACACGTGGTCCGTCACCTTCACATCGGTCTTCTTGATCGCATTGAAGCCACCGCGCACCTCGACCAGGTTGTGGTAGCCACGCGCCTTGAGCAGGCTGGCGGCGATCATGCTGCGATAGCCGCCGGCGCAATGCACGTAGTTGGTCTCGTCCTTGCTGAAGGCGGCGAGGTTGGCATTGATGTACTGCAGGGAGGCATGCCATGCACCATCGACGTGCTCGGCGACATATTCACCATCCTTACGCACATCGACCACACGGATCTTCCCGGCCTTGAACCGTTCAGCGAACTCACCGGCATCGATGCAGGTGATGGTGTCCAACTCCTTGCCGCTCTCCTTCCAAGCGGCCACGCCACCTTTCAGGAAACCGAACACGTTATCGTAGCCCACCCGGGCAAGACGCGTCACCACTTCATCCTCGGCACCTTCATCGGCCACGATCAGCAGCGGATGCTTCACATCGGGGATCATGGCTCCCACCCAGGGTGCGAACTCACCCTTGATGCCGATGTTGATACTGCGCGGGATGAAGCCGTCCTTGAAGACATCCGCATCGCGCGTATCGAGGACCAGAGCGCCTTCCGTTTCCGCGACAAGTTCGAACTGGTCGGGGGTCAACGCCTTGAGCCCCTTCTCCTTCACGGTGTCCACACTGGGGATCACGCCCTTGTTCATCGCCACGTTCTGTGGGAAGTATGCAGGCGGCGGCAGCAGCCCATCGGTCACCTCCTTGATGAACTGCTCCTTCGTCGCGGCCTTGAGCGCGTAGTTCGTGGCCTTCTGGTTGCCCAGGGTATCGAAGGTCTCCTTGCTCATGTTCTTGCCGCAGGCGCTACCGGCGCCGTGGGCGGGGTACACCAGCACATCATCGGGCAGCGGTATGATCTTGTTGTGCAGGCTCTCGTACAGGAATCCAGCAAGGTCCTCCTGCGTGATGGAACCCGCCTTCTGCGCCAGGTCAGGGCGGCCCACATCGCCGATGAAGAGGGTGTCGCCGGTGAAGATGGCGTGCGGCTTCCCGGTCTTGTCCTTCAGCAGGTAGGTAGCGCTCTCCATGGTGTGGCCGGGCGTGTGCAGCACGGTGATGGTGACATCGCCCACCTTGAGCACCTCACCATCGGTGGCGATGTGCGCTTCGAACCCCGGGGTGGCCGAAGGGCCGTACACGATGGTCGCTCCGGTCTTCTGCGCCAGGTCCAGGTGGCCGCTCACGAAATCGGCATGGAAGTGGGTCTCGAGCACGTACTTGATCCGCGCGCCATTGCGCTCGGCACGGTCGATGTACGGCTGGGTCTCGCGCAAGGGGTCGATCACCACGGCCTCGCCGTTGCTTTCGATGTAATACGCGCCTTGGGCCAGGCATCCGGTGTAGATCTGTTCGATTTTCATGGTCTTCGGGGATTTATGGTCGAATGAGGTGCATCACGGTGCACTCAGTTCAAGAGGTTCGACAGTTCCTTGGCGATGATGTACACGCCCATCACCAGCACGAACCAGCCGAAAGCGGGCTTGAGTTTTTCGTTGGGTACGCGCTTGCTCAGGAAGCTGCCCAGCAGGATGCCGCCGACCGCCACGGCGGAGAACACCAGCAGGAAGTCCCACGCGATCGTCATTCCGCCGGAGAGGTCGCCGGTGAACCCGATCAACGATTTGGCAGCGATGATGATGAGCGAGGTGCCCACCGCCTGTTTCATGGGCAGCTTGGCCAGCAGCACCAGTGCAGGGATGATCAGGAAACCACCGCCCGCCCCCACGATGCCGGTGATGGTGCCCACCACGATACCCTCGAGCAGGACCAGTGGATAGTTCAGGGGCGCGGCGGTCGATGATGCGGCGGTGTGCGCGGGTGAGGAAGCGGCTGCTGGCTTCCCCTTGCGGATCATGCTATAGGCCGCGGCCACCATCAGCAGCGCGAAGAGGAACAGGATGCCCATCGGCTTGCTCACCACGAACGCTCCGGTGGACAGGATGGGGTCCGGGATGGCCGGCACCAACCAGGCCCGCGTGGCATACACCGCCAGGATGCTGGGCAGGCCGAACACCAATGCCATGCGCCAGTGGATGTTGCCCATGCGTGCATGGCTGAAGCTGCCGATGAGGCTGGTGAGCCCCACGATGAACAAGGAATACGCCGTGGCCAACACCGCGTCCACACTGAAAAGGTACACCAGGATGGGCACCGTAAGAATGCTTCCACCACCGCCGATCAGACCCAGGGACAAGCCCATGACCACCGCACCGATATAGCCGAGGATCTCCATCACAATCGTTCGCAGCAGGATTCGAGGTCCTTGATGATCTTCAGGAAGCTGGGCTGCGCCACGTGGTAGTAGCTGTACTTGCCCGACCGCTCCACCTCCAACAGGCCCTTGTCGCGCATCAGGGTCAGGTGTTGGCTCAAGATGGCCTGTTCAATGCCCAGCAGCTCGACCAGGTCGCGCACACAGATCCGCTCCTTGGTGCCCAGCAGATCCAGGATGGCGAGGCGTTGCGGATGGGCCGCCACCTTGAGCATCTCGCTGGCCCGGAGCAGCTTCTCCGCCCCTACCCGTTCGCTGAGCATCGTTTCCATCATGCGTTCCATGACGGCACAAACGTATAGACATATTGCTATGTATTGTGTGATGATCGTCACCGTCGGAATGAGAAGGGGCCGTCCAGGATCGGACAGCCCCCTACCATGCGATGGTACAGGCTTCACATTCGTTTCGCCAGCCAGCGCATCAGCTCTCGCTTCAGCTCACCGTAGATGCTCTCGAAGGTATCCATCTCCTCACGCATGCCGGTATGATCGGTGAAGAGCCGGTGATCCACGGCCACCGGACGCTCCTTGTACTCGCGCGCCAGGTCATCCACATGATGGTTGATCTTGTTGCGCAGCGTATCGATCACTTCGGCCTGCCGGATATACTGGTTCTGGAAATGCTCCACTTCGGCAAGCACTTCGGTAGCTGTGTTCCGCTTGGCGATCTCGGCGATGCGATCCTCCAACAATGCCACCTCCTGCTTATAGAACACCAATGCGCTCAGCCAGATGCGGTGATCGCCGTGCAGGTCGGAAATGTGAACGCGTATTTCTTTGGTCTCAGTCATGATCTTCGATGTTGGTCCCACCAAAGGTCCGGTACCGAGGGGTGCCCAACGGTGATGATCATCACCTCAAGCCGGTTCGCCGATCACAGAAGCCAGCGCCACCACATGTCCTTCCGGATCCGCGAAGTAGGCCACCCGGTGGCCCCAATCGCGGTCGGCAGCGGGATCCACCACCACGGCACCGGCCAGAAGGGCCTGATGCATGGCGCTGTCCAGATCCTCCACCACGAAGTACAACTCGCACCGTGGCACACCATGCCCTTGGGAAGGGTGCGGCATCGGTCCGCTGATGATCCGTGCGATGCCCTGCTCCGGCATCAGTCCGAGCTTGGTACCATGGCCCAGGGAGAACTCGGTCATGCCCGGTACGTTCAGGATGGGCTCGCAGCCCAGCAGCGAACGGTAGAACGCGGTGCTTCGCGCTTGGTCAGCGACGTAGAGGATGAATTCGGTGGCCGTGATGCGCATGGTGCAAAGATCAATGGCACACCGTTGTTTCCGCAGGCGTCATCGCCGGAGCAGGACTCACGTACGGGATCCCGAGCTCCAGCCCGCGCAGGATCATCAGCACCGCCACCATCGCCACCAACACCGGCGATGCCTTGCGCAGCCAGGTGCGCGCGTTGTCACCGAGCATACCGCCACCCAGGCGTAGAGCGAACAATGCGGGCCATGTGCCGAGGCCGAAGAAGAGCATGAAGAGCGCGCCTCCCCAAGCGGAGCCATCGGTTGATGCACCCAACAGAGCGGCATAGAGCAAGCCGCATGGCAGCAGTCCGTTCAACGAGCCGGTGAGAAAAAGCGCTTCGGGGGTGGTGCGCTTCAGGTTGCGGGCCAAGGCGCTGCGAAGCCTCGAAATGCCCATGGACATCCTACCCGTTGGACTGAACCGCTGCAACAGGCCGGGCACCAGCACGGAGAGCAGCAGCAGTACCCCGGCCACGATGCTCACCACCTGTTGCAAGCCCACCAGCCGAAGGCCCTGCCCGAAGGTGCCGATGGCCGCGCCGAGCAGCATGTAGGTGGTCAGGCGGCCACCGTTCAGCAGCAACGTGCTCCGCAGCCGCGCACCGAAGCCATGACCCGGAGAAGGTACCGCCAGTGCGATGGGGCCGCACATGCCGATACAGTGTGCACTTCCGGCAACACCCATCACCAACGCGGTGATGTACCACGGATTCATGGCACGTAGGACTTCTCCTCGGTGTAGTACGCGACGCCATCGGCCTGCCACTCCAACCGGATGTTGTACCGACCAGGCAGGAGATCCACCTCAGGGAGAACATGAATGGCCGAATCCGTAGGCGGAAGCGGGATCGTTCGGTCGCCGCGGGGATCGTTGGGGCGTTGCAGGGTTAGTACACCCGTGATGTTCCGGCCGCGCAACTCATCCGGATAGACCAGCCGCACTGCGCTTCGCGTAAGGGTGATCGCCACAGGTGCGCTCAACGCGTTGGCCCGTGCGGCCTCATCGATACGGCCCTGGAACTTCAGTTCCGCACCGTAGTAGTCCTCCGTTACCAACGGCATGGGGTTCTGCGATGCCTTGAAAACGAACCAAGCCATCATGCCCGCGAAGGCGATCAATGCGAGCGTGAGTCCTTTGCCCCAGTTCATGTTTCAATGGGTTGGTGGGTATTCACGGGTTGACCATTGTGGACCCTCCGGGTCGACGGTACGGGTGCATTGGGCCATGATCCGTATCCCATTCTCTGATCATCTCACTGGCCCCACGAACGATGTCTTCACCTTATCCACCAGCTTATCTCCACTGTACACGCCCACCACCACCTTGGTCTTCATGCCGTCCAGCTGGTCCTTGGGCAGGATGATGAACAACTCACCCTGGGCCAGCTCGCCGGGATCCAATTCGATGGGTTTGCCTACCAACTGCACATCACCCTCCACGCCGAGCAGTTCGAACCTGACGGGCATCATCCGTTGTGTCTTGTTCACCAATTTGATCGCGTACAGGTTGCTGATCCGCCCATCGGGTCGTTCTTGGAACAGCATACCCGGCGTGCGCAGCAGCGTGCTGTCCACATCGCTGCGCATCAAGATGAGTAACAGCAAGACCCCCACGATCGCAGCGAGTACGCCGCTGTAGGCCTTTAGGCGCAGATTGAAGGTGAAGGGCTTCTTCTCGGCGATCTCGGCCTCGCTAGCATAGCGGATCAGGCCGGTGGGCAGGCCCACGCTCACCATCATGTGGTCGCAGGCATCGATACAGGCCGTACAGTTCACGCACTCCAGCTGGGTGCCGTTGCGGATGTCGATCCCCGTGGGGCACACATGCACACAGGCGTTGCAGTCGATGCAGTCGCCCTTGCCCACCTCACTGCGTACTTCACCCTTTCGGAACTTGGCACGGTCCTCGCCACGAACATGATCATAGGCGATCACGATGCTCTTGCGGTCCAGCAACACCCCCTGCAACCTACCGTAGGGGCACACCGTGGTACAGGCCTGTTCGCGGAAGAACGCGAAGTTGCCATAGAAGGCACCACTGAAGAGGAACATGGCGGCCAGGCCACCCACATGCTGCGAGGCGGGTTCGCGGATGATCCGGAACAACTCATCCGTGCCGATGATGTAGGCCAGGAAGGTATTGCCGATCAGGAAGCTGATGGTGAAGAAGATCACATGCTTGGCCGTCTTCTTCAACGCCTTCTCGTTGGTGAAAGGCCCCTTGTTCAGCGCTTGCTGCTGTTTCCAGTCGCCCTCGATCGCATACTCGATCCGGCGGAAGACATGCTCCATGAACACCGTTTGTGGACACACCCAGCCGCAGAACAGCCGACCGAAGGCCACAGTGAACAACGCAACGAACACCACGAAGGCCAGGAAGCCCAGCACGAAGATCAGGAAGTCTTGAGGCCAGAACGACTGACCGAAGAACACGAAACGGCGCTCCACCAGGTTGATCATCAACAGTGGCTCGCCACCGATCCGGATGAAGGGCCCAATGAAAAGGAAAGCGACGAGGCTGTAGCCCAGCCATTGCCGCCACCGGGTGAATTTGCCACTGGGTTTCTTCGGATAAACCCATACGCGTTTACCCTGCTTGTCCACGGTGCTGATCGCATCGCGGAAGCTCTCGTCCTTGCCGGCCTTGTCTCGTTTGATATGTGCGGGCTGTGGCGCCATCTCACTTGCTGAAGATACGTTCTGATCCACGCGCTGACAAAAGTCTCCTCTATATGCCCCTGGCAGTCTGACGATCGTCAGTCCGGGTCACCGTCTTCGCTCAGGAACGGTTTCACCGTGTCAAATGACCGCTCTCGCGGGTCGCCGACCCGCGGTCATTGGTGCCAAGCCTGTTCGATCGCTACTGGGTTACGGCCACCTTGGCACTATCGACAGGGGCTACACCACCATCCTCCTTCCACTCCTCGCCTTGGGGCGCCTTCTGTGTGGCACCGCCCTTCCCTGCCATGCTCATGATGTAACATGCGATGGCTCGGATCTCAGCGGGTTGCAGCTGTGTCTTCCAGGAGATCATACCCTTTTCCGGCACCCCGTACTTAATGGTCTTGAACACGTTCTTGATCCCTCCTCCGTGGAGCCAGAACGCATCGGTGAGGTTGGGACCCACACTCGTTTCGGAACCTGACGCATCCGCGCCATGGCAAGCGGTACAGAACGTGGTGAAGAGTTCACGACCGCTGGCCAATGTACCTGCATCGTCGGTCATGGTCACGGTATTCTCGTCCACGGTGGTGGTGAGGGTGGCCAGGTATGCATCGATATCGGCCTTGGCCTGAACCATCTCATTCTCGTACTCTCCCACGGAATCGGGCCAGATCTGGATCACATGGACATTCACCACGTACACCACGCCCCAGATGATCGTTCCATAGAACAGCCACAACCACCAAGGCGGCAACACATTGTCCAGTTCACGGATGCCATCGTAATCGTGATGCAACTCCAAGTCCTTCTCCTCCTCCACACTGGCGCGCCGGGTCAACTTGTTGAGTACAGTGTCCAGCCACGACGGACCGGTCTCTGCAGCGGTAGTGGCAATGGGTTCGGTAGCCCCGGTCACCACGGTGGTCAAACTCCGCACCAACCGCAATTGCACCATCAAGATGATGAACAACAGGAGGTTGACGCCCACCAGCAGCCAGAACAGTTCATAGCCGCTCAGGTCCTTATCGCCACCAGTGTATGCCTGCGCGTTGGCGGAGATGGAGATCAGCGCCAACGGCGCAAGGGCAACCGCCCGCCCAAGGCGTCGATCCACCAGCTTCTTGATCCAACCACCAGGTCCACCCAATGTGCGCATGATCCCGGCGAGTGAAACGATGAAGATCACCTGCATGACCGCAAGCGCCACGAGCGCATAGATCAACGGAGCCCCCACCTCGAACGCGGGTGTGCCCATGGAAGCCGGAGCACTTTGGGCGTACACGCCGAAAACGGCCAGAATGGAAATGAAAGTGGCGATGCCACGCTTGTGGATGTTAGCGATCATGACGTTGGGAGTCATTGGCGTTCAATTCGTCAGTGAGGGGCATTGCGGCCATGTGATCGATGTGTTCACGGCGCGCCTTCCATACATAGATCAGTGCGAAGCAGAAGATGCTGAAGAAGATCACGAACGAGACCACGGGATAGATCCCGATGCCCGCGATCGTATCCATGTGGTGTTTGATGAACTTCAGCATCGTCCGTTGGTAGGTGTGGTCGATCCAAGGTATCCGCAGGGATGCTCGCCCAGCTGGTGGGTGCGCATCATCATTCCGTTCATTGCGCGGCAGCCGTGCTACCTGCTTTGATGTCCGTACCGATACGTTGCAAGTACGCGATCAGCGAGATGATCTCCAGGTCGGAAGGCGCCTCCACACCGGCGGCCTTCAGGTTAGCCACGATCTTCTGGCTCTGCTCCGCCAGATGGGCATTGGCCCGGTCCGCGAAGCCCTCTCCGTACTCCTGTTCATAGGGCACCCCCAGTGTGATCATGGCTTCGATCTTGCGCCGGGTGGTGGTGGTGTCCAACACATCCTCGAAGAGTGCCGGGTAGGCTGGCATCAGCGACCCAGGGCTCATGCTCGTGGGGTCGAACATGTGATAATAGTGCCAGCTATCCGGATACTTTCCGCCCACACGGTGCAGGTCCGGACCGGTACGCTTGCTTCCCCATTGGAACGGGTGGTCGTACACGTACTCACCCGCCTTGCTGTACTCGCCATAGCGCTCGGTCTCGCTACGGAAGGGCCGGATCATCTGGCTATGGCAGGTATAGCATCCTTCGCGAACGAAGATGTCGCGACCCTGGAGTTCGAGCGGTGTGTACGGTTTCACGCTCGCGATGGTAGGCACATTGCTCTTCACCAGGAAGGTGGGCACCATCTCCACGATACCGCCGATGGCCACCGCCACTAAGCTCCAGACCAACATCTGCATCGGGCGGCGCTCGATCCAGGTGTGCCAGTGTCCGGCAGGCTCCTTGGCGAGCTTCTCCAGGGCGGGTGCCTCGGCATCCTCGTTGGCGATGAGCTTACCAGCTTTCACGGTCTTCACCACGTTGTACACCATGATGAACACACCGATCAGGTAGATGGTCCCCCCCAGCGCACGCAACCAATAGGCGTACTTGATCTCCAGCAACGTATCCAGGAAATTCTTGTAGACCAGGAAGCCATCCGGGGTGAACTGCTTCCACATCAGGCTTTGGAAGAAGCCGGCGAAATACAACGGGATGGAATAGAAAGCGATACCCAGCGTACCCAACCAAAAGTGGGCGTTGGCCAGTTTGGTACTGTACAGCTTGGAGCCGAAAAGGCGCGGTACCAGCCAGTACACCATGCCGAAGGTGAGGAAGCCATTCCAGCCGATCCCGCCGATATGTACGTGAGCCACGATCCAATCGGTGTAGTGCGCGATGGCGTTGATGCTCTTCACGCTCAACAGAGGACCTTCCAGCGTGGCCATACCGTAACAGGTGATCGCTACCACGAAGAATTTCAACACGGGCTCCTCCCGTACACGGTCCCACGCACCACGCAAGGTCAACAGGCCGTTGAGCATGCCACCCCAGCTGGGCGCGATCAACATCACGCTGAACGCCACACCAAGGCTTTGGGCCCATTCGGGCAGTGCACTATAGAGCAAGTGGTGCGGCCCCGCCCAGATGTAGATGAAGATCAGCGACCAGAAGTGGATGATCGAAAGTTTGTAACTGTACACGGGGCGATTGGCCGCCTTCGGCAGGAAGTAGTACATCAGGCCGAGGAAAGGCGTGGTGAGGAAGAAGGCCACCGCGTTGTGCCCGTACCACCACTGCACCAGCGCGTCCTGCACACCGGCATACCAGCTGTAGCTCTTGCCCAGGTCCACGGGTATGGAGATGCTGTTCACGATGTGCAGCATGGCCACCGTGACCCAAGTGGCGATATAGAACCAGATGGCCACGTACAGGTGCCGTTCGCGCCGTTTCAGGATGGTGCCCATCATGTTGATACCGAAGGCCACCCAGACCAGGGTGATGGCGATATCGATGGGCCATTCCAGCTCGGCGTATTCCTTCCCTTGGGTCATGCCCAGCGGCAGGGTGATGGCCGCCGACAGAATGATGAGCTGCCAGCCCCAGAAGTGGATCTTGCTCAACAGGTCGCTGAACATCCGGGTCTTCAGCAGGCGCTGCATGCTGTAGTAGGCCCCGGCGAAGAAGGCATTGCCTACGAAGGCGAAGATCACCGCGTTGGTGTGCAGGGGGCGTATCCGCCCGAAACTGACCCACTTGGCGAAGTTCAACTCGGGCACTACCAGCTGTAGCGCGGCAGTAAGGCCCACCAGCATACCCACCGCCCCCCAAAGGATGGTGATGAACAGGAAATTCTTGACGATACGGTTATCGTACTGGAAACGCTCGGTCATGGTGTCGTCGTTTTCGCTTGTGCGCTGATGCTTCGTGAAGAAGAGAGGAGGAGGGAGGGCGTGATCGGCGAATGGATGCGTGTGGTGGAGAAGGCATGCAACGTGGAGAAAGTCCGCGTTCCGTCGCCCTTTCGCACCTCGGCACGCTCACTTTCTCTCTTCTTCACATCTCCGCTTCCGTCCATATTCACGCCTTCATCGTCCGTCCGCACCCGATCATCCAACAGGATACGCACGGCTGGTGAATGGTCATCGTCGTACTGCCCCTTCCGCACGGCCCAGATGAAGCCGAGAAGGAACACCCCAGCGACCAGGGTGCTTACGGTGAGCAGAAGAAAAATGACGCTCATGTGACAGCGCTAACGCGATGCGAAAGTGCCCGGGCTATCCACGGTGGATGCTGACGTGCGTCAGGAGCCTCGGATGACTTTCGTCAGTCGTGCGCCAACCAAAATAAGAAAGCCATGGCAAATGCCACGGCTTTCTTCAAAACGCAAGACCTCCCTATGGGAAGATACCGCGCTCCTTATAGGCCTTCTCCAGCCTGCGCAACGCCACGATATAGGCGCTGGTACGCCAGTCGGTTTTGAATTCCACAGCGGTATGGACCACGCTGGTGAAGGCGGTGGTGATCTTCTCGTTGATCATCTTCAGCACCTCATCGATCTTCCAGTACTCGGCGCGTTTGTTCTGAAGCCACTCGATGTAGCTGCCGATCACACCGCCGCTGTTGCATAGGATGTCGGGGATGATCTCCACGCCCATATTGCGCAGGATCGCCTCACCTTCAGTGTCCGTGGGGCCGTTGGCGCCCTCCGCCACCACTTTGGCCTTGATGGAACCAGCGTTCTTCGCCGTGATCTGGTTGCCCAAGGCAGCCGGCACCACGATATCGCAATCCAGTCCGAAGAAGGTTGCGGGATCGATGACCTCCGCACCTTTGAAGTCAGCCACGCTGCGGTTGTTGGCTTCGGAGTGAGCGTTGAGCTGTTCCGGGTCGATACCGGCCTTATTGTACAAGGTGCCTCCGGCATCTTGTACGCCAACGAGGATGGCCCCTTCCTGGGCCATGAAGTGCGCGGTCCAATACCCCACGTTACCGAAGCCTTGCACGATGTAGCGCTTGCCTTTGAGCGCCTCATTGCGCCGATCGGCCCAAGCTTTCAGGGTCACCACCACGCCGTAGCCCGTGGCCCGATCGCGCCCTTCGAGGCCACCGGCGCCCAGCGGCTTACCGGTAACCACGTGCATGTTGGCGAAACGGGTGCTCGGCGCCTGGGTGCTGCTGAAGGTGTCGGCGATCCACGCCATGATCTGCGCGTTGGTGTTCACATCGGGCGCAGGGATGTCCAGGTCGGGCCCGATGTTGTCGCCCAGCGCATAGGTGAAGCGACGGGTGATGCGCTCCAATTCGCCCGCCGAATATTGCTTGGGATCGATCTCGATGCCACCCTTGCCTCCGCCGTATGGCAGCCCGGCCAGCGAGGTTTTCCAGGTCATCCAGATAGCGAGCGCACGGGCGCTGTCGATATCCACCGTAGGATGGTAGCGCAGTCCGCCCTTATAGGGCCCCAACGCATTGTTGTGCTGTACCCGGTAGCCGGTGAACACCTCGATGGTGCCATCATCCAGCTTCACCGGGAAATGCACCACGATCTCGTTATTGGTCTGGCTTAGGATCTTGCGGACCCCGGCATCCAGTCCCATGACATCGGCGGCGCGCTCGAATTGCTCCATCACCACCTTATACATGCCTTGCCTGTTCTGCGCCTTCTTGGCGCTCACTGCTTCCATCGTTGGTTTGTTTATGGATCCCTCGTCGAGGGGGTACAAAGTTCGCTTTCGGTCCGTATCCCACGCTCAAACGTTGATCCGACCCTGAAGTTCCAGAGCGGGTCCGGTTCGGGGCATGGCCGCCTTTGTTCCGGACCGTGCGGCCAACCAGACCGCCAAGGACACGAAACCCACCACGCTAACGCTACTCAAGGGCATCAGGATGGCAGCGATAAGGGGTGTCATGTGCCCGGCCACGGCCACGGACACACCTACTACATTGTAACACAGGGAGATAGCCAAGCTGGCGATCACGATGCGACGGGCCCGACGGGTGAGGCGTAGGAAATGAGGCAGATCCGCAATGGCGTCAGCATCCAGAATGGCATCACTGGCCGGGGTCAACGCTGCACTGGTCTCGGTCACGGTGATCCCCACATCGCTCTGGGCCAAGGCGCCGGCATCGTTCAGGCCATCACCCACCATCAGGATCCGACGACCCTGTTCCTGCTGCTCCATCACATACCTGGTCTTGTCCGTAGGTGAATAACCCACCCGCATGTCGCCCACTTCGAACAGATCGCGCAGGCTTTCATCCACCTGGTCGTCGCCGGTCAACAAGGCCAGGTGCATGGTCTCCCGCAATCGTGAGGTGGCATCTTCGATCCCGCCCCGCGCCCGCTTTCGGATGAGGAAGTGGCCGATCACCTCACCCTCCATGGCCACGTGCACGATCGCCTCACCGCTGGCACGTGGAACAGGGCCGACACCGCAGAACGCCGCCGACCCCACCCGTACCGACCGGCCTTCCACCGTTCCCATCACCCCTTGGCCCGCCACATCCCGGACCTCGGTGGTGGGGAGCAAGGGGCCCTTCAGGTGGTGGTGGACCACCGCGCTGAGCGGGTGCGCGCTGTTGCGGGCGATGGAGCGTATACCGGATGCCTCATCCGGGGTGAGGGCTCGCCCTCGCCAGGCCACCTCATGAGCTTCGCGCGCAGTGAGCGTCCCGGTCTTATCGAACACCACCATGTCCACGTGCGCCATACGCTCCACCACCTCGGCATCGCGCAGGAAAAGGCCTCTCTTGCCCAACAAGCGGATGGTATGCCCATAGGCGAAGGGCATGCTCAGCGCCAAGGCGCAGGGGCACGCCACGATGAGCACCGAGGTCACCACGGGCCATACCTGGGTGCTGTCCTTCCCCCACCAATACAGCGCCGCACCCACACTGATGAGCAGCACGGCGATGGTGAACCGACGGGCCACACCATCGATCATGCGCGGCATGGCGGGGCGTTCGCCCACGGCGGCCTGTTCGGCCCACAATCGCTTCAACCGGCTTTCACCGAACGGACGGATCACCTCCAGTTCAATGGCCGCGCCACGCTGCCGACCGCCGGCCTTAATGGTATCCCCTGGATCCCGGCGCAACGCCAACGGTTCACCGGTGATGAAGCTGTTATCGATATGGGCGACGCCCTCGCGCAACACGGCATCCACGGGCACGAGTTCCTGATCGCGCACGATGATCCGGTCCCCCGGGCGCAGTCGGTCCACTTTCACCGGCTCCTCGACATCACCCCGCTTCAGGATCACCACCAGGGGGAGGAAATCCTCCAGCGCCCGGTCGAACCGCAATGCCCGGTAGGTATACGCCTGGTACCACCGCCCGATCAAGAGAAAGAAGAGCAGCCCCGCCAACGAGTCGAAGTAGCCGGGACCCGCCCCGCTGATCACATCCCATAAGCTGCGTGTCCAAAGCGCCACGATACCCAATGCGATGGGGATGTCGATGTTCACCGTACGGCTGCGGATACCGGCCCACGCGCTGCGGAAGAAGTCGGTACTGAGGAAGAACACCACCGGGAACGAGAACAACACGATGAGCCACTGGAATCCCACCTTCAACCCGGCTTCGTTGTCCGCCCCGAGGTATTCGGGGAAGCTCAATAACATGGTGTTCCCGAAGATGAACCCGGCCACACCCAGCCGGATGTACAGCATGTGCGGCACGACACCAGCGCCCCTGCCTTTGGCGGTATTGGTGAGCTGGGGGCCATAGCCGATACGTCGCAACAGCTCCACCAGGCCTGAAAGGGGCAACTGTGATTCGCGGAAGGTGACCGAGAGCTCCTTATCGGCGAATGACACCCGCGACCGGATCACCGCCTTATCGATCCGGTGCAGGTTCTCCAGCAGCCAGATGCACGAGCTGCAATGCATCTGTGGCACGCTGAACCGCACCCGGGTGATGCCCTCCTCGCTGAACTCCACGATCCGTTCGCGCACCTCGGCCAATGCGAACAACTCACTGCGTTGCTCGTCCACGCTGGCCCGTTGCTTCACGCCGGGTTTCTGCCCCAGTGTGTAATAATCGCACAGCCCGGCCTCGTTCAGCAGGTCGTACACCACCTCGCAGCCCTGGCAGCAGAAGTCGTGCCCATCGCGCTGGCGGTGGTCATCGGCACAGGGATCCCCACAGTGGTAGCAGGTGACACTCGTCAGTTGTCCGGCCTTCATGGTACAAAGTGCGGTGATCCGACGAGCTCGCGGACTGACCGATGTCAGACCGCCGGTATTCCAAGGCATGGGACCTTAGGCCCCACCGCCCAGTGACCCCACCAGGAGTCGAACCTGGATCAAGAGTTTAGGAAACTCCTATTCTATCCATTGAACTATGGGGTCGGGATAGCGGGCGCGAAGGTAGCCGGAAAGGCGGATCCCTTGACCCCGCCGTTCACCGCACTTCACCACCTGGTGCCACGGTATCCTTGGGCTGAACGAACACCAGCCGCCCTTGCTCGTCCTCGGCCATCAACACCATGCCCTGGCTCTCCACGCCACGCATTTTGCGCGGCTCCAGGTTCGCCAGGAAGAGCACCTGTTGACCGGGCAAGGCCGCTGGGTCGAAGGGTTATGGCAACATCAATGCCGAAGCAGCGGTGAATTGTGCCCTGGCCTTGTAAGAGCCTGTTCAGGATCCCTTCAAACTCGTCCTTCGGTCTCTTTTCCGCCCATACTTCGCCCGAAAATGTTCCCGTAGTCACCGCTACGCCAACATTTTCAGGCTGCGTCTGGTCGAAAAATAGC
>CAUJED010000172.1:0-34281 GCA_963169535.1 Bacteroidota bacterium | reverse complement strand
CAGGTCGCTTGTCCGGACCACCGCGCTTGCGTTCTGGGACTGGTAGATGTCCTCCAGTACCACGGTCACATGGCGCGTCCGCAGGGGCGCCATACGCTCGAACAAGTCCCGCTTGTTGGGAGAGATGAACTGGGTGAGTTGGGTGTACAGCTCTTGGTCGGTCATGGTCCGGAGATGCAAAAGAAGGACTTCTCACACGTCCTTCCGATACGATCCGGACATCCAATTCCGGCCGAACGGCCTAGGTTCTCAACAAACCCTTATGTCGAGGTTCTTCGAGGCACGCAATAGGCCCGTGGGTCGCTTGGTGGCGACCAGGTTGGTGCACCACCTAAAAAAGAAAGTCCCCCGCGTTCGCGGAGGACTTTCACGAAGTAGCGTGGTCGCTTACTTCACTTTGGCTTGCAGGTCTGCGCCGGCTTTGAATTTCACCACCTTCTTGGCAGCGATCTTGATCTCTTTGCCGGTTTGTGGGTTGCGGCCTTTGCGAGCAGCACGCTTGGTGATGCTGAAGGTGCCGAAGCCTACGAGGGCAACGCGCTCACCTTTCTTCAGCGCCTTGGTGGTGCTGGTCACGAAGGCGTCGAGAGCACGCTTCGCATCGGCTTTGGAGATCTTCGCATCGGCGGCGATCGCCTCGATCATGCTGGCTTTGTTCAAGCTCATTGGGATGGGTGTTGAGTTTGTTGTTGTTTGTGAACTCGCAGCAAATGTATCCTGTGGTCCGCGTCTGTCAACGGTTTCAGGCGGTTGGTGCGAAGAATGTTGAAAACATTGGGGCTTTGTTGATAAGTGCTCCTGTATCCCGCCTGTACCAAGGGTTTCAGGGATTCGACGGTTGCTCGCTTCTTAATTGTTGGGTCAACGGCTAATGGCATTTGAACATCCGATCCCAACCGATCCACTGGCTCATTTTCCTGGGCCTTCTCTGAGAGACCTTTTCCGTGGGGCCAGCCCTCGGCAGCTTCGCTCCCTGCGGTCTATGCCTTCGGCCTTGCAACAAGACCCGCGTATCGGCCTGAGAAAAATGGCCGCGCATCTTCTTGCCGCTCTTGAATGTCCAATTGGTAGAATAGGCCTGTTCGCGCTCACTGGCCGTTGCAACATCGCGTCCTTAGCTGAGCCTGCTGCCGGCCAGGTGGCGTGTTCCTCGAAGGAATTCGGCGGCAAGCATGCGCTTGCGACCCTCGGCTTGCAACTCGATGATCTCCAACGCTCGGTCGGTGCAACAGACATACAGTCGTTCAGCTTCGGCGTACATCGTTCCGCATGCGTATCGCGCTGGCCGGTCGGTGATCGCGGTGCGTAGGAGTTTCAGATCCTGTGGGTGGCCGGCACCGTCCGTCCAGGTACACCTCGCGCCCGGGTGGGGGCTCAGGCCGCGCACATGATCGTGTATCGCTTTTGCCTGGCGGTCGAACCCGACGTGCATGTTGTCGTTGTTCAGCTTGGGGGCCAAGGGGGGAGGGCAGGCCGGATCGATGTGTTGCGGTGTGGCGTGTATGGTCCCGGCGAAGAGTCCTTGTACGGTGCGTACCATCAGCCCGGCGCCGATCAGCATCAACCGGTCATGCACATCACCGGCCGTTTCATTCGTGCCGATGGGGGTGCTTTCCTGAAGGAGCAGGTCGCCGGTATCGATCTCGTGTCGAAGCCGGAAGGTGGTGACCCCGGTCCGTTCCTCTCCGTTGATCACGGCCCAGTTGATCGGTGCGGCACCGCGGTAGGCGGGTAGTAGGGAGCCGTGAAGGTTCACGGTGCCCAATGCGGGCCTGGCCCACACCGTTTCTGGCAGCATTCGAAAGGCCACCACCACGTACAAGGCGGCATCGAACCTGTCCAGTTCTGCGAGGAACGCGGGGTCTTTCAGCTTTTCCGGTTGAAGAACGGGTAGCCCCAGTTCCAACGCCCGTTCCTTCACCGCTGATCCACGGATCTGGCGCCCACGCCCGGCGGGGCGATCCGGAGCCGTCACCACCGCACAGACCTCAAGTCCGGCGGTTACCATGGCATTGAGGGTGGCCACCGCGAAATCCGGGGTGCCAAGGAAGAGTATGCGCTGGTTCATCGTCGTTATCGAAGGTGCGAAGGTGCGATCCTGAACCGATAGGGCAACAACGCATCCGAACCGGCGTAGTCCACGCCGATGCGCGGGCCTGTGAGGATGTGTGCCGTCGGGGCTTTCACACCATGGTCCGCGATCCAGATGCGCGGCCCGCTCAGGCTTTGGCCATTGTGCCGGGTCCGGATGCCCAATGCCTGCGTCAATGTTCCCGGACCGCCGGTGGTGAGCTTCTTACCACCCCTGCGATGCTGCATCACCGCAAGGCCATCGGCCGGATGGATGGCCCGGATCAGCACCGCTTCCGGCACTCCCTGCGCACCGACCACCACATTGAATAGGTGATGAACACCATAGCACAGGTACACATACGCCACGCCACCAGCGGCGTACATCATTTCATTGCGAGGTGTTCTACGCCCGCCGAACGCATGGGACGCCCGGTCGGTCACTCCCATGTACGCTTCGGTCTCGATGATGAGACCGCCCGTGCGTTCACCGCCGATCTCGGTCATCAGCGTTCGGCCAAGTAAAGCGCGTGCGGCCCCCAGTGCATCATGCTCGTGATAGAACGCCGCTGGAAGGATCATTGTTCCGGGGAGCTCTCGTCCTTGTCCCACCGTTGTCGCTGCTGCTCGGGGAGCGACCGGCCGAGTGGCTCGCTCACCACGGTGTTCGCGTTCGCGGATGGCCGATAGGCGTTGCGGGCACGGCAAATATCACAAGTTCCGCAATCCTTCTCCATGGTTTCGCCGAAGTATCGAATGAGCCGCCGCGCACGGCACTCGTCCGTTTCCTCCACGTATTGGATCAGGGCTTTCAGACGTGCTTCCGCGCGTTGTTTGCGCAAGGCCAGGGCCGTGGGGTCCAGCGTTAGGCGCTGCGCATCGAGGCGGTGCGTGAGCAACGTTGCGGAGGGGGCATTGCTGCGTTGTTTGTACGAGATCACGCGTTGATGGGCCAGTTCCTTCAGCCGTTTGATCACCGTCTCCACCTGCCATTCCAGGGTCTTCGCCAGCCTTCGTTCATCAACGACCACCGGTTCCTCGAATAGTCCACCATAGGTGCGGAGCAGCGCCTCGAGGAGCGGGCCATGGCGGCTGTCGTTCACCCGTTTGCCGTAGACGAGGCCATGGTCGGCGATGATGAGCACACGTGATGGGCTGTGCACGCCGTCCGATAGCGCCAGTTTCCCATCGAGTTCCAGGGCTTTGAGGGCATGGGCCACCACTACGGGAGCGAGTCCGGTGCGCCCGGCCAGCACGCTGTTCTCCACGGCATAGGTCTCCAGCAGTCCAGCGCCCATGGCGATGCCATGGATGTCCGCGAAGGCTTGGTATACGCTGCGTACGTCGTGCAGGCTCGGAAAGGAAGAGGATAACCGTTCCTCCAGTTTCTGGCGGTCGCCGGGGGCGTTGAGCAGCACGGCAAAAGATCGTTCTCCATCGCGACCCGCCCGCCCGGCCTCCTGGTAGTAGCTCTCCAGATCGGGGGGGGGCTCCAGGTGGATCACCACCCGCACATCGGCTTTGTCGATCCCCATGCCAAAGGCATTGGTGGCCACCATGCACCGCAAGGTGCCATCGGTCCATGCCTGTTGGATCCGGTCGCGCTCTTCGGCGGGTAGGCCGGCATGGTAGGCGGCGGCCTCGATGCCGTGCTGCTGTAAGAATGTTGCCATGCGCATGGTGCTCCGGCGATCCCGTACATAAACGATGGCTGTGCCTGGTATCCGGGTCAACACCCGTAGCATCCGGCCTTGCTTGTCCTCGCCGTGGCTTATCCAGAGCGCGAGCTCGGGGCGTTGGAAGGTGCCTCTGATCAGATTTGGAGCCTTGAAGGCGAGCCGCTCCATGATGTCGTTCGCCACTTCGGTGGTGGCCGAGGCGGTGAGCGCCAGCACGGGGACTTCGGGGCGTAACTCGCGCACCTTGGCGATGCGTAGGTAGGCCGGGCGGAAATCGTAACCCCATTGCGAGATGCAGTGGGCCTCGTCCACGGCGATCATCCCCAGCGGCAGTCGCGGCAACCGCGCGAGGAACAGCTCCGACGCCAGCCGTTCGGGCGAGACATAGAGGAAGGCGTATTTGCCCAGTGCGGCGTTCTCCAATGCATTGTCTATCTCCGAAGTGGTCATCGTGGAGATGATCGCACGGGCTGGTACACCAAGTCGTTTCAACCGGAGCACCTGGTCCTTCATTAGAGCGATCAAGGGCGATACCACCAAGCAGAGCTTGCCCATGGCCAGCGCGGGTACCTGGAAACACAGGCTTTTTCCTCCTCCGGTGGGCAGCAGCGCCAGGGTGTCGGTGCCCGCCAAGGCCGCGCGAATGATCGCTTCCTGTTGCGGCCGGAACGCCGGATAGCCCCATACGCGGCGTAATACCGCATGGATGTCCTCGGTCGGTTGCGGGGCGGTGGACATGGAGTGTGGTCGGCTTGGGGACTTCACGGTGCCAATGGGCTACAGGGGACCTTCATATACTCTGCTCCGGAGTTTCGGCATGACACTCCCGTTCGCCCGGACATCGTTGCTCTTCAGTCAGATACTTCGTTAAGTATCTTCGCTTCGTCGCGCTTCGTCTGGCCGAACTGGAGCGCCAGGTGACATCCGTTCGGAGTTTTTTAAGGTCCCCTACATTTGTTCCTGCACCTTTAACGCATCGTTTGGATGATCACGACCGGGCAAAAGATAGCGACACAGCGTGTGGAGCGTTCACGGCTGCATGACACCGACCTGAATAATATCAAGTTCGGCAGGGTGTTCAGCGATCATATGGTGGTGATGGACTTCGAGGGAGGGGCGTGGAAGGCGCCTACCATCGTGCCCTTCGCCGATCTGGAATTAAGTCCTGCGGCCTTGGTGCTGCATTACAGCCAGACCATCTTCGAAGGGCTGAAAGCGTACCGTACGGCCGAAGGTCAGGTGAACCTATTCCGACCACAAGCCAATATCGCGCGGATGAACCGCAGTGCCAGGCGCATGTGCATGCCCGAAGTCCCCGAGGATGTGTTCCTCGATGCGCTTGTACAACTGGTGCGGTTGGATAAGGCGTGGTTGCCTGAAGGGGAGGACGCGGCACTGTACATCAGGCCGTTCCTTTTCGCCCGCGACTAGTATATCGGGGTGAAACCCAGTGACAACTATAAGTTCATCATCTTCACCTGTCCGGTACGCGGCTACTACAACGAACCGGTGCGCGAGAAGATCGAGACCACCTACAGCCGTGCCTTCCCCGGTGGTACGGGCGAGGCCAAGTGCGGAGGGAACTACGCCGGTGCGCTGTACCCAGCGCGCCTGGGGCAGGACCAGGGTTACCATCAGCTCCTCTGGACCGATGGGCTCACCCACCAGTACATCGAGGAGAGCGGTACCATGAATGTGTTCTTCAACATCGAGGGTACCCTGATCACGCCGGCGTTGGACGGGAATATCCTGCATGGGGTGACCCGCGACAGCATCCTGCGCATCGCCCGCGACGAAGGTATCCGGGTGGAAGAACGCCGGGTGAGCGTGGAAGAAGTGGTGAGCGCCGCACGCAACGGCCGACTGCGCTCCGCATTCGGTGCTGGTACGGCGGCCACCATCGCCAACATCGCATCCATCGCCTACGGCGACGAAGAGTTCGAACTACCCGAGGTGGCCGTGCGCAAGCTGGCCAACCATGTGGGCAAACGGCTCAACGACATTCGTCGTGGCATCACACCGGATCCGTACGGCTGGTTGGTGCCGGTGGGCTGATCCTGTTCGGCTGCGGACTGCTGCGGTTGGCGACATCCGGGTCCCGTTGGCGTGTGCGTTCTCTGCTCCTTGATCGCGCAGCGCGCATGCTGAGCTCGCACCACAGTGGACCGTTCCAACGCCATGTCGCTCGTCCACTGTACGGAGCGCGGCCGGCCACGCTGATCGGTGGCACGTCCAGGCCGGACAGACCGCATACATGGATGATACCGACCAGTGGAGTATGGCGATGCCCACCAGGATGCCTCCCACCATCGTTACTCCGAAACAATGTCCGGTGGTGTGCGATCCGAGGTAGGCGAACCGTTGTGCGGGCCTATCAGCAGCCAAAGCGTTGTGGTTCGCACGATGGGACGGTGATCGGCCGTGCTGGAAGGTGTCCGCACAGCAGAGCGTGGTACCGCTTGCGCCGTTGGCTAACCCGTAGCGGTTCGTAGGCTTCTTGCACCGAACGGAAGCGTGGCTACCTGTGCTGTCCCGTTCGGGTCGGGGGGCGTGCCTTCACCCGTTCCCGGTAGGCGCGTCTCACCTCCCTGAGCGATGCTTCCCGGCCAATGCCGAGTACGCGGTAGTGGTCGTGACAAAGTGATCCGGGCATCGGTGCTCCGCAGGAAAGTACCGTTCCTCAACGTGTTCTTATGCGATCCATAAGGAACGGGTATCTTACTGGTGACCACGTATGAGGAGGGCCAACGGTATAGGGGCAGCGACCAGATCGCCGGTGAGGCGCGGGGTGCGTGTTGCCTTGGTGATCCTGTTGTTCGCCGGCAGGGTCGGGCTCACCGGCCAGTCCACGTACATGTTGCGCGGCATCGTGCAGGATGCCGCCACGGACCTTCCCTTGGGCGATGTGCATGTGGCGGTGAAGAACACGGAACTGGGGGCGGTGAGCGATGCGGGTGGACATTTCACGATCCGGCTGTCCCGTGCAGAGGATGTGGTGCTCCATCTTTCACGGGTCGGGTATGCCGAACGTGAGCTCTCCATCGGGGTGGGGGAACGATCGCTCAGCGGCCCTGTGGTACTTGGGTTGGTACCAACGGCAGTGGATCTTCCGGAGGCCATCATCAACCGACCTGAACCAGAAGTGGTCCTGCAGCGCGATGACCTGCACGTGGGGGATCATCTGGTGAACGATGAGGGAGTATGGGTGCTCACATACGACCGCCCGAAACTGCTGCACCGCGCCGACGAACAAGGCAGGCAAGTGTTCCGCGATGCCCGATTGTACCTCTTGGACACCGCCTTCGCCGAGTGCTGCAGTGTACGCCTACCCACTGAGGTATGCCGGCTGCAACAAGATGCGCACCACCGGGTGATCGTTGAAGGTGTGCATTGTGCTTGGGTGGTCGTTCGCCGCGGTGAACAACTGGAGCTTGAAGAGCTTGACCTGCGCACCCTCAAGGAACAGGTGCTGCCCTGGACCGATACCATCCCGGGCCAACTCCTTGGAAGCGACCATGATCCCACCTTCCCAGCCTTCAACCACATCGCGTTCGTTCTCGCCGATCAGGACCAGCATGTCGTCTGCGCGGTGCAGGATGACTTCCGCATGGAGCTCTTTCGAAGCCAGTACAAGTACATGAGCGGCCACGACAAGGTGATGGCCATGGACCTGGCCTTGGAGACCGGCGTGGATGCGGAGATCATCGCCGGATACATGACCGGTTTCCACAAGAGCCTGTATTTCCGGCCGCCCTACGCCCCACTTTTCGTGGTGCGCGATACGCTCTGCGTGTTCGACCACCACCAGCATCGGATCCGTCGGTTCCTCGCCGACCGTACCGAGGTGGCGCCGGTGGCCATCGCTTATCACCGGGACAGGCGCTGGACCGCACGGCTGTTGCAGGATCGGCGGAGTGGCGCGGTGTACGCGCTGTTCGCCCGCGATGCACGCACGTGGTTGCGCGAGGTGGATACTCGAACTGGAGACCTGGGTCCCGAACAGGTGCTGGACGATCCCTTTCCCGAAGTGGTGAAGGTGCATGGCGACCATGCGTACTTCATCTATCGCCGTAGTGGATCGCTGCAACACCGTACGCTGTACCGCCAGCGGATCCACTGATCAACCTTGGCCTGGATGTCGCTTCGGGTGGTCGAACCACACCAGGGTACCCGTGCCTTTACCGGTATGCGTCCACTCGCCCACCGCGAAGTCGATACGCACCAGACCACAGGTGGGGAGCTCACCGACGCCCGTATCGCAAAAGTGCTCCACAAGCTCCGTGAACCCCGGGTTGTGCCCAAAGAGCATTGCCCGATGTGCCGTTGGAGGAAGGCTGCTCACGACTTGAGCCAGTTGGTAGCGGTCGGCCAGGTATATGGAACGGTCTGGATGGATCCGATCCGTGGAAAGGCCCAAGGCGGTGGCGAAATGGCCTGCCGTGGTGAATGCCCGGTTGGCCGGGCTGGTCACGATCAGGTCCACCGGCTCCCCGCGTGCCTTGAACAGACCGGCCATGAACCCGGCATTACGCACACCCCGCTCGTTCAGCGGGCGATCGAAGTCGCTCATCCCCGGGTCGGCCCAGGAACTCTTGGCGTGCCGACAGAGGTACAACGTCTTCATCACCTTGGGTTCAATGTCCGAAACGGTTCAACCCGTCCAAGATCGCCAGCAACAACCGGTTCGGATCCATGTTCACCCCCAAGGTGACATGGGCCATGCGGGCATCGCTGAACTGTTCCGGACGTCGGAAGCCCTTGGAAATGGTGAGGAACAACGTTTCGGGATACTGCCCCGTGAAGTGCAGGTTCAGGACATCGCCACCGGCCAGGTGCAAATGGTACAACGGATAGTGGTTCACCTCATCCTTGAAGGACATATCCTCCGCCAGAACATGTCCCATGGTCCTCAGGTCACGGCCCACCTCGTCCATCACATAGTGTAACACATCCTCCACATAAACCTCGGGATCCGTCGGGAGCTGAAGCTGGCGTTGGTCCAAGGGCGCCAACATGCGCGCACGGGTATGGCGAAGCGCGGTTTGTAGCTGATTCAATTGGGCGGTGAAGCTCATCCTTGAAAGGGGGTCTTTACGGAGGGCAAACTATCGCGCTTGGCCATGCGTGAACCGGTTGGACGCCCTGCGTTTTGCACGATCCAATGAACGATCGGTCCCGTCGCGAACCACGACCTTTGCCCCATGGATCGAAAAACTCTGGCTTGGGCCGCCGCGGTTCTAAGTGTTGCGGTGGCCTTCGGCGCATTCGGGGCACATGGCTTGAAGTCGCGGGTAGGGCCCGAGGCCGTGGCGCAGTGGCAAACGGGGGTGCAGTACCAGTTCTATCACGGCTTGGGACTTTTCGGTCTGGCACTTCTTGGTGGGCGCCTGCCCGCCCAACGGTCGCGCTTGATCCGCGCCCTGCTGCTGGCTGGGATCTTTCTGTTCTCCGGCTCCATCTACTTGCTAGCCACTCGGGATATCCTTGGTACACAAGGTCTTACCATGGTCCTTGGGCCGATCACGCCGCTCGGGGGACTCTGTTTCATCGCAGCATGGGTCGTATTGTTCATGACCGCCCTGCGTACGACTGACGAACGCTAACCCGGAAAGACCGGTTCCCCGTACTTTTGCCGTTCAATTCACAATTCCATAAGGAACATGAACGAATTCGGCCGTAAACCGAAGAACGCCGACCTCTCCAAGGTGGGCCTGGGCAAGGTGGGCGAGATCTATTGGAACCTCGAACCTGCTGAACTGGTGGAACAAGCCATCATCAACGGTCAGGGCGTGCTTGCCGACAGCGGCGCACTGGCCATCGATACCGGTGAGTTCACCGGCCGAAGCCCCAAGGACAAGTTCTGCGTGAAGGATGCCAAGACCGAGAATACCGTGTGGTGGGGCGATGTGAACTTCCCCTTCTCGGCGGAGAACTTCGATCGTTTGCATGCGCGGATGGCCGCCTACCTTCAAGGTCGCGAGGTGTTCGTGAAGGATGCTTATGCCTGCGCTGACCCGACCTTCAAATTGAACATCCGGTTAGTTGCCGAGTATCCCGCTAGTGCCATGTTCGCAGGCAATATGTTCCTGCGCCCAACGGCCGAGGAGCTCGATGCCTTCGAGCCGGAGTGGCATATCCTCTGTGCTCCAGGGTTCCATGCGGACCCCGCGCTCGATGGTACACGCCAGCACAACTTCGCGGTGATCGACTTCACTCGGAAGATGATCCTCATCGGCGGTACAGGCTACACCGGCGAGATCAAGAAGGGCATCTTCACCGTGCTCAACTACGTGCTACCCCAGGAGCGCAAGGTGCTCAGCATGCACTGCAGCGCCAACATTGGCAAAGCAGGCGATACGGCCGTGTTCTTCGGCTTGAGCGGAACGGGTAAGACCACCTTGAGCGCCGATCCCGAACGCGCGCTCATCGGCGATGATGAACACGGTTGGAGCGATACCGGCGTGTTCAACTTCGAAGGCGGCTGCTACGCCAAGTGCATCGACCTCAGCGCCGAGAAGGAGCCCCAGATCTGGGAAGCCATCAAGTTCGGCGCCATCCTGGAGAACATCGTGTTCGAGGAGGGGACCGCCAAGGTCGACTTCGCCGATGGCTCCAAGACGGAGAACACCCGTGTGAGTTATCCCATCCACCACATCCCCGGGGTGGCGGTACCTAGCGTGGGTGATCATCCCACCAACATCTTCTTCCTCACCTGCGATGCCTATGGCGTATTGCCCCCGATCAGTAAGCTGACCCCGGGACAGGCCATGTATCACTTCATCAGCGGATACACCGCCAAGGTGGCCGGTACCGAAGCCGGGGTCACCGAGCCGCAGAGCACCTTCAGTGCGTGCTTCGGCAAGGCCTTCCTGCCGTTGCACCCCACCAAGTACGCCGATATGCTCGGTGCCAAGATGAAGCAGCACAACGTGCGGGTGTGGCTGGTGAACACCGGCTGGAGCGGTGGCAGCTACGGCACCGGCGAGCGCATGAAGTTGAAACTGACGCGGGCCATGATCACCGCAGCCCTGCGCGGTGAGTTGGATGCGGTCAGCTACAACGAGCATCCGGTGTTCGGCGTGAGCTTCCCGACCACCTGCCCCAACGTGCCTTCCGAGGTGCTCGATCCCCGTAACACTTGGAAGGACAAGGCCGCTTACGACGCCACGGCGGAGAAGTTGGCCAAACAGTTCAACGACAACTTCGCCAAGTACAGCGATGGTGCAAGCGCCGAGATCCTCGCGGCGGCACCCCGTACTGCGGTGAAGGCCTGATCCTTTCAATAGAAAGGCCCCTTCGCCGCCTGGCGAGGGGGCCTTTTCAATGGTGAGAATGGCATCGTACTTGTAAGGATCATTTTTCAAGCGGAGCGAATGGGACTGGTGAGAGCTTTGTTCGGTATGTGGGCTGTTGCCGTGGCCTGCGAGGCGAGGAGCCAAGCGTACCTCGATCGCACCCTGTACCCCGAACGGCTGCACGAAGAGGTGGAGCTGCTGCGATCCGCCATTCATGAGGCCCATCCGGACCCATACCGGTATCATACCCGACCCGAGCTCGATGCCTTGATCGACCGGGTGCGCGATTCGATCACGGTGCCGATGTCATTGGTGGAGTTCGAGCAGGCCCTCGGTCCTGTGTTCAAAGGTGTGGGCGATTCGCACTGCCGATCCGAATGGCCAGTGGACATGCAACGGACACTGGAGCGCGAGGCATTACTGTTACCCTTACAGGTGCGGGTGTTGCCTGAGGGGGTGTTCGTGGAAGAGGAACTGAAAGGCTTCCGCAGCATACCCGTGGGCAGTCGTATCACCGCCATCAACGGCAGACCGATCGAGAAGATCATGGAGGTGTTGCTCCGGACGGTGGTGGGCGATGGGGCCAACCGGACCTTCGCCGAGAGGATGGTGGAACGCGAGTTCAATGTGCGCTACCATTTGTATGTGGAACAGACCGGAATGTACCGCGTGGAGTACCGTACACCGGATAAAGTGGCGAACGAACAGGTGGTCTTTGGGATGACCGCGATTGAGATCACCAGCACACGGAAGCCCAAAGGTGCATCCATGCTCTCCTGGGGGTCCACTGTATACCCCGAGAGCGCTGTGCTGTGGCTGAAGCTGAATACACTGGATCTGGAAGGTCTCAACCTCGGTGGGCAACGTCCGGATCGTTTCCTGCAGGCCACCTTGAACGATGCGCAGCGCGAGAAGGTGCGGACCCTGGTGATCGATGTGCGCGGCGCTGGTGGACGCGAGCTCTCCATGGCCGAACTCGTGTTCTCGGCCATCGCGAAGAGCCCGTTCAAGATGCTCGATGCCATGGTGGTGCGCAGCATCGTGCCCCCCAAGGCACGGCCCACCCACGCCATTCCCGAGAGTTTCTATGCCAGTGCCAACGCGCGCTTGCTCCTGGCCGGAAAGGGCGATTACCGGGTGCCGGAGACCGATCCGCGCCTTTCGATGCACGAGCCCATGAACAAGGCCTTCGGCGGGAAGGTGTACGTGGTATGCGACGGCTATACACGCGATGCCGCTGCCGCGCTGGTGATGATGGTGCGGCGTCAGAACCGGGGGCGCGTGGTGGGCGAGGAGGTGGGCTCCAACGCCTTCGGGTTCACCGGTGGGCCCGAATGGGTGGTGACCGCGCCCAACTCGAACCTGCGTTTCCATGTGCCCCTGTTGAAGTATGTGCCGGCCGGCCGTGGCGAAGGCCCCACCGATCGTGGCGAACAGCCCAACCACCAAGCGTACCCCACCCCTGGGGGCATCGCCCGCGGACAGGACGAGCTGCGCGCTTCACTGTTGGAAATGATCCAGGAACTGGAATGAGGGCGGCACTCGGTCTCCTGATCGTCCTGCCCCTGGTGCAGGGTTGTGGCCCGAGCAACGGGGAATCCCAAGGAAAGGCTGTTTGGAGCGGGGTGCCCAATGCCTATGCCACCCATTTCGAGTTCCAGGTGCGGGGCGAGGAGCGGCGGGTGTTGGTCTTCGGCCCCGAAGGGCGGACCGATACCGTGGGTAAGTACCTCTACCGCACTGCGGGCACAGCCGACCACCTCCCGGTGCCCTTGGAGCGTACCGTGGTGTTGAGCACCACCCACTTGTCGTACTTCGGGGCTCTGGGTGCCGTGGAACAGGTGGTGGGCACCTCGTTCACCGAACAGGTCCGCGACCCACGTTTCGCCGATGCGGTGCGCGATGGTCGATTGAAGGAGGTGTCCCGTGCCGATGGTGTGGACCGCGAACGATTGCTCGCTCTGGCCCCGCAAGTGGTATTCGACTATCCGTTCGGTCGGGGCGACCGTGGTGCCAATGCGTTTACCGGTACGGTAATGGTGGCCGAGTACCTCGAGGAACATCCTCTGGGTCGCGCCGAATGGGTCCGGTTCTTCGGCGCTTTACTGGGGGTCGAACGTCGGGCCGATAGCGTGTTCAAGGCCATTGAACATCGCTACGATGTGTTGCGCGGCATGCGGACACACCTTACCCGTTCGCCCCAGGTGCTCTTTGCCAGCCATTGGAACGGGGCCTGGTTCGCACCTGCAGGAAACAGCTACATGGCCACCTTGATCAACGATGCCGGGGGCCACTATGTGTTTTCCGATTCCGTGGCGGCGGGCAACATCAACCTACCGTTGGAACGCTTGCTCGTACTCGGCGATACCATCGACCACCTTGGGGTGCTGCTGGCTGCATCCGGCCCGGTGGACCGGGCCACGCTCGTGGGCGGTGATCCGCGTGTAGCGCGTTTGAGGTGCGTCCGCGAAGGGGCCTTCCTGGGCAATAGTGCGACCGACGACATCTTCGGAGCGGCATTGCTGGAGCCCGATGAGGTGCTACGCGACCTCCGCTGCATCTTCCATCCGGGAAGTTGTGCGGGGCGGAAGGGCCGTTATTTCCGGGCCATGCCTCAATAGGGGATCCCCAGTCGCCGGTAGATGAAGCCCAGCAACCAGGCCGGTCCGATCATCAGGAACTGGAGGTCTTCCAGGAAACTCGGCTTGCGCCCTTCCACCTTGTGGCCATAGAACTGGCCGAACCAGGCCACCACGAACAAGATGGTGCAGATCAGCCAGAGGGGCGTGTCCACGTGCGTGTACAGGTACCGGCAGGCACCAAGGCAGAACAAGGACCAAAGGACCATGCCGAACGCCACCGTTAACGATAAGCGCAGGTAGAAGATGCCAACGAGCCCCACGGCCAGCGAGGCGAGCATGTGCGGACGAACCAGCGGTGACTGCTCCGGCAGGGGGATGCTGTATAGGAACCCCACCACACAGAAATAGATCACAGGTACGCAGATCCAATGGATCGCCTTGTTGGTCGGGTTCTGATGGCTCTCGCCGTAAGCGTCGAACCACTGTTGCATGCTTCGGGCCATGGCTCAGAGGTAGCGTTGTTCGTGGATGTCGCAGTGATGCTCGGCGTGCCCGGCGATGATCAGGCCCATGTCCTGCACGGAAAGCGTGCTGGACCCCGCAGTGCCAACACACTGTAGCCTGTTCTGGTCGAAGCTGGCGAAAAGCGAATGGGTGCTCTGCCTCACGGTCCGATGTTCGGCGAGGATGCTGGCGAGGGTGCGCGAGTCGGCTGCGGCCGTGGCTCCATACAGGTCCTCGTCGAAGCCCGGAAGCACGGTGGGGTCCTTTCGTGCGAAGCACAGAGCGCGGTAGGCGAAGATGCGTTCACAATCGCTCAGGTGCTGCAACACTTCCTTGATGCTCCACTTCCCTTCGGCATAGCGGTGGAATGCCCGGTCTTCCGCGACCGCACCGAAGAGGGCCTCGGTCCGCTCCATGGCTTTGTCCAACGCCTCCAGCACCAGGTGGCTCTTCGCCTTGTCTCGGTACATCTTGAAGTGCGGCGGCATCTTCAATACCGGTGGTCGCGGATCGATCATGCCCAAAAGGTAATCAACGGGTGTGATCCACCAGGTAGGAGGCCGGTACACCGGCAAGCTCGCGCAAGACCTTGGTCCATCCGATCGGATGGTGCCACCAGCGGCCGCGTTGCAGTTCGGGGTCCTCCACGCATCGAACACCCACCGCGACGTCGCTTCCGCAGGCTTGGGCGAAGGTGAGCCGAGAGCGCCGGGCGTGGATGCCGAAGGAGATCACATCGACGCGGCGGATCCCACGTTGTCCAGCTTCCTGGGCGAATCGTTGGGCATTGGCCCATGTCCGGCTTCTTCCGGAGAGCACGGTGGGCAGCTTCAAGATCCGTGCGGCCGGTGTGCCAGCGGCGATGAGGTGCTCGGCCGCAGCATCGGCGAAAGAGGGGGTTCCAGGCTGTCGGTCACCGTTGCTCCGCACGATCGTAACACGGCGTTGCAGTGCGTGCAGGTTGATGCCGTTCAACTTCACGTAGTTCAGGAACAGCAACTCCCAATGTGGGTCTGGATGGCCGTTGAACGTGGGGGTGAAGCGGAGCCGGTCCGTATCCACGGTGATCGTGGCTTTTCGGTCGATGCATGGTCCGAAGACACTGTCGGCCAGCAGGGTGCCGTGCGAGCCCTCCATGATCATGCCCGCGTTCTTCGCGCCGCAGGCGTTCACTAACAGTTCGCCGGTCACCGGGCGTTGCAACTCAACCGCCAGCGTATCGCCATGTCGCAGGGTGTAGGAGAAGTTGCGTGGCGTGCCTGTGATGTAGATGGTGTCGTACGCCCCTTCGGCCAGTAACGCATGTACTTGGGGCATGTACGACGGTTCTATCCAACCTTCCACTACCGCTACACATGCGCCGCTGGGAGCATTGGTGGCCAGCAGGGGGAACGAGAGACCCACTGTGATCGCACCCAATACGAGAAGGGCCAGCAGGATCAAGGACCAGCGGAGGATGGAGCGCATGGTCAGTCGTTCAAGGCATCCTTCAGTTCCAACAGTTCTGCCCGAGCCTTACGATCGCCCGCGATCAGGCACTGGAGCGAACCTGCTTCGCATACGCTGATCGCATCCTGCGCCCGGCCGATCTCGCCAAGCATCAAGGCCAACTGATAATAGCTGGCAATGTGCTCAGGAGAGCGCTTCAGAATGTCCTCCAAGGCAGCGATGGCTTGTTCCATTTCTCCCGCGCGTTTCAGCTCCAACGCGATGGCATAGCGTAGGAACAGGTCGTTCGGCTCTTCGGCCAGCATGGTGCGGAGCTGTTGCAGTCGATCGTTGTCCATGGGTTTTCGGTGCGAAGCTACCAGTGCCCGGTGGATACCGGCTGGTGGTGCGCTGCTGGCTCGGGAATGGGTCATGGTCACGCCGATCCAGCAGTTCCATCAGGAGAGCGATCACCGTGCCCAGCTGGCGGATCCATGATGCGCACCCAGCGCTTCGCGGATCACGCTGTATGTTGGGCGTAGGAACATGGTGTATGGAAGGTGCGGGTCATGCCCAGGGTGCCCCGTGCCACCGCTCAACGGGAAGGCTCTTCGGTGCGCTACTCGCAAGCCTGAACGACGAACATGCAGCGTAGCGGAAGTGCGGATCACCACACCTGGCGCACGTGCTCCAACACGCTCGCTGGGTCGGGAGGTACGCAGGCCCAGTTCGGCTCCCGTCGCAACCAGGTCAGCTGCCGCTTGGCGTAGTTGCGGGTGTGCTGTTTGATCGAGGCTATCGCTTCCGGAAGGCTCAGGCTCCCGTCGAAATGGTGGAAGAGTTCGGTGTACCCCACCGTGCGCAAGGCGTTGAGGTGGCGGTAGGGGAGCAGGCTCCGGGCCTCCTGCTCCAGCCCATCGGCCATCATGCGGTCCACGCGGTCGTCGATCCGAGCATAGAGTTCCGCGCGGGGCAGGTCCATGGCGATGCGTAGGATCCGCAGGTCGGTCCGGTCCTGTGGTGTGGTGCGCTGCTCGCTGTATGGCCGACCACTGGCCAGGCACACCTCCAAGGCGCGGATCACGCGGTGCGGGTTGTGCCGGTCGATGCGTTCGTACGTCGGTGGGTCCAATGTGCTCAGCTCAGCGAGTAACGAAGCGAGTCCATCTTCTTGGATCCGTTGCGTGAGCTTTGTGCGGATGTCGGGATCACCAACGGGCAGCCGATCCAAGCCTTTGAGCAGTGCATCGATGTACAATCCGCTGCCCCCCACCAGTACGGCGACGCCCCGGGTGGCGATCAGGTCCTGCAACACCGGTTCGGCGGCACGGGCGAACACCCCAGCGCTCCACGTCTCGTGCAACTCCAAATGGCCAAGGAAGTGGTGCGGTACACCGAGCAGTTCCGCTTCCAGCGGCCGCGCCGTACCGATCCGCATGGCCTGGTAGAACTGCCTCGAATCGGCGCTGATCACCTCGGTGCCCAGGTGTCCGGCCAGGGTGGCCGCCGCATGGGTCTTGCCCGATGCCGTGGGACCACCGATGACGAGGAGGGTGGGGGTACGGACACCTGTTCCCATGGTGTGTTGCGGCTTGAGCCCGTGGTGCTGTGCGAAGGTCACTGGTACCGTTGCTCCGTCGCACACGAACGATCGTGGTCGCCCTTAGCGGAATTCATCCCCCGCACCAAGGTCACCATGTCCGAATTCGTCGTGGTCCTCATCGTCCTCCGCATCCTCCCATTCATCATCGTCGCCGTACACATGTTCCTCATCGCCGATGGCGTAGGGGTCGTCCGGAAGGATGCCTGCGGTGAGGTCGTCCTCCTTGCTGTGCTCATCGGGCGCGGTACCCATGCTCATCACCACACGCGGATAGACGACATCGGGTTGGGTGCCTTCGGTCTGGATGAGCTCCACCATGAACATCCACATATGCAGGAAGTCATAGGCATAAACAAAGCGCTGTGTCGTGCTGTTGATGTGGTCGCTGATCCGCACCTGCTCCATCAAGGCGGGGGGCTCACCACCGTCCTCGCCGAAACCCAGGTCCGCCAGCGGGATCTCCGGTCCTTTGCCCCATTCCTCATCGCTCACATAGAAGCTGGCCATCTCCTGGCCAATGAAGGCGAAGGCATCCTTGATCGCGTGGTGAAGGTCGAGGAAGGTCTGGTCGCCACGGATCTCGATGTCGCGGAAGGCCTCGCACTCGTGATCGATCAGGACGCGGAATCGGTAGATGGGCATTGATGTCGATGGGCAAATGGCCGAAAGAGCCGGTACGGTGGACTCTGCAAAATTACGCGCCCCTCCGTTCAGCCGAAAGCTCGGGTCCGCGGATCGGTCAATGTCCCTCTTCTTGCTGCTGGCCACGGTCCGCCGTGTTCACTGGCTCCGCACCCAGCTTCCGGCCGGTTTCCAGCATCAACGCCCAAGCCTCGGCACGGTCGTTGTGGATCTGGCCATCGAGTATGGCATCCTTGATCACCGTTTTGATGTCGCCGATCAGCTTGCAGGGTTTGATGGCGAAGGCGAACATGATGTCCTCTCCGGTGATCGGTGGCTGGAAGTTCCGTACCCGGTCCTTCTCTTCCACATCCTTCAGTTTCTGCATCACCAGGTCGTAGTTCCGCAAGTACCGTTCCTTCTTCTTCTCGTTCTTGCTGGTGATGTCGGCCCGGCAGAGGATCATCAGCGCATCGATGTCATCGCCCGCGTCGAAGAGCAACCGTCTTACGGCACTGTCGGTCACCTCTTCCTTGGTCAAGGCGATGGGGCGCAGATGCAGGGCCACCAGGTTCTGGACGAACTTCATCTTCTCGTCCAGCGGCAGCTTCAACCGGCGGAAGATCCCGGGCACCATGCGTGCGCCCTTGTCCTCGTGGCCGTGGAAGGTCCAGCCGTGACCGGGTTCGAAGCGTTTGGTGCGCGGCTTGGCGATGTCGTGCAGGATGGCCCCCCACCGCAGCCACAGGTCGTCGCTTTCCGCGCACACGTTGTCCAGTACCTGTAGCGTGTGGTGGAAGTTGTCCTTGTGGCCCATGCCGTGCTTCTCTTCGGCGCCGCTGAGCTCCACGAATTCGGGGAAGAACTCCTGGAGCAGTCCACTGTCGCGCAGCAATATGAAGCCCTTGCTGGGCGTGGGTGTGAGGATGATCTTGTTCAGCTCCGTGTGGATGCGCTCGGCGCTGATGATCTCCAAGCGCTTGGCATTCCGCTTGATGGCCTCGAAGGTGACCGGGTCGATGTTGAAGCCCAACTGCGTGGCGAAGCGCACCGCGCGTAACATCCGCAGGGGGTCGTCGCTGAAGGTGATGTCCGGATCCAACGGCGTGCGGATCACCCCTTGGTCCAGGTGCAGGATGCCGCCGAAGGGGTCTACCAGTGCTCCAAGACTCCCCTGATTCAAAGAGATGGCCAGTGCGTTGATCGTGAAGTCGCGCCGCAGTTGATCGTCCTGTATGGTGCCGGGCTTCACCTCCGGTTTCCGGCTACTACGGTCATAGCTCTCCTTGCGGGCACCTACGAACTCCACCTGGAGGTCGCCGACCATGAACATCGCGGTACCGAAGTTCTTGAAGATGTGCACCTGTCCGGCATCGAGGCGCTTGGCTACGGCTTGCGCGAAGGCCATGCCATCGCCTTCCACTACGAAGTCGATGTCCTTGCACGGGCGGCCGATCAAGCGGTCGCGTACATACCCACCGATGGCGAATGCGGGGATCCGCCGTGCTGCGGCTTCTTGCGCCACCGCTTTGAACACCGGTTCTTCGGCCACGCCATCGAGACGGGCGGGGTCCACGGTGTAGGGCGAGGTGCGCATGGTGGTGGAGCGGTGGTGCTGGTCGTGGTGCAGTGCCTTCCGGCGAACAAGGGCGGCAAAAGTAGGACGGTCAACGGTTCGCGCTGCCTGGTTTGCGGGGTGGCAGCGAGATCGGGTCGGCCCCTTCATTCGGACATGAGGGTTAAAGCATGGGAACCACGGATCCACACGGATGGGCCGATCTTTGGGCCTCCTTGGCCGTGTACGTGGCCATGGTGCGGTCTTGTTCCGTGCACGGCTATGCCCATTGGCATTCCTCAACATTCCAGTGGATGCGCCGACAGGCGCATGAAGTGACCCGATGGCTCAACCTGGTGGGCCGGCCCACGCAGGCGACCGCGTGGAACGAGCTACCACCGACTCGCTCATGCCAATGGCTTGGTGGAGCCGGGGGCCGCGCTACGTGTTCGGCATCGGGTAGGCCAGGAGGGGTGAGCTCCTCTTTGGCCTTAGCGCTTGGGAAGTGCGTCGTACTGTTGTTGCACGTCATTCGGAGCCTCCGGTGGCCAGGGTGGCCGAAGCCCTGCTGCTTCCTGCCAGCGCCGGATCCACGAGTAGCCGTACCGTGTGGTGCTTTCGGGGAGCCGGTAGCATGGGTCCTGCAAGGCTTCCTCCAGGGTGATGAAGGTGTAGCCCTCGTGCTCGAACCAGGACAGGAGTGAATCGGCGTGCGCTGCGTTCAGGGCATTGGCATGGAGCAGCAGGATCTGGGGGATGGCACGCCCGAAGTAGGAGGCTGTTTGCCCTTCGTGGAAACGCACGCTGCCCACCATGTGGTCGAGGTACTGGCGGGCCAGCCGCTTGGTGGCACTGTCGTTCCGCGCCTGAAGTGCGGCGGCATAGCACCCGGCGAAGACGTACTCATCATTATCGAAGGTGACCGGCGCGATGGTGTATCCATGTTGTGCGATCACCGCGTTCAACGAATCGCGATAGCCCGCTGTAGGGCCCGTTTGTAGGAAGGGGTGCCGGAAGTAGCGCAATGGGCTGCCCCGGCGTTCGGTCAACGGGCGTAGGTGTTCTTCCCCGGCCACGATGTCCTGTTCGTACGCGGCCAATGGATGGGCCGTGGCACCCAAGTGCGCGTAGGTATGGTTCCCCAGTTCCATGCCCGCCTCCAGCCAACGATCCAGCAAGTTCAACCGTGCGCTGTCCAGAACCCCGCCTTGGTAGAGCTTGTGTTCGTTCACGAAGCCGATGGCCGGTACACGATGTGCCTGTAGGGTGCGCAATAGGTCGTCGGTGACCTGTGCCCAGGTTCCTTCGGCGCATCCGGCACAGGGCAGATCGTCGATGGTGATCACCACCCGCCGGTCCTGTGCGGTACCGTTAAGGGTGAGGAGGAGGATCGGAAGCAACATGGCCCGGCCCAGTGCCCGGGTGTATCGTTGGGGTTGGTGCATGCGGTCTTGTTCAGCGGATCCAGGGGAAGAACATGAGGTACGCGGATCCTGATCGGTTATTGTCCATGCCGCTCTTCGCAATGGCAGGGAGATACCGTTCAGGCCATCGATCCTTATTCCATTTCGCACTACGGAGGGCAATGAAGAAACGGTCTGTTCCGGTCGGTTGAGAGGGAGTGAAGAGGAGAGGAGGTGAAGAGGAGAGGAGGTGCAGAGGAGAGGAGGTGAAGAGGAGAGACAGCGGCGACCATCCTCACCTCATCGCCACCCGGATCCGCCCGTGCCGAGACCGTTTCTTTCTCACCGTCTGAATAGGTGCTCGCAAAGGGTGGGTGATAGGGTGCGAGGGCATGATCCGCGCGTGTTGCGGAAACGGGCATCATGGCCATGGCCACTGATCGCGGAGGCTCCGGCTACGCGGATCAAGCGTTGGCCAGGGCGAACGATGGCACCATGCGCACGATGGTGCCGCTCACGATCCCCAATGGACGGCCGGTGAGCCGTTGTCCTAAGAACGGTGTGTTGTGGCTCTTGCTCACCAGGTCCTGTTCGCCGCAGACCCAGTTCAGTTCGGGGTCGAAGAGGGTGATGTTGGCGGTGGTGCCTTCGACGATATGCACCAGGGGCGTGCCGAGCACCGCGCGCGGACCGTGGGTGAAGCGTTCGATGAGGCGGCGCAGGCTCATGCGGCCCTTCACGGCGGTGTTGGCCACGGCGAAGGCGGTCTCCAGCCCGATGATGCCGAACGCCGCCTGCCCGAATTCGAGCACCTTGTGTTCACGGTCTTCGGGGCGGTGGTCGCTCACGATGGCGTCGATGGTGCCGTCCTTCACGCCGTCGCGCAGGGCTTCGATGTGCTCGAGGTCACGAAGGGGAGGGGTCACTTTGTAGCAGGTCTCGAAGCCTCGCAGGCAACCATCGTCCAGCAGCAGGTTGTGCGCGGCCACGCTGGCGGTGATATGTTGTTTGCGAGCCTTGGCCTCGCGGATCAGCGCCACGCTCTCGGCGGTGCTGATGGTGCTCACGTGCAAGTGGCCACCGGCGTAGGCTTGGAGGGCGAGGTCGCGTTGCAACTGTAGCGTTTCGGCCACCGGTGGAAGACCTTTCAAGCCCAGGCGGGTGCTCATCGGGCCTTCGTGCATCTGTCCGCCACGGCTCAGGTCCGGGTCGTTGGGGTACACCATCACCGGGGCGGCCCCCACACCGCTGCTGTACTGTAAGGCCAGCATCATCAGTCGGCTGTTGCGGATGGTGCGCTGGTCGTCGCCGAAAGCCACCGCACCGGCCTGTTGCTGGTCGTACAATTCGGCGAGTTGTTCGCCTTTGAGGCCTTGGGTCAGGGCTCCGATGGGCAGCAGTTGTACCGGATGCCCTTGCGCACGTTGCAGCAGGTAGCCTATTCCCGCACGGTCGTCGGTGACCGGCTTGGTGCTGGGGAGCACGGCCACAGCGGTGAACCCCCCTGCCGCAGCAGCATCCAGGCCATTGGCCAGGCCTGCTTTCCATTCTTCGCCCGGGTCGCGGAAGTGCGCGCGAAGGTCCACCCATCCGGGACTGGCATGTGCCCCTTCATAGTTCACCGCCCGTGCGTCTTTTGCGCTGATCCGTGCGGCCACCTTGGCGATAACGCCATTCCGGATCAGGATGTCCACCGTGGTGTCGTGGTGCGGTCCGGTGGGGTCCACCACCTTCACATTGCGCAGCAGGGTCTCGTTCATCGGGTGTTACGGATCAAGAAGACTTCGGCGGCCAGGAACAATAGCGCGAAAAGGATGAACCACTTCCAGAGCTTCCGCCCTTGGTCCAGTTCGTTGAGGCGGAGGGGGAGGTCTGTGTCCGCTTCGGAAAGTACGGTGAAGGAGGTAAGGCCTCGCCTGGCCAATTCCATTCGCAGGGAGTCCACCTGGAAGGTCCGCAGGTCGCTTTCGCGCCGGGCCAGGTTGAGGGCCACGGCTTGAATGGTATCCGCTCCCATGGTTATGAAGTATGGGCCGTCGGGCAGGTCCGTGTCGTGCAGCAGCAGGTCGGTACGGCCCGGTGTGCGGCGGACCTCGGGCACCAGGTCGGTGCCGTTGGGGCCTTTCAGGTGGGGGGGGGCGTCGGTGTTCGGTGAGATGCCGCTCAACGGTATCCGGGCTTCATCGCCGATGGTGTGGTACAGCATGCCCATGGGACGGCTCAGTTCGGCCATGCGCAGCAGGCTCGTGGCGAAGAGGCTGTGGCGTGTGAGGTTGCTGCTGCCTTCGGCCAGTGGCGATGCGCAGAGGTATACGCTACCATAGCCATGTGCGGTACGGGCCAGCCATGGGCTACCATCCTGCAGGCGAAGCAGGATGTCGCTACCTGCTGCGGGACGCAGGCTCCAACGTTCGCGCACCACGGGCAATTCCACGTTGCGCGGCATGGTCTGGAAGATGGCCCGGTAGAAGGGTTCTTCCAGGTCTATCCGATCCACCTTCATCAGGCCGGTATCCACCTTCGCGGATGCTGCAGCGCCGGTGGCAGCGTACAGTTCCACGTAGCGCATTGGATCGCCCTGGCTTGGTGGGAATACCGCAAGGCTTCCACCATCCGCCACGAAGTCCGCCAACGCATGGACCAACCCACTGGGCACCTCGGGCAGTGCGTTGAGCACCACGAGGTCCTGCTCCTTCAGGGCGGCGAGGTCCAACGCCCGGAAAGGCTGGGTGGTGAAGGTGTGCGTGCTATCCAGCCCGAATACATTGGTCACCGCGCGATCACCCACGGCATCGTTGCCGGATACGAGCAGAACACGTAGCCGATCCGCCACCCGGTAGGCGAGGTACAGCTTGTCATCGAACACCACGGGTTGGTCGGTGATGCTGACCACTCCCCAATGGTCGCCGGGGCCATCGCCCAGGAACCGGAGCGTGGTGTCCACCTCGGCGCCTCCGGCCACGCTGAAGGTGGCCACCGCACGCTGGCGCCCGTCGACCTCCAGGCGCAAGGGCACATTGATCAATTCTTGCGCGCCGTGGTTACGGATCCGCACATGCAACACTTCGTCCTGACCGGCGCGGCGTACAGGCGTGGCGAACCATGCACTGTCGATGCTCAGGTTATCCGGCGTGGTCGGCGGCAGGGGTACGATCACCGTGGGCACCAAGGTGTCGTTGGTCCAGTGCTCCAGGTCCACCATGGCGCGCTGTAGGTCGGTGAAGAGCAGGGCGCGTTTGTTCTTGGCCTCGCTGGCGGCCAGGGCTTCCCGTTGACGGAGCAGGACCTTGCTCAGGGAACGCGAGTAGGGGGCCACATCGGCCTGTGCGATGGCCTCCAACGCTTCGTCGCGCCCCAGAAGCTGCTGCTCGCGTCCACCGAACCCGCCGGTGAGCACCTGGAAACGGTCGGTGGCACTGTAGCTCATCACCGCATCCTGTGCCCCTTTGCGGGCCTGGTCCAGGAGTCGCCCTTGGGCATTGCGGCCATCCATGCTGTAGCTGTCGTCGACGTACAGCGATACCGCCCGGTCGCCGGCCTTCACCGCACCGTTGGTGCTGGGCAGGTAGGGCTGTGCGAAGGCGAGCACCAGGCAGGCCACGGCCAGCAAGCGCGCCAGCAGCACCAACCAGTGCTGAACCTTCTTGCGTGCCCGGGTCTGCTGCGATACCTCCGCCAGCAATCGCACGTTGGGGAAGTCGATGCGCTTGAAGCGCCGCAGCTGGAAGAGATGGATGAGCACCGGGATCGCCAGGGCGGCCAGGGCCCACAGGAATGCCGGGTGGAGGAAGGACATCAGGGGCGAAGATAGCAGGGGCGGGAGGAGCACAAGGTCAGGACGCTAGTAGCACGGTTCAAGTTGGAGGTGGGCGGTTGAATGCCCGTTGCCAATCGCGCAACCACCCCCTTACCTCGGACAGATGACCCGGTCGATGAGCATGCGGGTGAACAACCGGCCACCGGTACGGTTCAAATGGCGGTTGTCGTTGAAATTGGACTCGGCGCTCAGGGAGTCGTTGAAGTCGAACAGCGTGAATCCTTCCGTGGCCATCAGCCGTGCTGGTGCCGTGCGGATCTCAACAGGAGATTCCACCATGAAGTTCGGGCTGCTGAAGACCACCAGCTCGATACCGTGTTCCTTACAGAGGGCGATGATCGCTTCAAGGTCCTTGCCGAGGTAGGGTGCGGTCTCCGGCTTGAATGTGTATTCGTAAGTGCCATAGAACCGGTCGTTCGGACTGAAGTAGCTGCCCGTACTGTCAAAGGGCGCGGTGCGACGGCCGATGACGGTACGTAGGGTGGCCTCGATCCCCCATTTGAAGTTGTACTTCGTGTACCGCCAGAAGGGCACGTGACGGAGCCAGAACCACTCCGGGTCCCGCGCAATGAGGTAGTCGTAGATGAGCGTATCCTCCAGGAAGGGAACGAAGTCATAGAGCGTGCTGGAGAATCCCTCCTGTTCGTCGGTCAGCACTGAACTGTCCACCTGTAACAGCAGGCGTTTGGTGGTGTTGCCGTTGCGCAGGAAGATCTTCATGGCCAGGAGCATCTCGGCAGGTCGGAAATGGTTGTTCGCCAGGCTGATCGATCGGATGCCACACGCCGTATTGATGGCGTTCATGTCAATGTTCCACAGCGCCCGCGATGAACCGATGATCACCGCATCGTAGTGCTCACCGTGCATGCGGTGGAGCCATTGGGCCTTGGTGCCGTTCCCGCCTTGATGGATCCGCGTGAAGAGCGGGTCCAATACCAAGGCCAGTGCCGCGAGCAGTACCACCACCACCAGGATCTTGCGCAGCAGGCTCGCCATGGTTCAGAACTGGAAATAGATGAATGCTTTCTGATCCACGTACACACCGAAGAAAAGGAGGAGCAGCAGCAGTCCGGCATATCCGCCGTAACGCAGCATCGGCCGCTGCTCCATGCGTGGGATGAAGTCGGCGCGAGCGGTCCACCTGTCGAGTACGAAGAGTCCTGCGCCGAGCAAGAGGGTCACCGCGAATGCCAGTGGGGTTTGTTCCGTATTGCTCAGGATGCGTTTCACCAGGAACACCGGGTCGTTGTCGAAGGTGAGGATGCGGCCCGCGAACTCCCATGCTTTCGTCAGGCTGGTTGCCTTGAAGACGATCATGGTACCGAGGATCACGCCCATGGTGAGCGACCAGCGCAGGGCTTTCGGCAACTTCGCCAGCCGCTTCTCGAAGGCCAGTTCCACGGCCATGAAGAGGCCGAGCAGGAGTCCCCAGGTCACGAAGGTCCACTGTGGGCCATGCCACAGGCCGCTGAGTAGGAAGGTGATGATGATGGCGACCATCACCCCCGCCAGCCCGCGGTTGCGCATGGCGTAGGAGATCGGAGTGAACACATAGTCACGGAACCAGGTGTTCAGCGTGATGTGCCAGCGCGTCCAGAACTCGGCGAGCGAGATGGAACTGTATGGCCGGTTGAAGTTGCGCGAGAGATCGATGCCGAAGAGTTTGGCTGCACCGCGCGCGATGTCGGAATAGGCGCTGAAGTCGGCGTATATGCTCACGGCGAAGAAGACCACGCCCATGCCACCGATCAGACCGCCGAAGAGGGTGGGGTGGTCGAAGATGGTATCCGCCAGGGGCGCGAAGCGGTCCGCGATGACCATCTTCTTGAACGCTCCGATCAGTAACAACCGCAAGCCTTCCACCAGCTGCGGTCGATGGTAGCTGCGCGGCTGGGCCAGTTGCGGCAACAGGTCCCTCCCACGTTCGATGGGGCCGGCGAGCAGTAGCGGGAAGAAGGATACGAACGTGAAGAAGACGGGGATATCGCGCGTGGGCTCTTGGTTTTCTTGATGAATGTCCAGGCAATACCCGAGCGTCTGGAAGGTGAAGAAGCTGATCCCAACAGGTAGTATGATATTGATCGTCCAGGGTACGCTATCCATGTTGAAGGCGTACTGCAGGCTATCCAGGAAGAAGTTGAAGTACTTGAAGAAGAAGAGCACACCGAGATCGACGATCAGGGTGAGTAGCAACAGGCGGTCCTTGGTCCGTTCCTTGGCCGCATCGTGTATGGCGATGCCCATGCGGTAGTTGAACCAGCTGCTGAAGAGGATCAGTGCCAGGAAGCGCACATCCCACCAACCGTAGAACACGTAGCTCGCGATCAGCAGTACCGGAATGCGGTGTCTGCCGTTCGTTGTGAGCGGTGCCCAGTACACGGCGAAGACGACCGTGAGGAATAGTAGGAATTGCGGCGAGTTGAAGATCATCGCAGCCGCGAAAGTAGGAGGGCGCCATTGACTGGACTCCGCACGTTCGCCACGGCGACCACGCTATCGACCCGCTTCAACCCCCATCCCGAACAGGGCGATATCGTATCTCACAGGATCTTCGGCATCGAAGGCCCGCAACGCCGCAGTGAGTTCCTCCACGGCCTTCCAGTCGTCCTGTTGGCGGGTGAGCAAGCCGAGTTCACGCGAAACGCGACCGGTGTGCACATCCAACGGCACCATCAGGTCGGCCGGGCGTATGCGTTGCCAAAGTCCCAGGTCCACGCCACGGTCGTTGGGCCTTACCATCCAACGCAGGTACATGTTGAGGCGCTTGGCGTTGCTCCCGCGCGTGGGGTCGGCCACGTGCTTGCGCGTGCGCGGCAGATGCTCCACCTCGAAGAAGCGCCTGCGGAACCGGGCGATCATGGAGGCCATGGCATCGGGCCGATCGCCTTCGAGGAAGGCTTGCTCCAGACCGCCATGCACCCGATAGAGATGCCGCAGGCCCAGCACGAAGTGCCGCAGGTCCACCCCTTGGAAGGTGCGGTGCACGAAGCGGTCGAGGCGTGCGAGTTCTCCGGGCGTGGCGTGCATGATGTAGTCGTGGGGCTGTTCGTCGAACAGCCGCACCATTTCCCAGGCGTTCCGTAGGATGGTCTTGCGCTGGCCCCAGGCGATGGTGGCCGTGAGGAATCCGATGGTCTCCGCATCGGCGCGGTGCACGGCGAACGCATGCGGTACCTGGACCGGGTCGTGCGCGATGAAATCCGGTAGGGCGTACCGCTGGTAGGCCTCGTCCAGCAACGCCTTCACCTCCGCATGGTTCATGGCCGTTGGTTGGGCCGGATGTTACGGGCTGCCAATGCCACGGTCTCCCCGATGCGCTTCTTGCGGGTGGCCTCGGTACGGGCACTGGTCACCCACAGCAACACGTACTTGCGGGCACTGCGCGGAAAGGCGTCGAAGTGCCCTTGCGCCTTCTTGTTCTTGGCGAGGGCGCGCGCAAGGTCTTCGGGTACAACGAGCGATTCCACCTCGTCCAAGGAGTTCCACGCGCCGTTGGCCCGGGCCACTTCGATCGCTTTCAGGCCCGCCGTGGTCATCCGTCCTGCGGCGATCAGGCGCTCCACCCGCGCTTTGTTCACCTTGCTCCAAACGCTCTTCGGTTTACGCGGGCAGATCAGCTGCAAGGAGCGTTCATGGTCCAACGGGCGTGCCGTGGCATCGATCCAGCCGAAGCACAAGGCTTCTTCTACGATGGCCTCGTACGCTATGTATCGGTCGAGGCGCGCCTTCTTCCAACGCACCAACCAGATGCCCTCCGTTCGGGTGTGGTGTCGCTTCAGCCAGGCCCGCCATGCCGTGCGGTCTTCCACTTCCACGTGCTCCAGCAGGTCCAGCTTACCGGCCATGGTTCACCGGCTCGGGGTGGGTAGCGTGGGGAGTTCCATCAGTTGGTATCCCTCCAACGAGAACGCACCCTCATCCACCGTGCCCAGCTTCAGGTCCCGGATCGTGCAGGTCACACGCTCCTTGCCGTCGTTGCTCACCCATTCATACTCCAACGGAAAGCCGTGCACACCGGCCAGTGCAGCGTCGTGCATGTCGGCGCCTTTCCCGCGCATGTCCCGCATCACGCTGTGGAATGGCGTCTCGATGTCCTGCGCCATCCAACCGGTCCAGGTGCCGTCCTCGTCCTTGGCGATCATCTTCTTGCACAGGTGTCCGTCGATCGTCCGGGTCTCGTCCGTCACTCGGATATCCGCGGCGTTCTGCTCCGTCTCCTGGGTGCTCGTCACCTTCATCTTCCTGCTTTTCATGGCCATCTTATTGCCCTGGCCATCATCCATCAGCATGTACTGCCATTTTCCTTTCTGGTCGATGATCATGCGCATCCGTTCCTTCATGTCCGGCATACGGCTGTCGAAGGCGAGCATGCTTTCGCTGCTGTGGATGGTGCTGGTGGCCGGACTTTGTTTGCTCTCCTTGCCGTTCTCGAAGAAGTGCATGTCCATCGTGAAGCTGCCGATGAAGAGGTTCGGCACGAAGGGGTCGGTGTCGGGCTCCATGCGTATGCCCGCGCTCTGTTGCAGAATGGCGTTCATGTCCACCTGAGCGGTGGCGGGTGGAACGAGCAGCAGCACACAGACCGCCGTAGGGAGAAGGTGGGTACGCATGGTAGTGTTTGGGGTGGGTGGTTGCCGAGTGGGTCGCCAAGATATCCCGGTGCGTTCGTCGTTCATGGCGCTGCGACCAGCTCCGCGTAAGTGTCACGCAGCTGGCCCAACAGGTGTTGTTTACGCACCGCTCTTGTGGCATGCGCCATTTCCCACGCCAGCTCGGAGAGCGCGGACAAGGCGTGGTAGCTCGCGGGCCGGTATGGGCTGTCGCCGCTGTACAGTGCTGCAGTGCCCATTGCCCGGTACGCGGCGGCAAGCGCCGGTTCGCTGCAGCCCAAGGCCGCCGCCAGTCCATTGAACATGCCGAAAAGCATGATGCCGTCATCATCATCGGGGAATACCTCACGGAAGCGGCTGGTCAGCCCATCGGTCCGCTCGGCGATCAGCAGGGCGAGGCGTCGGGATTGCTCGGGCGTGGAGGCGTTCTCCAGCTCAGCGATCCGCTGGCCCAGCCAGGGGCCGATCGTGTGGATGGCCTCGACCACCTCGGTGGAATCCCGGTGGAAGGACGTGGTATCTGCGCCCCTCCCGAAGGCGGACGTCGCCCAACCGGTGATCACGAATAGAAGGATGAAGCGAATGGACATACCTTCAAAGGTAGCGAAGGCTATCGCCAACTCTCCTTCGTGATCCGGAACGCCTTGGGATCCACCGGGCCGGATCTCAGTTCCAGTACCTTCATGATCAGGTGGTCGCCGCCGGTATAGCGGTAGTCCACTTCCAGCGGCATGCCCTCGCTGGCACCGGCCACCATCATCGGGTAGAGTACGGCTTCCAACACACCCCATGACTTGCGGGCGGAGATCAGGTCGAGGAAGAGGGAAGGGGTGGCGGGATCGGTCCAGGAAGTGCGGGCGGTGTTGGGCTGCCGCATTCGGCGTTCCACCGTTGCACGGCCCAGGATCTTCTTGCCTCCGCCGGCCAAGGTGTCGGGATGCACGAGTGCCAGGCTCGACATGGAACGGGTGGCCAAGCGCTGTTCGGTGCTGGTCACGGAACTGTCCTTGAAGAGGAAGTAGCCCGTTTCATTGCCCGTGTGGCGGTCCAGGACGAATGCCTTGTTCCGCCGGGATGGCAATGGTTGATCCTCCTGCCCGATCACCACCATGCGGGTGCTGTCGCTGGCATAGCGCACGGTCCACCGAAAAACTTCGCCTGTGCTGTTGGTGAGCGTGTAGTGCAGGGTGGCCGTTCCGATGAATTGGTTGGTAGTGCGTGCCATCACACTTTCCATGCGGGGGCTGAGTTCTGCACGCCTCGAGCCGCTGCCGGTGCCACTGCCTACCCGTGGGCCTTCGAGCGCAGGCATCTCCACCATGGGCTTGGCCGCATCGTGCTGTGGCGGTGGCATGATCGCGCCGTCGGGACTGTCGGTCAGCATCACATCGGGGGTAGCTTCCACCTCGTTCGGTCTTTGCCACACCCGTCCCTCATCCGGACCCACCGCTGGCTCAACGGCGATGTGCATATCGTCGATGCTGATGCTCTCTTCCACCGGTTCGTACTCCGGATCCCGCCGCCGCTGGTCCAGCAGCCGGTAGTCGCGCACGATGTACTTGCTCAGGTCCACCACGGGCGGCTTCGCTTTGCCGGGCTTGTAACTGGTGAGGTGCGTGCCCATCGCGGCCATCGGCATGGGCTTGTCCGCCACACCGAAGAGCAGCAGGTCCTTGTAGCGCTGTGCCATGCGCTGTACCATCCAATTCTTCATGTCGAACACGGGGTTCAGCACCGGCTTTTCCGGGAAGAAGAAGTGCGAGAGGAAGCGTTCGCTGGTGGTGTGGAGTTCGCACTTGCGGCCAAGGATGGTGCGGTACTTCCCCTGCGGCGTGAAGTCCAGTTCCACCCCGCGCCCGAATTCATTCAGGCCCACATCCGCCAGCGTGGCGATCTCCACTTTCGGGATCACGTGGCTGTGCCCTTCGTTGTGCGTGCCCATCACCACGTCATGGTCAAGGTCCACGGCGTAGAGGAGGTAGCCTTCATCATCGGGGTCGTCCATGATCAATACCGCGCGACGAGCATCGGCCCAGTAGGTGTACTTGGCCAGATGGTGGGTGGTGTCGCGGCCCGTGTTCTTGTCGGGCAGGCCGATGGTCATGCTCGGCGTTTCCGCAGTGAGCGTGCCGATGAATTGGTTATCCGGTATACCCCGGTCCACGGCGGGTGGGGTGTAGGCCACGGGCAGTGTGTCCGGCGGCAACTTGCTCACGTACGCGCGCATCCAGGCAGGCAGCTTGCCGATACCGCTGTTGTTGATCCAGGCCAGACGCTCTTCGGCGAGCTGGGCACCGGCCATGTTGGGCAGTTCGGGCATCGGTGTCTTGCCGGGCGTGATCGCGATGAACTCCATGCCTCCTGCCGGTGGGCCGTATGCATGCTTGCTCCACGTGACGCGCAACGCAGCGCCTGCGTTTGGATCGGCGAAGGCGCAGAGGTGTTCCAGGTATCCATCGGTCAGCCAGCGCGCCCAGGTCTTCAGGTCGCTGAACAGATTCGGATGCGCGGTGGTGGTCCAGTACCACGAGCTGTCGCGGCCGTTGCTGGTGCCCCAGTGCTCATGGCAGGTGTGGCCCAGGATCTCTGCGGTACGGACGGTGGCGGTGATGCTGTCGTTCCAGACATCGTGGAAGTAGCCGGCCTGCGGAATGTGCAGGTCTTCCACCTTGGCGCCCACCCGCTGTCCGCCCCAACGGGCCTCCATCTTCACGTTGTGCTCTAGGTCCAGCAAGAGGGCGCGTTGCAGGGTGAAGGGACCGTTCAATTCGCGGAGCACCATGCGATGCGTATCGCCCCAGTATTCGATCCGCCTCCCGCCCTGGAATTCCACGCTCCATGTGCCGATGAAGGCATTGGTGTGCAGAGGTGCGCCCATGGCCTTGGCCGACTTCTTGGGCTTGCTGCCGGTAACCAACGTGCCCATCCATTCGGGCAGGGTGGCGGGGTCCACGGGAAGGTGCGGCTGGGCGTGGGCGGTGGTGAAGAAGATGAAGAGGAGGGGAGCGAATAGGCGCATGCGGGGCGAAGGCAAGGCGGTCGAAAGTATCGTGCTGGGATGGCTCAGCTTCATCCAAGCGCACCTCGATCACTGGTTGGGCTTGATCAGCGAGTCGAGCATCAGAGAGAGCTTGCGCCGGCCTGCTGCGCTCAGATGATCGGCATCCCTGAAGTCCTCATCAACAAATGCAGGAGAAGCCAGCAGATCGAAATAGGCGATGTCCTCTCCAGCGAGTACGTCGTTCACGGCGGCCTGTGCTTCGCGCCATTGCCCGGGATCCATGTGCTCCCTGTACGTCCGGTGTGCGGGTGGCGTGAAGAGAATGATCCGGGCATTCCGACTTCGGGCGAGTGCGATGATAGCCTTCAGGTGGTCTGTATTCTCGGGCAACCGGGATCGGTCGGCCCGTGTGTGTCGTTTTGCGGCGATCTCACCTGTGACCATCAGGTCATCGCTTTTCGGGTCGGTGCCACTGGCGCCCAGTTCGGTGCAACTCAGGTCGGTGCGTTCGTGCCGCAGATACGCGGTCATACGGTCCAGCGATGCTTGCACGGTGCCGTTCATCAGTTCGAAATGGTCGCTTGGAGCCCATGAGAGTGGCAGGTTGTAGTAGATCACGTAGTTCTTGATCCGCCAACGTTCCTTGCTGTTCATTAGTTTCCCGAACATCGTGTTGTACGATATGGGAATGATCACCGTCTTAAGGTTGTGCAGCCCGTTGGCGTATTCCGCGAACAGCGCATGGTCCAGATCGATGGACTGGGAGATATGGCTCGCATTGAACCCCTTGGCGGTGAAATAGGCCGGGTCCACCCCGTAGTAACTGTGCGAACTGCCGAGGACGAGCACCTCGATGTCGTCCGGCCTGCTGGTCCAGAAGGAGTGCTTGTAGCTGTAATCGTTGGGAATGGCCCGAAGCCGCGCCTCAAACAACGCCAGCAGCCCCAGTAGGGGGAGGGCGAAGAGCAGCGTGCGCAGGCAGAACTGTCTCATGGTCGTGAAAAGGTCCTGGTCCAGATGGTGCGGTGCATGGCGTGATGGGCTTTCCGCATGGCTTAGAACTGGAAGTAGATGAATTGTTGTTCCTGCCCGGCATGAAGGATGACGGTTATGGCCAGCGAATAATAGATGCTCCACCGTACGATCGCAGGAACACGGTCTATCCAGCCCTGTAATGCGAAACGCTGCCGTCTGCCGATCCACTCCACGGTAAAGAAGAGCAGGATCATCAACGGTAGTACAGCTCCGGTCATGCGCCATAACTTCCCCAGTGCGGGCAGGTAGGTGCCAGGATGCGCCAGGCCGCTGAACATGCCGACGAGGTATTGCCATGCATCGCCGATACTTTCAGCCCGGAAGAAGACCCACGCGACGACCGTGGCCCCGAAAGTGATCCCCATTTGGAAGGCCTCTTTCAGCGTGGGTAGCGTGCGTTCCTCCGCCACTACACCAAGGTGTGTTCGGTTCGTGTTCGACAGCAACAGGGGCAGGAAATAGAAGGCGTTCAGCGCGCCCCAGACGATAAAGGTCCAGTTGGCCCCATGCCAGAAGCCGCTCAGCAGGAAAATGATGAAGGTGTTGCGCACCCGCATCCAGGTGCTGCCTCGGCTTCCTCCAAGAGGGATGTATACATAGTCCCGGAACCAGGTGCTCAAGCTGATGTGCCAGCGCCGCCAGAACTCGGCGATGTCGCGGCTGAAATAGGGAAAAGAAAAGTTCTGGAGCAGTTCGATCCCCAGGAGGCGAGCGGCGCCCAGCGCGATGTCCGAATAGCCCGAGAAATCGCCGTAGATCTGGAAGGCGAACAGCACTGCACCGGCCACCAGCGTGAGGCCGCTGTACTGCCCGCTGTTATCGAAGATCGCGTTCACATGTATCGCGCATTGGTCGGCGATCACCACCTTCTTGAACAGCCCCCACAGGATCTGGCGCAGGCCGTCCACCGCCTTGGACCGGTCGAAGCTGCGGGGCCGCTCAAGCTGTGGCAGCAGGTGTGTGGCGCGTTCGATCGGACCCGCCACCAGCAGCGGGAAGAAGCTCACGAACAGGGCGTAGTTCACCGGGTTCCTGTTCGGTTCGATCCGGCCGTAGTAGATGTCGTACACGTAGCTGA
>CAUJED010000171.1:0-8069 GCA_963169535.1 Bacteroidota bacterium | reverse complement strand
CCTCGCCCTACATCGACAAGATCGAAGTGAACAAGCGCGGTGCCGTACGTCGGGCCCGTATCTTCTACCTGCGTGGTCTGCGCGGCAAGAGCGCCCGGATCACGGAAAAGCGCCAACTGGTGGCCGAACCGGCCAAGTAAGGCTTGTGATCGTGAACTCCGAAAGGCTCCGGCAACGGGGCCTTTCTCTTTTTCAGACCGTTCTACGCCCCAGTGCCGGAGGCGGTACGGACAGCTCCGCACAGACAGCCCCAGCGCACCGCACCACACTGTACCGGTACTTCCCTCGGCGGGATGAACCAGGTCGCCAGGCCTCCTCCCTTGCGCGTCCGTCCCGCACCCCTGCCCATGACGAGACCGAAAGAAGCGGCGCATCTTCGCCTTCGCTATGGCGGATGGGCGCCGAAGGGAGTCCACAGCGCTCTCCCTTGTCCTGCGATGAAGCCTACCTTCCCCAAGCCCTCCGCCACACCCGACGTTAGCCTTCCATGAACCTCCGACACACCGCCCACCTGCACTTCCTAACGCCACTCCTCCTCTTCACGTGCCTCACGGCCAGCGCACAGGACACCATCACGGTGCATGCCCTGGACCGCGCGTTGGTGGTGACCGACCCCGCCCATGGCGTGCGGTACCTGCACCAGCGCGTGGCCCTGCCACCGGCCAGCACGCCCGTGCGCCGCATCCTGCTCAACCTCACCTACGCCTGCCCCGACAGCCTGAACTGCGCCGAATGGGACTACCTGGACCACGTGTTGGTGAGGCCCCTGCACAGCACCGACACCGTGGAACTGGCCCGCATGCTCACCCCTTATGGCAGCTACTACAAGCAGGGCTGGCAGTTCACGTGGGCATCCGAGGTGAGCGAGCTCTGGCCCGTGTTGCACGACAGCGTGGAGCTGATCCATGTGCACCACGGCTATGAGCCCAACAACGACCGGGGCTGGGCGGTGAGCCTGGACCTGCACTACATCACCGGCAAGCCCATCGCTCCGATACTGGGCATCGAAGAACTGTACCGCGGGCACTACGCCTACGGCGACAGCACCCACCCCATCGAGGAGGCGCTGGCACCCCGCCGCGTGCGCACCTTGCCCGGGGCCGAATGGCTGCGCATCCGCACCCAGCAGACAGGCCACGGCATGAACCCTTCCGATGGCTGCGGCGAGTTCTGCGCGAAATGGCGCCATATCACCGTGGACGGCCGGGAGGTGCAGCGCCGTATGCTGTGGAAGGAGTGCGCCAGCAATCCGCTCCACCCCCAGGCCGGCACATGGATATTCGATCGCGCCGATTGGTGTCCGGGAGAAATGCAACCGCCGGACCGGATCACCGTGCCCATGGCACCAGGCCGCTCCGAGCACATGTTGGACGTGGACATGGAGCCGTACACCGTGGATAGCAGCTCGGCGTTCACCAACCTTTCCGCCTACGCCGTGCAACTGGGCCGGGCCAACGCTGCGCACGATGCGATGATCACCGAGGTGCTGGTGCCCAGCGCCGAGCCACGCCACGCCCGCATGAACGAAGGCCACGATGGTCCGCGGATCGTGGTCGCCAATGCGGGTGGCGATACGTTGCGCACGCTCACCATCCGCTATGGCCGTGTGGACGGAACGCTGCGCACCCACCTCTGGCAGGGCCTGCTGCCCTTCGGGGCCAGCGACACCGTGGACCTTCCGGGTCCAATGGACCATGGAGCGGGAGGTGCCGTGTTCACCGCCATACTGGAGAAGCCGAACGGTAAGCGCGATGCCTGGCCCGCCGACAACCGCCTGCGCAGCGCGTACCCATCGGTGGAGGTGCTGCCCGACACGGTGATCCTGCAGCTGCGCACCAATGCCCAGCCCGCGCACAACGCGCTGCGCCTGACCGAGGCCTCGGGCAAGGTGCTGGTGGATCGTCCACTGGGTTCGCTGCGCGCCGACACGCTCTATTCCGATACGCTGCACCTGCCGTCGGCCACCTATCGTCTCCAGCTGCAGGATACCGCCGGCGATGGGCTCGAGTTCTGGTACAACACCGAGGGCGGCAGCGGCCACCTGCGCCTGTTGGACCGTGCTGGCCGGTTGCTCAAGTACTACAAGAGCGACCACGGCAACGGCCTGGTCCACGTCTTCCGCACCGGAACACGACCCACCGTGCTGCCGGACACCGTTCCGATGATCAGCCTCTTCCCGCGCCGAACACAAGGCCGAACCCGGCTGGACTACTTCGCCAACGACGCCTCCATGTTGCACCTCACCGTGAGCAGCGAGGACAGTACGGCGATCATGGAGATCAAGCCGCCACAGGCGGTGAAGGAGGCCTCCTTCCCCATCGACCTCGGATGGGCGCCGCCAGGGCGATACCTGGTAACGCTGCTGCGCGATGGGCGGTCGGTGTTCCGCCAGCGGATCAGGTTGGAGCGCTGACCATCACTCCAGGAACAAGAGCCGCGCCACGGCCAGGCGTTCGCCCGAGCCATCGTACACGCACACCAGAGCCGGGCCCTGGAGCGGTACGGGCAAACGCTGCCATGCACCGCTGCTGCTCGCCGTGAGCACCAGGCGGCCCGATGGGTCCAGCACGATCGTTCGCGCACCGGCCGGAGCATCCAACACCAACACCCGCCCCTCGGCCCGAAGCAGGATCCCCGCACCGGTGCGATCAGCATGCAGCGCCGTTGCCAACCCGCCTTCGTAACAACCGATGTCGAAGCCGGACCCCAGGGGGCGCGGCATGCCGTCCAGGTCGTCCGTCACCACATCGTTCACCGCCGAGGTACCCGCATCCACCATCTGGGCGGCGGCATCCACGGGATGGAAGTCGGTCCCCGGTGAAACGAACAAGGCGGATTGGGCATCCACCACGGCACTGTTCGCATCGTAGCCCAGGGCCTGCCAACCGGCCAGGTCCAGGATGGTCTCGTCCCCATCCGGGCTAAGGCGACCGGTGACCAGATTGTGATCGCTCACGAACCCGGGGAGCGCGCTGGCGGCGATGACGATGCTGCCCCGCCACGGATGCTGGTTGATGAGGATGTTGTTCAGCACCTGATTGCCGGTGCAGTCCGCGGAGATGTTCACGCACCACCGCGCCTCGCTGGCGTTGACGATGGTGTTGTTGTACACGCGGTTGTTCCTGCTCGGACCACCACCATCTATCCGGTAGAGGCTGATGCCGCTGGCGTGGTTATCGTAGAGCAGGTTATTGAAGAAGACGGAACCGACAACGCCATCGCAGTTGATCCCGCTGCCGCCTGCCGCCCCGTTCCCGTGGATCGTGTTCCCGTACACCTGGGCGTTGCTGATGAGCCCATCGCCGCCCATGCTTTCGTCCCCATTCATGTGGATGCCGTTCGCATTGTTGTCGAAACAATGGTTGTACCGGATGATGGGGTCGTCCGCACTGTTGCTGAAGTAGATGCCATGTTCGTCCTCGCTGCCGCTGCACACGTTGTGCTCGATGATCACATGTTCCGCGAAGCCGCAGAGGATGCCCCACTTGTAGTTGCCGTGGCAACGGTTGTGGCGGATGGCCACGTGATCGCTCAACGCCGTGCGGATCCCCGTGCGGGGCATGCCGTTCACGGTGAAGCCCTCGATCACCACCCAGTTCACGTTCTCCACGTTGATCCCGTCCAGGCCGTTGTAGGCGCATGGGCTCGTGATGTTCGCTTCAACCCCGAGGAACACGATGGGTGCTCCGCTGCTGCCGCTGTGGTCCATGGCCGCAAAGCCCTGGTAGTTGCCCGGATGTACGAACACCGTATCACCTGCCAACGCCAGGTCGGCGGCATGTTGGATGGTGGCCCAGGCCGTGGCCACTGTGGCTCCCGCAGCCGCATCATCGCCGTTGGGGGCCACATGCCAGGTGCCGGCCACGGTGGCCAACGGCAGGGCGATCGAGGAAAGCAGCACGTATCGTTGCATGCCCCTTGTAACGCGGGGGCCGGGGGGAACGGCCATACGATCCGACGGACCGGGCCTAACGCCCTTCCGATCCGCTGGCGCGCTCGATGTACGCCAGGGTGAAGCCACGATCGGGCCCTGTGCCGGCACCGCGATGGTCCCCCTGGGCTCCGAAGTTCCGATGCGGGTAACCTTGGCTTCACCTCCCGGCGCTACGCGAGCGGGACCTTCGCGCCCATGAAACGTAAGTTGGACGTGCTGGTGCTTTCGGACCTGCACCTGGGAACCTACGGCTGCCGTGCGGAAAAGCTGCTCGCCTACCTGAAGACCGTATCCCCAAGGATGGTCGTGCTCAACGGCGATATCGTGGACATCTGGGCCTTCAAGAAGAGCTATTTCCCGGTGAGCCACATGAAGGAGCTGAAGCGCCTGATGAAGCTCGCCAGCAGGATCCCGGTGTACTACATCACCGGCAACCACGATGAGGCGTTGCGGCGGTACAGCCCTGCACGGCTCGGCAACCTCCGCCTTTGCGACCAGCTCGAACTGGACCTGGACGGGGGGCACTACTGGTTCTTCCACGGCGACATCTTCGACGCAAGCACCACCCATGCCCGATGGCTGGCCAAGCTCGGTGGTGCGGGGTACGACCTCCTGATCCGGCTGAACAACCTGGTGAACCGCACCCTCGTGCTCCTGGGTCGGCCTCGGATGAGCTTCAGCGCCAGGATCAAGAAGAGCGTGAAGCGGGCCGTGGCCTATGTGAGCGACTTCGAAGAGACCGCCGCACGGATCGCCATACACGACGGGTACAGCCATGTGGTATGTGGGCATATCCACCAACCGCAGATGCGCACCATCCGTACGGAGAAAGGCAGCGTACGCTACATGAACAGCGGCGATCGGATCGAACACATGAGCGCGCTGGAATTCGCCGATGGCGCATGGCGCTTGTACCTGCACGAACCTGCGGAGCGCAGCGCCGCGACACCCGTGGCGGCGCAAACGCTCCAAGTGGCCTGACCGGTCCTGCGGACCTATCGGAGCCGCACTACGCCGCGAGATCGCCGGGCAAGCCGCCTGCCCCCTCCTTCCTTGGGCCGTGGCCATGGACACCATTCCGATACAGGGTCTGGCGCAGGAACAACGCCCTGCTCACGGGTGCGATCCCCTATCTTCGAAGACCTCAATACCCGTTGTCCATGCACAGGAATCTCTACGCCTCCCTCACCTCGATCCTCCTCTCGGCCTCTGCCGCGGTGGCCCAACCAGCCAACGACCAGTGCCTCCAAGCGATCACGATCGCGTGTGGCCAAACGGTGCAAGGGAGCACCAGCACCGCCACCGCCGATGGCAATGCGATCAATTGTGTGACCAACATCTCCGCACCTGGTGTGTGGTACAGCATCGTCGGTACCGGCGACGCCATCACGCTGAGCACCTGCCTGAACTACGGCTTCGACACGAAGCTGAACGTCTACTCCGGACCGTGCCAGGCCCTGGTGTGCGTGGCGGGGAATGACGATGGTGGCGACTGCGAACAGGGTTCCACCGTGGTGTTCCCCTCCGAGGTGGGGGTGAATTACCTGGTGTTGGTGCAGGGGTACGACAACTCGATCGGCGATTTCGACCTCTCGGTGTCCTGCGGCCCCATCACCCAGGACCATTGCCCGGGTGCCGTCCCGATCGCCTGTGGCGAGAGCCTTTCAGGAAGTACGGAGAACGCCTCCTTAGATGCCATCGCCTTCTGTGGCACGGGCATTCAGGCGCCAGGCGTGTGGTACACCTTCACCGGCATCAGCGACCCCGTGACCATCACCACCTGCGAGAGCTTCGACTACGATACCCGCGTGAACGTGTACGCCGGCGGGTGCGCAACACTGACCTGTGTCGGTGGGAATGACGACACTCCAGGCTCCGGCACCTGTTCCACCTTCAGCTTCCTGCCCGACGAGAACGAGCAATACCACATCCTGGTGCAGGGCTATGATGGCGCGACCGGGAACTTCCAACTGGAGCTGGCTTGCCTGACCTGTGGCACACCTACACAGGTGTTCGCCGGCGCGGGCGATGTGAACGCCTACATCTCGTGGCAGAGCATGAACCCCGGTTCCACGTACGTTGTCGAGGTGGGTCCGATCGGCTTCGTGCCAGGATCCGGCACGGTGACCACCGGCACGGTGGACTCCGAAGATGCCAGCGCCATCATCAACGGATTGACGGCAGGCACCGAATATGCCTTCTACCTGCACGAGGTGTGCGGCGATGAGGACATGAGCTTGCGCGTTGGGCCGCTGACATTCATGACGCTGACGACCCCGCCAGCGGTGAACTCGGTATGCAGCGGCGCTCTGCCGTTGGCGTGTGGCGATTCGTTGGTGGGCAACACCATGGAAAGCTTCTTCCTGCCAGGTCCCACCTGCGGTCCCGCCAACATCACCGCCCGGGGCTTGTGGTATGCACTGGTGGGCAACGGGGGAACAGTGACCGTGAGCACTTGCGGAACCGCCAGCTACGACACCAAGATCAGCGTGTACAATGGCGCCTGCGGCGATCTGGAGTGCGTAGCCGGTGGTGATGATGCCCCAGGTTGTTCAGGCAACACCTCCCGGGCGACCTTCCAGACGGTGGCTGGCGAGACGTATTCCGTCTTCGTTCATGGCTACGCGCAACAATCCGGTGACTTCCTGCTGACCGCGACCTGTGCCCCGACCTGCTCTCCCATCGCCAACAATGATCTGTGCTCGGGCGCCCAGGAGATCATACCCACTGCCTTTGGCACCTGCTCTCCATCCTCCGGGAACAACGTCTGTGCCTTCGCCTCGGGTGCGCCCAATCCGCCATGCACCCCTTACACGCCTGTCGTTGATGTCTGGTACACGTTCAATACCGGGTCCCAGACCTCGTTCACGGTATCGTTGGCGGCGTTGACCGCTGATGGGGTGAATGCAGGCTTGTACACCAACTGTGACGAAGTGACCTACATGGAATGCATGCCCGACGTGAGCGGACCATGGTTCTTGAACAACCTGGAGACCGACACGGACTACCTGATCCGGGTGTGGAACAGCGGCGGCCCCAGCGCCGGGTCCTTCGCCATCTGCATCGAGACCGACTTCAGCACGGGTGCCACCACAACGGGTTCTACCACGCTCCCGTTGATCCACCCCAACCCCGCCCGATCGGTACTGTTCATCGACCAGCTGCCGAGCACCGTGGTACAGGCCCAGATCCTGGACACGCAAGGCCGGGTGATCTCGGTGGTGCGAACGAACGGTGCAAGGAATGTTCAAGTGGATATCCAAGACCTGGCTCTTGGCGCCTATCTCCTACGCATGGTGGATCCCGCCAACCCCACGATCTCCCGGTTCGTGAAGGAGTGACCCCAACGAAGCACCGAACAAGAACGCCTTGGTCCCGAACGGCCAAGGCGTTCTTGTTCGTGGGAAGGCCGATCCTTCGCCGGAACAAGGGATGGTTCGAAAGGTGGCCGGACAGGCCGCACCCAGCGTACCCGCCTGCCGCACGCATGGACAAGGCGGCGGCACTTCATTCGATGCCCTCGCAGGGCTGGCCGCCCAACAGGATCCCGAACTGGCCCACCTGCTCCCTCAACTGGCCGAGCGGCCCGAGCAGGCGCGCGGCGCTGGCTTGTTGCACAGCGTTCGGGGGCGATACGGGCAGATCAGACCATAGCTGCTTCGATGCGCAGGGTCCCCTCGTTCCTCGGGAGATCCTGCGGAGGTGTTGATCAGCGGACAATCAGTATGGGAAAAATGAACCTGAACCCAAGGCCGCATGTTCCACGAAAAAGGTGGCTACCGCGATACCACCACCTACCTCGATAACCTGCTGGAACGCGCCAAGAACCGCCCCGTGCTCGTGTGGGGCTATCTGATCGCCTCCGGGCTGGCCATCATTGCCACTGTCCTTTCCGTCCTGGGTGTGTTCAAGCCTTGCTGAACGTGGTCCGGATCACAGATCCGAACCAGCGAACATCCGCTAGCGGGGGCTGCTACGCAAGACCCGGCACAGGTTTAGGCTATATTGCATCATGAAATCAATGATACCCACTCACTGCTGTCCGGTTAACTGAAGGTCGAACATGAGTTGAACTGAGCATGGATGCGGGTTTCCGAAGGAAAGAGCGTGGGGCGGATTTGAATCGGGGTGCATC
>CAUJED010000170.1:0-24161 GCA_963169535.1 Bacteroidota bacterium | reverse complement strand
CGTTCAACGGACCACCTTGCTGCACCACGAAGTCCGTGCCTTGCTCCACCAGCTCCCAGGTGGTCTGCCCGGGGTTGCCGTCCGTCTGGAACTCCAGCGTCAGATCGTTGCTGCAGGGCACAGGACCGGAGCCCACGCACTCGCAGTCCACGATGGACGCGCTGGTGAATAGCGGGCCGGCATAACAGAGGTCACCGTTCTGGCCAGGGAAGAAGGGGCAGCTATCCGCGCAATCCAGGATACCGTCCTCATCGCTGTCCGGCGAGTTCGTGATCTCGTTATACGCCACGGTGAAGTTGTAGTTGGTACCGTACGAATCCACGATCACGTAGTACGTCTCGCCCGGTGCCACAACGAACTTCGGGTTCTCATACACCCAGTTCCAAATGACCTCGTCGAAGCGCTCATACTGGAAACAAGCACCGGATGCGGTGTACGCATAGAACGTGGAGTTGTCAGCAGGCGGGAACACCACCGTGTTGTCCGAGGCACGGCGCACCTCCATCATCGTGTAGGTGGCGGCTTGGTTGGCAGGCAGGCACAAACTCACCTCCGCGCTATCAGCGCAATTGGTGGCGGTGAAGGAGTACCAGGCATCATTGCCCCAGAACGTGCCGTTCTGGTCGGAGTAACCGTTCGCCGCGAAGTTGTTGCCGCCTTGGGCCACGCCTTCGGTCAGCGGGATGGCATTGGTGCTACCGTTGCCGCCCACAGTGAAGGTCCAATCCGTGGGGCAGGTAGCCGTGCCATAGCTGTTCTTGGGCACTACGCGCCAGGTGATGGTGGTCCCCAGGCCATACAGCGCTTTGATATTGGCCGTAGTGTAGCTGCCGCCACCGTTGATACTGTTGGTGGGCGTGTTGGCCACCAAGTTGCCCATGAAGTACACATCATAGCTGGCGGCACCGAAGGCGGCCGGCCAGGTGAAGGTGATGGCGTTGCTGTTCACCGCGAGGCTGTTGCCGTTGGCGGGGAAGGTGGGGTTGGCCACGCAGGGCGGGATACCGGGGCACATCAGCGTGAAGGGCCGCTGGTGGACCGCTTCGTTCGCATCGCTCATGATGTAGTAGTCGCCGGCCGCGGGCACCGTGAAGTTCAGCAGGCCGCCGGTGTTGGCGGGTGCCGAGCCGATGCAGGTGAAGGCGGAAGCGGCACAACCATCGCTCACCGGGGCCACCACGTAACGGACGGGCGTGGTACCCCCCGCATTGGAGATGCCGGCGTTGATGGCGTGGGTGCCTGCCTCGGTGGCGGTGAAGCGATACAGCCGCTCGGTGCCGTTGCCGTTGTTGGCAGACCCCTGGAAGCAGCTGGCCGCACCGGTGTACAGGTCGCCGTTGTATGCCGCGTTACCCATGGTGTAAGCGGGCGGTGCAGCCGCATCGGACACGTACGCACCGCAGGAGAGCACTTGCGCCGTGCTGCAGTCCATGCTGGTGGTGAAGCGTGCGAAGAAGCTGTTGGCGGAATACACGGTACCCCCGCTGCAAGCCTGACGCACACGCACCTCGTACTTGGTGGTGGCGCTGAGCCCGGTGAGCACGAAGGGCGAAGTGGCCGTGGTGCTGGCCACCGTACCGCTACCTGCCGTGGCACCCGTTCCCGGGGTGAAGCCGACCGGGCCGTACTCCACCACGCAGGGTTCGCTGGTGTTGCCCCAAGTGATGGTGGCGCTGGTGTTGCCGATGCTGGTCACCGTCACCGCATCAGGTGTACTGCAGGCCGGTGCGGGTCCGCAGGTGATGGCGGATTCCATCCCTTGGTCGTACGTGGCCGCGGACCAGGAACGGAAACGCAGGGTGATGCAGCCGCTCGGATGCGTGCTGGTGAAGGGACCAGGAAGAACGTTCCAGTAGGCATTCCCCCAGTAGGCACCGGCAGGCAGGGTATTGGCGCCGGAGGTCTTCGAGGGTTGTCCGGAGTGGAAGATGGGCGCACTGGTGTTGGGGCCGTTGTGTACGAACAAGCCCACCAGTCCCTGATCGGACCAGCCGAATTTGAACTTGGACATGGTCAACGTGACCACATCGCCGGCATTGTCCGGGCAGATGGTGATGGTGGAGTCCGTATTCGACGGATAGCCTGCATAAGCGGAGGTGGAGAACAGGTTGTACGGTCCACCGCAGCCCACCTTGGTGCGGAAGTTCAGGGCGATGCTGCTCCAGGCACTGGGGTCGTCGCCCACACCCAGGTCATCGCACAGACCGCGGAAGTAGGCCGTGTATTGGGTATTAGCCGTCAGGCCTGTGGCCGTGGCCGTGCCGGTGGCGGAAGTGCCGGTGGCGAGCACGGGGCTCGCCGGGGTACCGCCGTTCGCTACCACGATCCATTCCACATTAGGCGAAGCACCCGCGGTCCATGTGAACGTGGCGTCGTGTACCTGGGTGGAGGTGACAGCGAGGTTGGTGGGCGCGAAGCACGTTGGTGCGGGGGCGCAGGTGAAGTCGGCGCTCCAGCCCATGCCGCCGGTCCAAATGCCGGCCGAATAGATCTGCACCGTGAGACAGCCGCTGGCCGCAGAGGAGGTATAGATGGGGGGCTCGTTCGCGGTGTTGGTGGAGGTCCAGCCACCTGCAGGCAACGTCCACTCAGACCCGCTATAGGCCGGGCCATTTCCACCAGGCACCATGGGAGCCGCGGTGTTATCCCCATTATAGATGTAAATGCGGGATGCGTTCGGAGCGTTCCAACGCAAGCCGTTCCATGCCGTGAAATCGATCGTCACCACATCGCCGACGGTCTCCGGGCACACGGTGAAGGTGCTGGAGAACTGCTGATCGGTGAGGTTGGCCACACCACCGGGGCTGATCCAGGTATCGCCACAGCCCAGCGGCGTGGTGAAGGAACCGGACATCCAAGGGCTGTAGTCACCGCCGCCACAATCGCTGCGCACGTAGAAGGTGTATGCCGTATTGCTGTTCAAACCGCTCACCGAGGTGGATGTGCCTGCGGCCGTACTGCTCGCGGCAAGGCCCGTGCTACCCGAGCCGGCCGCACCGCTGGTGCGTACCTCCCACTGGTAACCGGTGGAGTTGTTGCTGGCCGTCCAGCTCAGGTCTGCGCTGTGTACAGCCACGTTGCTGGCCGCCAGGCCGAGCGGCGGCGGGCAGGTCAGTACACCAACGTTCAAGGTGTAGTCCTCCACTTGGCCGTAATACATGCCGATCCCGCAGGCAATAGGGGAAGACCAATCATTGCACTGCACGATGCGCATCCGGGCGTTGCCGGCGGGAGCTCCCGCAGGGACTTCGATATTGCCCGTGAGCGAGCCGGTGGAAGAGGCGTTTCCGCCATTCAGGGGGAAGGAAGCCTCGAAAACACCGTCCTGGTCCCAGTCCACGTAGGCCGTTACATACACGTTACCGCCCCCATTATAGCCGGAAACGGTGATGGGGTAGCTCAGGGTGGGGAACACATTGCCCACCACGCCGGTGTAGTCCTGGAATCGGGCAGGGTCGGATCCATCGTAGATCGGGTCCGCAGAGCTCGAGTTGTTGAGGCCCGAGATCTGCACGTTCGAGATGGGGTAGATCCCATAGTAGAACGAAGCCACCGGGCAGGGCAGTGTATTGAAGGCGACCGGGCCGAGCCACATGCTGGTAGCACCGCCACCGCAGTTGGTGCGGATCCATGCCTTGTAGTTGGTGCTGGCCGTAAGGCCTGTTACGGTCGTTGGGCTTCCCGCCACCGTGCCGGTGAAGGTGGCCGAAGCAGGGCTGTTGCCCGTGCCGATGGCATAGTCCACATCACCCGTGCCGGTCCAGCTCAGGTCGACCGAGGTGAGGCCTCCGGTGGCGACCAGGCCGGATACGGTGACCAGGCAGGTGGGCGGCGTCCACGTGAAGCTCATCATGTCCGGCGTGTTGGCTTTGGTACCGGAGATGTTGCGTGTGGCATCATTCCCAGGGCTGCCGGCAAGCGAATGGGTCTGTGTGAAGATCGCGTTGTAATAGTCCTCTGCCGAACCGTTGCTGCCGTATGCGTTGTAAGGATCATAACCCTGTGCGCCGGTCCAAGGGATGCGCTGGCTGAATTCCGAGGAGCCGGGGTATCCGCTGTGGTTGGTTTGGGCCGTGAAGGCGTAGGGCCAACTCGTCCACGAGTTGGAACTGGCATCGTAGAACCCGAAGGAGTTGAAGGAACCGGACGCACCGGAGCCGCCCGTTTTCCCGCCCAAACCGGTTTGGAAGTAGGAGGTGGTGTTGGAGCGCCAGGCCTTGCCGAAGCGCACCTCCACTTCATTGGTGGTCTCGTGCAGGCGGATCTGGAAGTCCATCCGGCGGTAGTACTGGTGGTCCAAGCTGCTGATGGTGAACCCATAGTTGCGCCATTGCACCACGAACACCCGGTTGGGCGCCGTGCCGATGGTTTCATACCGCAGTTCGGCACCCGGGTACGCCGGGTACGTCGGGTTGAACACGATGGGCATCGTGTTGTAACCCGAGTTGAACGAACCGCCCTGGACGCCGGTGGCCACCACGCGGTTGCGGCGGCTGTCGTTGGCCAGCAGGGTGGTGTTGTTCAGCGGCAGGTTGGCGGTGCTTTGCGTCTGCGCCGTGTACACGGCCACGGCGGTGCCGCCGTCGGCGCTGTTGCCGAAACCGATCCAGCCCTGGCTGGAGATGCCCACCCGGTCGAACACCTCACCGTTGTACGTGAAGTTGAAACCGATGGGGTAACCGGGGCCGGTTTTGACCACCATGCCGGTCGCTTGGTATTCGGCGTCGCTGGCGCCCGCATCGCCCGCACCGGTGTTGCCCACGAAGCAGGCGTTGCCGGCAAAGTCCTTGGGGCGGGTGGTGCTACCGAAGAAGACGGCTACGGTTTCATACTCCTTGTAGCCTACACCGAAGGTGGTGTTGCCGGCCACCGCGGCCTGCGTACCATCGGCCAGCACCGTGCCGCCGGTGATGGGCTCAAAGGCGGCATCCTCGTCGGCCTGTAGGATGCTGGAGGTCTTGAGCAGCTTATCGTAGGAGAGTGAATACTGTGCCACCTGGGCCTGGGTAAGGCCGGCGGAACACAGGGCCAAAGTGGCGGCTGCCAAGGGCAGCGCCCACGGGCGGCGGCGCGTTCGCGCCCGTTCCGTGCAGCGTACTGTACTTCGTTGCATGAGGTGAGAGTGTTGGTTTAGTGGATCAGAAAGGGCTGGCGCTTCACCCGTTCGGGCCTGGCGCAAGGAGCATGGACACGACACCGATGGGCCGGTGCCGAAAGGAGCACCTTACTGTACGGTCACCATGACAAGGTCACCGCGCGAGCAAGGATGAAGAATTGAGCTGGGGAGAGGGGAGGTGAGAGTTTCGAGAGTCGTGAAGCCGTGAAGGGTGTGAGAGATGTTGAGTTGATGAACGTGATGCTTCATCAAAATGGAGCACCACCGGGACAATCTTAATCAACCGTCGAAAAAAAAGCAAGAGAATAATGTTATCGACAACAGGCAACCATGACCTCAGGATCGCGAACGCGAACCAACGCATCACCACGATGGATGCTATGGCTTCGGCTGCCGAACACGCAGGGTACGACGGGCCATGTCACCGGACCACCACTCCTGGACCACACGGCCCGCACGCGTGGATATCCAGACGTACAACGTAGCGGCGGCGATGCCCCCCCTACCGACCCGCGCCACGAACACCGCCACCCCTCCTACTTAGCCACACCCCTCTATTCCACGGCAAGGCCCTCATCCCGATACGCCCGCGATGCGATCGGCGCTGTTCCATGGAGCGGATGCACGGAACCGGCTGAAGGCACCACGTCCCTTGAACAGCGATCCTGCCCCCATACGGATATGCACTATCCTTGCAGCCATGGTCACGCTCCCCCATAGGCCGGCACGCTGGTGCATAGCCTTGCTCCTCTTCGTCGGCGGTGGCCCTTCGTTCACCGAACAGGGCTACGCACAAACCTCACCACCGGACACACTGATCATCCAGGTGCACAGGGCCGTGGCCCGCGGTTTGTCCTATTTCAGCTCGCCCCGCCGGACCCTCGACCCCGATGCCGTACTGCTCCACGCCTACCTGAAGGACCGCTTCAACCTACCCAAGCTGGTCAAGGCGGAGCGCGTACTGGCCGCCATCCGGGCCGATTCCACCAGCCAGTTCCATAAGTTCCTACGGCTGGCCGAACCCATGCGGTGCAGGATGGACTTCTTGGATGCGGACGGGGCCAACGACGTGGCGGCCGTCGGCGTGTGGTACGACGAACTGCCGGACCGGTCCCTGTTCATGGAGCGCATCCGCGATGTGGAGTGGAGCGAGCCGTACCAAGTGACCCACGCACTGTGGGCCATGGCCATGGTCCGCAACTGTTTCCACGCCGAGGTGGACACCGCCGTGGAACGGCGCTTGGTGGAACACAACCTGGCCATCATGAAGTCCAACCGGCCCTTGTGGAACGACGTGGCCATCGAGGCCCTGGCCATGGCCCAGTACAACGATACCGCCTATGTACCACCGCAGGAATATATCCAGGAGATCATCGCCTTACAGAACCTGAACGGAAGCTGGAACTGGGTGCCGAACGACCCCACGCGCGAAAGCCAGCACACCACCATCCTGGCCTTATGGGCCCTGCTCCAATACAAGCCACTGGAGTGGCCGGAGTCGCCCAGGGACATGGTGGTGCATTGAGTCCGGAGGTGGCGCATCGCGGTCCGCACCACCCTCCCTGAGCCTGTGGCATCACCATCATCGCGCAGGCAGGTGAATACGGCCGGTGTACAGCACCCTTTGCTGCCCGCGGCACGGCCCGGCTGGACCCCATACGTGCGTGCAAGGCCGTTGATCCATCGCGTTGCTTCATTCGGTCGTCGAATAATATACGGAAGCTCTTCGGATCCACCGGTTTTCTCCGTACACTTGTACGTGGTGCCTCTCCACCGCAACCAGTGCTCTCATTCTCTGCTCGAACATGCCTCTCACCATGTCCTCTCGTTTGGCCTTTATACGTCGTCTTCATCCACGACCACCCGCTTTTCCCCGTAGGATCCGGCACCATGCTGCACTGGTGCTCTTCGGGGCCACGCTGCTTTCTCCCCCCCTTTTCGGCCAGTGGAGCGAAGACCCTTCGGATGCCACCCCCTCACTGACCTCTAATGCGTTGGCGCCAGCACCGGCATTAACGCCAGCTATGCCGGCCACTTGTTCAGGCCTCTCCCTGAACGGCGCCTTCTCCTTCGGCAGCGTTTCCAGCACCACGCCACAAAGCGCCAACCTGGCCTATCCGCCGTGTCAGACCGCGCAGGGTATCATCACCCCGGCGGGTCCCAAGGACATCTGGTTCCGCCTGGACCCCGCCTTTGCCGATGCGGTGTACCGGTTCACCCTGTATGGCACAGGATCGCCCAGCACCGCCTCTGCAGGCATGGCCGTGTACGAGGCCACCAACGCCACCAGCCCCATGCGCCTACTGGACTGCGCCACGGGCGGGGCGTATGACCAGATCTACAACCCTTCGGTGGAGGCCACCTGCATCACCCCAGGCAGCAAGCTCTATGTGCGGGTGTGGCCCCGGGGTAGCACGGCCGCCACCGCCAACTTCAACCTATGCGTGATGGGCCAACGCACCAGCACCATGCCCGACCGCGGTGCCGACGAAACGGCGTGTACGGCACGGACCGTGTCCACCGTTGGGAGCTTCTCCACCTCGGGCAACCTCTTCAACTACGTATTCGCATGTCAAGAACCCGCGTTCTTGCTGGCCAACGACAACAACATGAGCGGTGACCTTTGGGTGAAGCTGCTTATCCCGACCTCGGGCCATGTACGGTTGAGGCTGTCCCAGACAACCACACCGGCCAACATGATCGGGGGCACCTCCGTGGCCAGCGTCATCAGCGGCAGCTTGGGCATGAGCGCCTACTTGTCCACGGACTGTTCCGACCCTCAACAGTTCCGGCAGGTGGGAAGCACCATCAACCAAGTGACACCGGCGACCACCGGATTGCCGATCGACATCAAGTGCTTGCCTGCTGGAGCGTATCTGTATGTGCGATTCCATTCGCTATCGGGCTCCATGACCCTGAAAAAACGATTCGGCCAATTCCGCTTCGAGTGGATGGCGGGTAGCGGATCGTATGTGGGCTATACGCCCCCGTCCAGATCGCAGCCCTGCGGGGCCACGGCGCTCACCGTTGGCGCCACGTGTGCGGCCACCACGGCAGGCACCACGGTCGACATGTGCGGAGCGCCCGGCATACCGGCACCCACCTGCGGGGGATTCGTCGGTGGCAGCCAACAATCCACGTGGTTCAAGTTCATCGCACCCCCCAGCGGCATGGTGGTGATCGATGCGGAGCCAGGTACGGCGCCAGCTGCGCAACCGGCCATTGCCTTGTATGCCAGTAACGCCCTGAACGGCGCCCCCCCCGTGGATCAAGGCTGCGACTTGCGGCTAAGTCTGGTGGATTGTGACGATCGCCAGGGCGTGGGCCACAATGCGCGCATCATCCAAGGCGGGCTCTACCCCGGGCGGGTGTACTACATCCGGGCATGGGCACGTTCAGGCACGGAAGGCAACTTCAACATCTGTGTGACCAACCCCACACCGCCCGCAGGCTCGTGCTGGTATATGATCGACCTGTATGCGAAGAACACCAGCGGCACTTTGGCCATGGAGGTGACCATTCCACCCGCCCCCACGGTGACCTACACCACCACCGGTGGCGACCCCTCGCAAAGCTTCATGATCGCCATACCCGCCGGTGCCACGGCCAATTTCCATATGGTGCCTTCGGGAGGTGGGATCGGTACTACGGGCTATGTTTTTTGGGCGTTGTGGCAGGTGGGCAGTTCCGATACGCTGTGGTATGACGATGGCGGCTATGCCGTGGCTGGCCCCACGCCAGGACCCAACGACTACTTCACGCTCACCAATGCCTGTAGTCCCCGGCCGCACCCGCGCACCGATTGCTTCGGGATGCGCACCATCTGTGTGGACGGTGCCGGGGGGGGCGGTGGGCCAACGCACCTCTCCGGGCAATTCGACAACCGCTCCTGGCCCATGAGTGGCTACGGTCCCGCCAGGACCGATTATCTCGGCTACACATTCCACCCCCACAACGGCGGCATGATGGATCTGGCAGGGGCCAATATGGGCTGCCTGGATGGCGAGACCAGGGGTATCCAGTGGATGGCGTTCCGCCCGCAACAGGACGGCACCGTGGCCTTTCTTCTGCAAGGGTCCAAGGTATCACCGGCCCCTGTTGGCCCCGCCGACCTGGATTTCGCCCTGTGGGACCTTGGTATGTTGAATATCCCGGGTCCGCATCCAGACAGCATCAACGGCTACCTCGTGTGCCCGCCCGCTTCAACCCCCATCCGGTGCAGCAGTGCGCGCAGCGTGGCTTCCACGGGTTTGGCGCCGGGTATGTTCCTGCACCAGGAGGGGCATGGCGGTTGGGGCTGGGCAGAGCCCCTGCCGGTGCAGAACGGGCATGGCTACCTGATCGCCTTCGTGGCGCCTCTTGACACCGGGCGCATCAACTACAGTTTGGACTGGACCATGGTCAAGAACACTTCCGGTGTCACCGATCACACCATCCTCGGATGCTCTCCTCTGCTACTTCCGGTGGAACTGCTGTTCCTGAGGGGCGCGCCACGCGGCACAGTGGTGGACCTTGCTTGGGCCACCGCCAGCGAGATGAACAGTAGCCACTTCGTGGTGGAACGCAGTGGTAACGGCATGGATTTCACGGCCATCGGGCGGGTCGCCGCCAGCGGCAACACCCATACCCGTGTGGATTATGGCTTCACGGACCCCAGCCCCCTCAGTGGCCTGAACTACTATCGGCTGCGGGCGGTGGACAAGGACGGAACCGCCAACAACAGTAACACGGTGGTGGTGATGATGAACGCGATGAACGGCAAGCTGCTGGCCTATCCCAATCCCGTGCGCGACAAGCTGTACGTGACCTTCGCCGCCCCGGACTTCGGCCTGGTGCACATGCAAGTACTGGACGCCTTCGGTCGCGTGGTACAGCAGCGAACCTGGGAGTTGGCGGATGGCGGGAACAAGCTGGAGGTCGATACTGAAATGCTGGCGTTGGGCACCTACATGGTTCGCCTGACCGGAGAGAATGGCAGCTTGATCGGTTCCACCCTGTTCGTGAAGAATTAACTCCGCAGTGGGGAGCGCAGTTCGATGTAGCGGTGATCCGCGGCGGGCTGTTGTGGTGATCCCGAGAATACTGAGACGGCATGAAAGAACCGATCGATCCAATGGTGAAAAGGTGAAAAGCGTGAGAAGGTGAAATGCCTCGCACCCTTTCACGCTATCACCCCAGTGGTCCAGCTCGCTGCGCTCGGCCGGATCTTCATCACCGGCTCAGTAATATACGGAGATCATAACGGGCGGATGCTCGATCAAGGCCCTGTGGGAGACGCACGATGCTATCCATTCACGACACCGTTCGTGGTGGCACCCATCGGTCCGGTAGCCCCCCGTGCGCCTGGCCTAGCGGTCCCCTTGATGCGGAAGCTGTATCAACCACAGCGCGGACCGACCCGAATGGGAAGCCGCCTATTCCACGGGCTACACACGCGTACCAATCGATAGGGAAAGCGCCGTACCCGCCAACAGTCCCATCACCGGGAGAACAGAATCATCATCCGGCGGTCTCCGAAGGAACGACCTGAATGATGGACCGGTAGCGGATCGCCGATCGGCGGCATGCTTCCTCCCCCACACGAAACCCGGATAGGCCAATCTCCACCATAATCTCCATTAGGGCGTCGATGATCGGCCGGAGAAGCATGGTCATTCTTTCGTAGGTCCATCAACCGGTCTGACCTTGGAACAGGAGCAAGCCCATCGGCTGCGGCTGCATGGCATGGGGGGCGTCCGTGAACCTCCTCTCCCATCGGCGGACCACCTCCCGTTCGTATCCGTATGGATCACCTACACACCCACGTCCAGGTCGGTCGTGGAACTCCGGGTAGAACAAGCAAGCCGCCACCGCGCGTTAATGCCAGCGCACCACACCAAGGGTCGGGGCTTGCCGTGGCCTGCCCACCATGGACGCCATACCACCATTGGACGAGCCCGCGGACCGTACCGGGATGTCCTCGTGCAGCGTCGAAACACCTGGGTGGAATACCGTTACACTTTGAGCTGTAGGCTGGAGATGCGCGAGGGAATGGATGGCCCCGAACGAAGAAACCGCCCTGAGAGGGGCGGCTTCCGTAGCAGTGAGAGGAGGATCGATCAACGCATCACACGCACCGTGGCCGAGGCCACTTGTACGTCACTTCGGAGGATCACCACGTAACTGCCCGCCGGAACATGGTCCAAGCTCAGGGGGATGACCTGCCCGCCTGCGCCCATCACACGCTCCAGTAACACCCGGCGCCCCGATAGGTCGAGCACCTCCACCTCGGTGCGCCCCCCAAAACCACGAGGGATCACCACGTTGAAGGCCCCTTCCGAGGGGTCCGGGTATATGCCGAGTCGGGCCTCGTCGAGCTCTTCGAGGCCCACGCCACATCCATCACCCAGGGCAGTGGATGTCAATGAACAGATATCGTTGCTGCCGTGGATGGTGATCACCACATCGGCGTCGTTGGTGAACGGACCCACGGTATACTGGCCGGTGGCGCTGGCGGTGGTGGCTGCCACACCCCGGTCGTTGGTGATGCTCACCTGCGCGGCACTGCCCAACGAGGTGAGGTCCACCCGTACGTTGAACCGTCCGTTGGCACAATCGTTCACCACTTCGAAGGTGGCCTCCGGTGCATCGCAACCATCGTAGCAGGCCACCACATAGTTCCACGGTGTAGCAGCCCCTGAGGTGCAGCTGCCTGAACCATCGGAAAGCAACTGGAGCATGATGGTGTTGCTGAAGACCGAGGTGATGAAGGTACGGTCGGTGAGGTCGCCGCCGACCACGGTGCCGAGCACAGGGTCCGCGATCTCGTCATTCCCATCGTACACGATGAGTTGATCGCCTGCGGCCAGGCTTCCGGAGAGGAAGCGGATGGCGACACGGTCGCCTGCGGACTCGCCCTGATAGGCCCAACGGGCATCCTCATCGTTGCCATAGCACTGGGTGTAGGTCGCGGGTCCGCAATCCACCACCGGGCAAGTGCCGTTGATCAGCTCCATGGCGCTGTTGCAGTAGGCGTTCTGGGCATGGCTCGCGGTGACCAACACGGGTGTACCGTTGGTGAACGGGCCCACACTGTACGCTCCAGGACCATTGGCCACCACTGCAGGCAGACCGGCATCGTTCACGATGGAGACCGAAGTGGACGACCCCAGGCTGAAGATGTTCACCCCCACGGTGAACCGTGCGTTCTCGCAATCATCCACCACTTGGAAATTCGCGAGCACGGGATCACAATCCAAGCAACCCACCTCCCATGCCATGGGGTTGATGAACTCATGCACGGCACAAGACCCCACATCATCGGCCACGAGTTTCATGGTCAGGTGGTTCCCCGTACTATTGACCACCTGGCCAGCGATCGGTCCATTGGCCGAAGAGAAAAGCAACGGCGCTTGGTCGGTGGGACCATCGTAGATCGTGAGCAGGTCTCCCCCATGCATGGTGCCTTCGTGGATGATGAGGCGCAACGGGGCGTTGGTGGAACCGGTGTAATACCAGGTGCGCTGTTCCAGGTCGGTATAGCAATGATCGAACTGCAGCGGGGCACTTCCGCAGACCACCTGGATCATGCCTTCGGTGGTGAAGGGATGCCCCACGCCCCACACGCCCGCACCCGAACCGCAATCCGCACGTACGTAGGCATAGAGCTGTTGGTCCTGCGGCAAGCCGGTGAGCGGCACGGACGTGGTGGCGGTGGATCCACTGGCCACTGGGGGTAACTCGGGTCCACCGGTGGTGATGATGTAATCGTAGTCCACGGCACCTTGCACCGCGTTCCAGGTCAGATCACCCGTGATCGATGCACCGTCGATGGCCAATCCCGCTACCGTGATACCGGTCACGGTGCAGGCCGGAGGTGTCCAGGTAAAGGTGAGCCCCTGCGGGATATTTGCCGCCAGGGAAGGAAGCCTTCCCGTTGCGGTATTGGTCGTACCCGGCACGCTCGCCTGCCAATCGTAAGGGCTCACGGTGACCGCTCGGTTGTTGAAGTCGGAAGGATCCATGCCTCCCAACCCCACCTGGCCCGTGATCGCGGCCGTTTGGATCATGGTGCCGAAGACCACTTGTACGAGCTGCGCAGCGGGATCACCGCCGCCCTCGTGCAGGCGGATCTGGAAGCTGAGCAGGTTGGAACCGCCCGAACGCGTCACGTTCCACTCGGCCACGAAGATCCTGTTGGGGGCCGTTCCACCGGTACGGATCTGGATGGGCCAGGTGTTGCCGCCCGCTGCGAGGTCGAGGCTGAAGCCCGCGACCCGGTTGCGTTTGAGCATGTCGATCTCCGCAGGCACCGGCGAGCTGAGCGGGGTGTAGGCCGTGTTGCCCACGGGAACGTACACCGCATTGATGCCGTTCGAGGAATGACCGAAAGCCAGCCATCCCTCCATGCTCAAGCCCACCCGATCGTACGGTTGGCCGTTGAAGTGGAAGGTGAAGCCGATGGGCCAGCCGTTGCCGGTGGGAGAACTCCCCATTGGCAGGCTCTCGCCCTGGGTCACGAAGGAATTGTCGTCGAACGTGAAGGGCGGTGGCAATCCGGGCATGCCCAGTGGTGTGCCACTCCCTCCGATGGGTGTCCAGGTACCGACCTCCTGCGTGAAGGTGTAAGCCGATACTTGCGCACGAAGGTTGGTCGCGGTGCATGCTCCGAGCAGTACACCGCCCGCGATGGTCCAAGCCGAAATGTTCCTTGCTTTCATGGAAGAAGAGAGGGTGCGTCCCTCGCTTGGGCGAGGGACGCACCACGATCATCAATGTTGGATGCTGACCTTTCCGTTGAAGAAGCGGCCGTTGTTCTGCAACACCAGGGTGTAGAGGCCATTGGGCAACCCGGAGAGGTCCAGGTGCTGAACGGCGGCCCCGTTGAACTGCTGCTGCTCCACCACTCGACCGGCGAGGTCGAGCACCTGGAGCTGGCTGCTGCCCAGCATGTCTTCCGACAACTCCAAGGTGAAGCGACCATCGTTCGGGTTGGGGAAGAGGCGCAAGGTGTTCATCGCGGCTTCTTCGATACCGATACCGAGACAGCTGCGGTCCAGCCCGGCGCCGGTCCAGGAGCACAGCACACTGGCACCCTCCACTTCGATGGTCACCGGCATACCGGAGGTGAACGGCCCCACGGTGTAGGTGCCGGTGGCCGTTGCCGTTACACTGGGCAAGCCGCGGTCGTTGGTGATGTTCACACTGCTGGTACTGCCGATCTCGGTGACGTTCACCTCCACGTTGAAGTGTGTCTGGTCCACGCACACGGTGGTGAAGGTGGCCCGGGGTTGAGTGCAACCATCATAACAAGCCACCACATACCGCCATGCCACGGAAGTGCCGAACAGGGGGTCCTCGTCGGCGCAGCTGTGGCTGCCATCAGCGAACAGTTCCAACACCAAGGTGCGGTCCGTGGAGGGTGTCGCACTGGTCATGAGCGTGTTCGCCAACGTAGTCAATTCGGTGGATGGGGCTTCGTTGGGATCGGCACCGTTGTAGACCGTCACGCGGTCGCCCAAGCCGATGGTACCGGCGAGGAAACGGATACCGATCTCCTGGGTACCATCACTTTGGTAGGCGCGTTGGAACCATTCGTTATCCCCATAGCATAGATCGTAGGTCTCGGGGCCGCAGTCCACCACGGCGCAGGGCAGGCCCATCAAGGCCGGGCTGGCGGTGTAGCACATGGGCTGCTCGGGATGCTGCACGGTCACCACCACGGGCGTACCGGAGATGAAGGGGCCTACCGTATGCACCCCGGTGGTGGAAACCGTGGTGGGGGCCACGCCTTGGTCGTTGTTCAGGTCCACGCTGGTGGTGCTGCCGAGGTTGAACAGGTTCACCTCCACGAAGTAGCGGTCGTTGTCGCAATCGTCCACCACGGAGAAATTGGCCAAGGGGTCCGTGCAAGCCTTGCACCCCACGCGCCATTGCAGGGGCAGGTACCAGGATTGGGCTTCGCATGCACCGGCATCGGTGATCAGCCGGATGAACAAGGCATTGTTGGTGCTGGCCAGGAAGTGGTGACCGGTCAGGTCACCGCTCATGTTCGGTGCCGGCGTGCCGGCATCGGAGGTTCCGTCCCAGACCTGGAAGGATTCTACGCCGCTGACATTGCCCACGAAACCGCCGAGGAGCTCGATCTTCAGGGGTGAGCCATCGCTGGACACGTAGAGCCATTCCTTGACATCATACTGCCGGGAGCAATAGTTCTCGGTCAAGATGGTACCATCACATTCCACCATGCCGCCACCCAAGGTTTCCATGGACGTGGCCATGGACCAAGGCCCAGGCTCACCATCGCAGATCCCGCGCACGAAGAGATAGTAGGTGGTGGAAGCCTCCAAGCCAAAGAAATAGACCTCGGGATCGGAAGTGATACCGGAGGTGATCTCCGGGCCACCCACGTAGTTGGTGTCGGTGAGGTAGTACTCATACTCCGCAGCCGCAGTGGGTTCCCAGCTGGCATGTCCGGAATCGAAGCTCATCTGGTCAACGGTGAGCGGCCAAGCCGGTGGTGGGCAATCGTCGGGGGTCCACTTGAAGTTCAGACCGAGGGCCGGTGCAATGGCCGAGAAAGCAGGATGCTGAGGCTCTTCGGCCGTGGCCGTGCAAAAATCGGTGTTCAATAGCCCCCGTACGGTGTTGTTCCAATCGTAGAGGAACTCCGGCTCCTCGGCCACGGTCATGCGGCTGTTGAAATCCTCCGGGGTGCGACCACCAAGGCCGATCTGAGTGCTGGCACCGCCAAAGGCGAACACCGTGCTTCCGAAGCGCACCTCCACGGCATTGTCGGCCTCGTTCAGGCGGATCTGGAAGTTGATCAACGTGCTGCTCGGGCTGTAGCTCAACCGAAAATCCTTGAACTGCACCACGAACACCCGGTTAGGAGCCGTACCGATCGTGGCCAGCCGCAGCGAGGAGACCGGTCCGGGTGGTACCAGCGAACTCATGTCCTGCATGCGTAGCTCACTGGTCCCCATGCCGGCCACCCGGTTCCGCTTGTACGGTTCCGAAGGTCCGCCGATGGACTGCACGAACGGCGCTCCGTGTGAATGGTTGATGGCATAGCACCACACGGCCTGGTCACCATCGCTGCTCTTCCCGAAGGTGATGAAACCGGAATGGGAAACGCTGATCCTGTCGAAGACATCACCGTTGAAGCGGAAATCGAAACCGATGGGATAGCCCGGCCCCGTTGCGGGATTGAGGTAGTTGCTCACCTGGCCATCGGCGCCATAGAAAGGATGGTTGGTCCATGCGCGCTCGTTATGGAGCGGCGGCCACCAAGTGGGTGTGCCGAGTGAGTAAGCGGCCTCCCCCGCAGTGATCTCGGTGTAGGTCTCGATGGACTCCGAGTAGGAGTAAAGACCGACCTGCGCACGGAGCAGCACGGGCGTGGTCAGGGTGATCAGGGCCAGGGCGGCCCTACCAGCGTGGTTGTTGAACATGAGGTTTGGTTGGATGTGAGAGCGTGAAATGATCGGGTCAATGTTGAACGCTGACCCTTCCGTGGAAGGCACGTCCGTTGTTATGCAGCACCACGGCATACGATCCATTCGGCAGTGCGGAGAGATCGAACTGTTGCACGGCAGCCGTACTCACGTGTCGCTGTTGCACCACGCGTCCTGTCAGATCGAGCACTTGGAGGTGACTGTCACCGTACATACCCGATGGCAGCTCCAGGGTGAAGTGGCCATCGTTGGGATTGGGGTAGAGTGCCAGGGAATGCATCGCAGCCTCTTCGATACCGATACCGAGACAGCTGCGATCCAGCGCATTGGAGGTGATGGAACAGAGGACGTTGGCCCCGGCCACGGTGAACGTGACCGGTGTGCCAGAAGTGAACGGCCCGACACTATAGGTGCCGACGGCGGTCACGCTCACGCTGGCCACACCCATGTCGTTGGTGATGGTCGCGGTTCCCGCACTGCCCACTTCCGTGACATTCACTTCCACGTTGAAGTGGGTCTGATCCACGCACACGGTGGAGAAGGTGGCCACCGGAGCGGTGCAGGCGCTGGCGCATTCGGCCACGAACTCGAAGGGAAGCGTGTTCCCTGCGGTACAGGCGTAATCCAGGTATTGGCTGGAGATGTAGCGTACCAGCAGGTTGTGGCCCGCGTTGGTGCTGGTGTACACCTGGTTGCTACCCGATCCGGAGAAGGTATAGGACGGTGTCGCGGTCTCGTCGGTACCGTCGAACACATACACATCGGCATCCCAACCCAAGTTGATCGGCGGGAAGCGTACGGAGATCGCCTGCCCGTCGCCCTGCAGGAGCCATTCACGCGTTTCGCTCTGACCGGCGCATCGCTCATACCAAGTGGGACCGCAATCAACGATCGCACAGGGTTCGTTCACCAGGACCGGACCTTCCACGTAACACATCTCGTTATCGGGGTTCTGCACGGTGAGTACAACGAACTCTCCTGCCGGGAAGGGCCCCACGGCATGAGCCCCGGTACTGGTCAGGTTGACGACGGTCTCGTCCAGGGAATTGCTCACCACCAGGCTGGTGGCCGAGCCCATGGAGAAGATGTTCACGTCCACATAGTACTCGTGTGCATCACAATCCACTTCGCCGAGCGCAAAGTTCACCAAGGGGTCGGTGCAATTCTTGCACCCCACGCGCCACTCCAGCGGGAAGAACCAAGGCAGGTTCTCGCAGCTGCTGTTGGTGGTGGCCAGCTCGATGTAGAGCGTACCCTCCGGCGAGATCACGGTGTGACCGGCCAACTGACTGGCACCACCGGTGAAGACCGGCGCCCCCACAGGGCCGGTGGCCGACCAGACCTTCAAATATTCATTGGTACCCGTGCTGATGCTCCCCGCCAGGAACTCCAAGGCCAGGGCCGAACCATCTTCGGAAACATAGAGCCAGCTCATCACATCGTTCGGGCGCGAGCAATACTCCTCGTACATGGCCGTGCCATCGCACACCACCATGCCCCCCCCCATGCTGCGGAACGGCGTACCCAATGACCAGACACCGGGCTCTCCATCGCAGATACTGCGCACGAAGAGGTAGTAGGTGGTGGCAGCCTCCAAACCGAAGAGATAGACCTCGGGATCGGAGGTGATGCCGGAGGCGATCTCCGGACCACCCAGGAAGTTGGTATCGGTGAGGTAATACTCATACTCCGTAGCCGCAGTGGGGTCCCAGCTGGCATGTCCGGAATCGAAGCTCACCTCATCGATGGTGAGGGGCCATACCGGCGGCGCACAGGCATCGGGGGTCCATTTGAGATTGAGCCCCACCGCTGGGGGCACCCCCGACCCCGCCGGCTGCCCAGGCTGCGCGGCAACGAAGTAGCAGGTCTCGGTGTTCTCTGTAATGGCCACGGTGGCGTTCATGTCATAGAGGAAATCGGGCTCCTCATACACCGTGCGTCGACCATTGTAATCCTCCGGCGTACGCCCCCCCAGGCCCACCTGGGCATAGGAGCCACCCGCCACGATCACCTGTCCATACCGCACCTCCACGGAATTATCACTTTCGTTGAGGCGGATCTGGAAATTGACGCGCGAACTGCTGGGCGGATAGGCCATGAGGAAATCCTTGTACTGGACCACCAGGACCCTTTCCGGAGCGGTGCCGATGGTGGCGATACGCAGGTTGGATATCGGCCCGGGAGGCACCTGCGGGGTCATATCCTGCATGTAGAGCTGGCTACTGCCCCAACCGGCGACACGGTTGCGTTTATAGGCTTCCGTGGGCCCGCCGACATACTGCACGAACGGCATGCCATGCGGGTGATCGATGGCATAGGTCCACACGGCCTGATCCCCATCGCTGCTCTTCCCGAAGGTGATGAAACCCGAATGCGAGACGCTGATGCGGTCGAAGACATCGCCATTGAATCGGAAGTCGAACCCGATGGGATAACCCGGACCCGTAGCGGGGTTCAGGTAACTGCTCACCTGGCCATCCACCCCATAGAACGAGTGGTTGGTCCATGCCCGTTGATTGTAGAGCGGGGGCCACCACGTGGGTACGCCCAATGAAAAGGAGGCTTCAGCCTCGGTGATCTCCGTGTATGACTCCACCGTTTGGTTGAAGGTGTACAGACTCACTTGGGCGGCGAGCAGACCAGGAAGGGCCATGGTCGCAAGGGCCGATGAAACGCGTTGGCGCATGGTCATTGTGTTCGAAAGTCGGAGCATGTGAGAGGAGGGTCTGATCAGTAGGGTCCTATGGTTGGATGCTGACCTTACCGGTGATGGTGCGGTCGTGGTTGCGCAGGAGCAGCACATACCACCCTTGCGGTAGTCCAGAGAGGTCCACCTGCTGGGTGGTGGAGGTCATGAGGTGGTACTGTGCCACCGTACGACCGGCGAGGTCGAGCACGCTCAACGTGTTGGCTCCGCTCAAGCCTTCGGGCAATTCCAAGGTGAAGTGTCCATCGTTCGGGTTGGGGAACAGCGCCAGGGTGTTCATCACACCCTCTTCGATCCCGATGTCCAGGCAGCTACGGTCCAACCCGGCACCGGTCCAGGAGCACAGCACGCTGGCACCCTCCACTTCGATGGTCACCGGCATGCCCGAGGTGAGCGGCCCCACGGTGTAGGTGCCGGTGGCCGTGGCCGTAACACTGGGCAGACCACGGTCGTTGGTGATGTTCACACTGCCGGTACTGCCGATCTCGGTGACGTTCACCTCCACGTTGAAGTGGGTCTGATCCACACACACGGTGGTGAAGGTGGCCCGGGGTTGGGTGCAACCATCGTAGCAAGCCACCACGAACTCCCACGCTTCGGTGGAGCCGTAGAAGGGATCCTCATCGGCACAGCTGTGCATGTTATCGGCGGCCAGTTCCAACACCAGGGCATGGTCGGTGGAAGGCGCTCCGGAGGTGATCAAACTGTTGGTGATCCCGGACAGCCAGGTGCCAACATCCTGCGGGATGGCATCGGGGTCGAGGCCATTATAGTAGCGCAGGTGGTCGCCCATACCTAACCCACCCTTCCTGAAGCGGAAGCCGATCTCCTGTCCGCCTTCGCCCTGGTAGGCCCAGTTACGCGATTCGTTGTTGCCATAGCAGTAGGTCACGGTGGTAGGCCCACAGCCCACGGTGGCACAGGGCGCACCGATCATGGTCGGGCTGGCCACATAACACAGGTCGTTATCCGGGTTCTGTACGGTGATGATCACCGACTGCCCCGAGGGGAAAGGCCCCACGGTGTGTTGGCCGATGCTGGTGACCATGGTGGGTGCCACTCCCAAGGTGTTGTCGAGGCGCAAGGTGGGTACACCGCCCATTGTGCCCAGGTTCACCACTACGGAGTACTGGTGGTTGTCGCAATCATCCACCACGCTGAAATTCGCTAAGGGGTCGGTGCAGTTCTTGCAACCCACACGCCACTCGTAGGGCAGGTACCAAGGTTGTGCCTCACAGGCACCGGCACCGGTGACCAACACCACGGTGATCTGGCCGGAAAGGGCCTGAACCGCGACACCCGCGACGTTGGCCCCAGCGGGTGCATTGTACAGGATGTTCCCCTCGGATGGGTCACCTTCGTAGATCCGGAAGATCTCGCCGGAGACGGACCCATGGAAACCACCCTGGAGTTCCATGCGGAGGGTCGAACCGTCCGCAGAGATGTATTTCCAGGTCACCGAATCATCCGCCTGGCTGCAATAGGTCATCTCGAGGGCAGTGCCATCGCACTCCACCATGGCACCGCCGATGGTCCGGAAAGGTGTGGCCATGGACCACGGACCCGGTTCGCCGTCACAGATGCTGCGAATGAAGAAATAGTACTGTGTCAGCGGCTCGAGATCGAAGAAGAACACACCCTCGTCCGAGGTGATGTCCGTTGTCACCACGGCCCCTGTCGGATCATTCTCGGTGGAGACCAGGTATTCATACTGGCCCGATGGGGCCGGTTGCCACGAGGCATAGGCGCCATCGAAGGAGATGTCGGAAATGGATTGAGGCCAGGTGGGGGGTGGGCAAGCAGGGGCCACCCAGCTCCACGTGAGCCCGGTCACCGGCGGGATCCCCGAACCGGCGGGTTGGCCCGGCTGTGCCGTGGTGAACGTACAGGCGGCTTCCGAACTGAGGTTGCTGGTCGCGGGCACGGTGTTGTTCCAATCGTAGAGGAAATCGGGCTCCTCGGCCACGGTCATCCGGCCATTGAAATCGGCGTTGGTTTGCCCGCTGAGGCCGATCTGCGTGGGGAGGTAGCGCCCCAGGGAGGAGACCCAGGTCTGCGGTCCGAAGACCACATCCACCGAGTTGTCGCTCTCGTTCAGGCGGATCTGGAAATTCACCTTGTTCATGGCCACGGTCACATCGTTCCGCAGGCCGAAGTCCTTCCACTGGATCACGCATACCCGGTTCGGCGCCGTGCCGATGGTGGCCATACGAAGCTCCGAAAGCTGGCCTGGTGGGGCCAAGGAGGTCCAGTCGACCATTTGCAGGGAGCTGTTGCCGAAGCCGGCCACGCGATTGCGCTTATAGGTCGGCGATGGTCCGTTGTACCATTGGGTGAAGGGGTCGCCGTTGGGTGTTCCACTCCAGTTGTACACCCATACTGCCTGCAGCCCATCGGTCGATTTCCCGAAGCTGATCCAGCCCCCGTTGGAGATCCCGATCACATCGAACACCTCCCCGTTGAAGGTGAGATCGAATCCGATGGGATACCCAGGACCGATCGCCGGGTTCAGGTAACCGCTCATGGTCACCTGTCCATCGGGGTCATTGAACGGGTTGTTCACCCAGGCTCGGCTATTGTTCACATGTGGCCAGTACGCGGGTACACCAAGGCTCACCCCTCCATCAAGGGCGGTGATCTCATCATAAGTTCCCACCGTCTCGGAGAAGGAGTACAAGGCCACCTGGGCTTGTACCACCACCGGTAGGGCCAGGAGCGCAATGCTCAAGGCACGTCGGATCCGGTCCACGGAAATGTAGTGTTCGCGCATGTTGTGAGAGTTGTACGGTTCGGGTGATCGGGGCATGGTCGCGCAACCACCGAACCATGACAGCATCCTATCGCTGGGCTGAATATCCGGTCGCTGCTGCATGTTATGGGACGTGTTGTCGGGGAATGGTCAGTATGCCACTACGAACGGTTCGCGCAGGCGCCGTTCCGCAGGATCGATGAGTTGGAGGAAGTACATACCCGGCGCAAGGCCATGGAGGGCGATGGACCGATCACCGTGGGTCATCGCTCCGTTCGAGATGATCCGCCCAGCGGCATCGAGGATCATCCACTTCCATGGTGTGCCATCCGCGCCGCGCACCCACAACCGTTCGGTAGCGGGGTTCGGATGCAACACCACCGAAGGTGCCTTGCTCTCGGCTACGGCGGTCGGCTCGGAACAAGGCGACCTGCTGCCCGCCAGCACCAAGGTGTTGGTACCATCCGGATCGAGCCACGCCTTCAGCTTCTGTTGCGCCGTATTCGGGTTGTTGGTCCAGTGGTAGCTCATCTTCCCGAAATAATTGGTCCCGGTGTTGTAGGTGCAGTTGGAGCCGGAACTGCTGCCGGTGAGCGTACCGATCAATACCGGGCCTGCCGTGGGATGCGGTTTGAACACACCACTTCCGCTAGAGCCCACCTCGGTGACCCCATAACCATTCTCAGTAGGGGCCCACTTCAACTTGTAATGGGACATGAGCCCGGACGAGCCCATGGGGTGCCCCGTGGTCAATGTCTGGGTGTAGCTGCTGATGCGCTTGGGGGCGCCGGTCGGGTGATGGATGCACACGCCATCCTCGGAGACCGATGCGATGTTGCGGGCATCCCATCCGGCCCAGAACGGATCGAACGATGTCGGCACCTCGGCCGCGTTGGTACGCAACAACATGAAATCCGATCCGCCCACGCCTTGGTACTGCGGTGCGTAATCATCGCTGTAGGCCTTGAGCTGCGCCCCGGTCATCATTTGACTGGTGCTGTAGGCCCCGCCCGCACAGGTCGCGTACTGGAAGTTGAAATAGAACTTGTACTGGTTGAACTGCGCGGTGGTGGAGGTGCGTCCACAGTGCCAGGCGGTGAGGATGTACGGAGCACAGTCCTGACGGACATTGTTCACCAAGGAGCCCGAACACCAGCCACTGCCTTGTGGCGTGATCACGCTGATGCGCACGGTGGCATCGATCTCATCCTCCCAGCCGATGGATTCGGGTACACAGGCCACGTTCACATGACAGGTGCCTTCGCGCGCATGGTCCTCCATCACATCGCGGTAAGCATGGTTCAGCCAAGGGATCCTGAACGTCCCATGGAACGGCGCATCGAGCGGTTCGCGGTATTCAAGGATCCATGCATCACCGTGCACCAGCGGGGTCGAATACTCATGGACCCCCTCGGGGAGTTCGACCTCGAAGAAGGGGTGGAGTTCGGTGCCGTCCATGGCGATGACGCGCATACGGGCACCGGGCGGTACGGTCATGCCTTCGATCAGCAACTCCATGGCCTTCGCCCCTGGGGAGGCCACGCCCAAACGGCCGATACGCTCATGATCGGTGATGGACCAGGAACCATCGGCCTCGCTGGATAGATCAATGGCCAACGACCGGGCGTACAAACGCAATTCACCCTCGGCCTCGCGCCGGGCATCATCCTCGGCGATGGCCACCGGATCGAACGCCGCTGCGCGATGAAAGGGCGTATCAGCCATTCCAGTTTGGGCGAAGGAACCGAACGTGGCTCCCATCAGGGCCACCGCGAGCATCGTGCTATGTGGGACGGGTCGCTTCATCGTATCAATGTCACGTGTCCAAAGCCTTGTTTCAGGGGCATCTTGAGGCCCTTGGCGATGTACTTGTACTGGTACACCCCGTTCATCACGGGCTCGCCGTCCTGGGTGCCATCCCAGCGCACCGCAGGGCTGGTGGAGTGGAACATGACCCGACCCCACCGGTCGAACACCCACAGTTCATAGCGGTCCAGCAGCGTCCCTTCGCCTCCGAAGCTCTCGTTGACGCCATCGCCGTTGGGGCTGAACGCATTGGGGAAGTACAGCGTGGCCGAGGGCGGGGTGGTCTGCACACTGTCCACCGCCGTGCAACCATCGGGGGTCTCCACGTACAGGTACACCCAGTGCGAC
>CAUJED010000169.1:0-42627 GCA_963169535.1 Bacteroidota bacterium | reverse complement strand
CGACGGCGGCCGGGTTCTGCAACAGCCCACTCCGGCACCCACCGTACTGCCCGTGGATGATACCACCGGCGATGACAAGCTCCGCATCCAGCCCAACCCCTTCAACGAGGGCACCACGGTGTTCTACACGCTCGATCGTGGCGGCCGCACCCAGCTGCTGGCCAACAGCAGCGATGGCCGCGACCTGCGCGTGTTGCAAGAAGCCCACTTGGAGGCCGGCAGTTACCAGTACCAGTGGAACACTGCCTCACTGGCACCGGGTATGTACTACGTTACGCTGCTGCTGGATGGCCAGCCCGTGGTGAAGAAGGCCGTGAAGGTGGATCGGTAGACAGGCACGCTTTGGGGGGCGCGAGGGGGGGCAACGCGCCGCCCTTCCCGCGCTCCCTTCGCACCATTCTCACCCTTCTCCCCACTCTCCCCGTTTTCACCATTCTCCCCCTTCTCACCCCTCTCACTATGCTCACCACCCCGACCCGCAGGAGGAGCCGACCCGCGTTGAGGCATCGGAAGCGGTGGTCCTTGCCCATCCTGTCCCGCGACAGGCCTTACACGCATACGACCGGGGGATCGCCGGAAATACCTACATTTGCACCGCAAGTCGGCGGAAGAGGGAAGAGGGGACCGCCCCTCTTTTTTGTTCCTGTAGGTAGCGTAAGTCGGTCATGATCAGCGTGGAACAAGTTCAGAACAGCGTGGAGCAGCGGCTCCAGGGCACCGGTCATTTCCTGGTGGCTGTGGAACTGCGTCCGGGCAACAAGGTGGTGGTGGAGGTGGACAACGACCGGGCCATCACCCTGCAGGAGCTGGCCGATCTGAACAAGCGGGTGCGCGAAGACCTGGGCGAAGCCGCCGACGATTGCGAGCTCCAGTTCAGCAGTCCAGGAGTGGGCCGCGCCTTCAAGGTGCCGCGTCAATACCAGAAGCACATCGGCCGTTTGGTGCTGGTCGACCTGGTGGATGGCCGTACCCTCGAAGGCATGCTGGAAGGGTACGATGGCACCACCCTGGCCTTGCGCATCCAGCATCCCAGCAAAGTGAAGGGCCGCCTGCCCAAGCTCGATCCCGAGGTCAGCACCATCCCGGCCTCCGACATCCGCACAACCAAAGCAAGCATCACATTCAACTGAACGGGTAATGAGCACCGTCAACCTCATCGAGTCCTTCGGAGACTTCAAGGAACTCAAGAACATCGATCGTGTCACCATGATGGGCATCCTGGAGGATGTGTTCCGTGGCGTGGTGAAAAGGCGCTTCGGAGAAGAAGCCAACGTCGACATCATCATCAACCCCGACAAGGGCGATCTGGAGATCTGGCTCAACCGCGTGATCGTGGAGGATGGCATGAGCGAGGACGATAATCTGGAGATCGAACTGGCCGAAGCCCGCAAGATCGAGCCCGACTTCGAGGTGGGTGAGGAGGTGAGCCAGGAACTGAAGATCGAGGACTTCGGTCGCCGGAACATCCTTTCGCTCAAACAGAACCTCCAAAGCCGGATCATGGAGTTGGAGAAGGACCATCTCTATAAGAAATACGCCGAGCGCGTGGGCGAGATCATCGCGGGCGAGGTGTACCAGATCTGGAAGCGGGAAACGCTGATCCTGGACGATGAAGGCAACGAGCTCATCATGCCCAAGGACCAGCAGATCAAGACCGATTTCTTCAAGAAGGGCGATACCGTGCGTGCCGTGGTGTGGAAGGTGGAGATGCGGAACAACACCCCCGTGGTGATCCTGAGCCGTACCGCCCCCGAATTCCTCGAGAAGCTCTTCGAACAAGAGGTGCCCGAGGTGGCCGATGGTCTCATCACCATCAAGCGCATCGTGCGCGAACCCGGTGAGCGCGCCAAGGTGGCCGTGGAGAGCTACGATGACCGCATCGACCCGGTCGGTGCGTGCGTGGGCATGAAAGGCAGCCGGATCCACGGGATCGTGCGCGAGCTGCGCAACGAGAACATCGACGTGATCAACTACACCAGTAACGAACAGCTGCTCATCCAGCGCGCGTTGAGCCCCGCCAAGGTCGGCGACATCAAGCTGGATCAGGAGCACAAACGTGCCGAGGTGTACATGAAACCCGACCAGGTGGCGCTCGCCATCGGCAAGGGTGGGCACAACATCAAGTTGGCAGGCAAGCTCACGGGCTTCGATATCGACGTGTATCGCGAGACCGATGAGGTCACCGACGACGTGGCCCTGGACGATTTCGCCGACGAGATCGACGAATGGATCATCGATGAGTTCAAGAAGATCGGCTGCGACACCGCGCGCAACGTACTGGACCTCTCCTCGGAGGAACTGGTCAAGCGTACGGACCTGGAGGAGGAGACCATCGACGAGGTGCGCCGTATCTTGAAAAAGGAATTGGAGGGGTGATCAGAGGCAACGAAGGGCAGTGGAGACCCACTCCCGCTCGGCCAGGGTTAGAGGAAAGAACGAACCGCGATCCATGCGATCGCATCAGGAAAAGGATAGAACGCCAACCGCGTAGTGTATGAGCGAAACGACCGATAAGGGATTGCGTCTGAGCAAGGTGGCCCGGGAATTCAACCTGGGGTTGCACACCGTTGTGGAGTTCTTGGAGAAGAACGGCCACAAGGTGGAAAGCAACCCCAACACGAAGATCGCCACCGAGCTGTACGAACTACTGCAACAGGAGTTCGGCAAGGACAAGGCCATCAAGGAGCAAAGCAAGGCATCGGTGCAGCAAAGGCAGGAGCGCGAGACCGTCGCGCTGGCCAGCGCCCCTGCCACCAAGGAAGCGCCCAAGCGCAAGGAGGAGCCGGTCGTTGCGGCAGTACCTCCTGCGCCAGCAGCTCCTGCGCCAGCACCCGTGGCCAAGGCGGAGCCCGCTGCACCCGAGGCGCCGACCGCACCCACCACCGAGTCCGGTCCGGACGGAACGGAGGTGATCAAGGCCCGGGTGGAGAAGGCCGTTGGCCCCAAGACCGTTGGCAAGATCGACCTGGGCACGACCAAAAAGGCCGGGAAGGCCGCCGCTCCATCGCCGAAGGCCACGAAGCCGGTGGAAGAAGCGGCCAAGCCTGTGGCGGAGGAACCTCCAGCGGCCACACCGGTCGCGGAGCCGACAGCGGCAACACCCGCACCCGCACCCGCTGCTCCCGCCGCCCCGGCCGAGCCGGAGACCATCCGCGTCAACGTGCAGAAGCTCGCCGGCCTGAAGACCCTCGGCAAGATCGAACTGCCGGTGGAGAAGGAGCGCAAGCCCGCCGAACGGCCCGGAGCCGATGGTGAACGTGGCCGACGCAAACGGATCGTGAAGCAAGGCCCGGTGAACGTGGATCGTGCCGTGCAACAGGAACAGCGCAATGCGCCATCCACGGGCCGACCGGGCGAGTTGGACGAGAATGCCGTGAAACGCAAGGTGAGCGAAACGCTCGCACGCCTCACCGGTAGCAAGAGCAAAGGGGCCAAGCTGCGCCGCGAGAAGCGCGACCAACGAGGCCGTCGCTTCGAGGAAGAGCAAGCCGCACGCGAACTGGCCGGGCGTACCATCAAGGTCACCGAATTCGTTACAGCGAGCGAACTGGCCAGCATGATGAGCGTGCCCGTCACGGACATCATCAAGGCCTGCTTCTCGTTGGGCATGATGGTGAGCATCAACCAGCGCCTCGATGCGGAGACCCTCGCGGTGATCGCCGAAGAGTACGATTTCAAGGTGGAGTTCGTCGGTGCCGACGTGCAACAGGACATCCCCCAGGAGGAGGATGTGCCGGAGCGGGTCACCTCCCGCCCGCCGATCGTCACCGTCATGGGTCACGTGGACCACGGTAAGACCTCCTTGCTCGATCATATCCGCAAGGCCAATGTGATCGCCGGTGAGGCGGGTGGCATCACCCAGCATATCGGCGCATACAGCGTCAAGCTCGATTCGGGCAAGAAGATCACCTTCCTGGACACCCCGGGTCACGAGGCGTTCACCGCCATGCGGGCCCGCGGTGCACAGGTCACCGACATCGCCATCATCGTGATCGCGGCCGACGACAGCGTGATGCCCCAGACCCGCGAAGCGATCAACCACGCGCAGGCCGCCGGCGTGCCCATGGTGTTCGCGTTCAACAAGATCGATAAAGAAGGCGCCAACCCTGACAAGATCCGGGAGGAGCTTTCCCAGATGAACATCCTGGTGGAAGAGTGGGGCGGCAAGTTCCAGACCCAGGAGATCAGCGCCAAGAAGGGCACCAACGTGGACCAGCTCTTAGAAAAGGTGCTGCTCGAGGCGGAGATGCTGGACCTCAAGGCCGATCCCGGGAAACGTGCCCATGGCGTGGTGATCGAAAGCACCTTGGAACAGGGTCGCGGTTTCGTTACCACCCTGCTGGTGGACTCCGGCACCCTGCGCAAGGGCGACGTGATCCTCGCCGGCCAGTTCAGCGGCCGTGTGCGCAACATGTTCAACGAACGTGGCGCCAGTGTGGCCGAGGCACCACCCGCAACACCGGTCTCCATCCTCGGTCTCGACGGGGCCCCCAACGCGGGCGATACCTTCCAGGTGTTCGAGGACGAACGCGATGCACGGACCATCGCCACGCGTCGCCAGCAGTTGCAGCGCGAACAAGGCATCCGCACCCACAAGCACATCACCCTGGACGAGATCGGCCGTCGCCTCGCTATCGGCGACTTCAAGGAGCTCAACCTCATCGTCAAGGGCGACGTGGACGGCTCCGTGGAGGCGCTCACCGATTCGCTCCTCAAGCTGAGCACCGAGCAGATCAAGGTGAACGTGATCCACCGCGCGGTGGGTCCCATCGCCGAAAGCGACGTGCTGCTCGCCACCGCGTCCAACGCCATCATCGTCGGCTTCCAGGTGCGCCCCACACCCGGTGCGCGCAAGCTGGCCGAGGCCGAGGAGATCGACATCCGCATGTACTCCATCATCTACAGTGCGATCGAGGAGATCAAGCAGGCCATGGAGGGCATGCTCGCACCCAAGGAGGTGGAGAAGGTCACCGGTACCGCCGAGGTGCGCGAGACCTTCCGCATCAGCAAGGTGGGCACCGTGGCCGGCTGCTACGTGCTCGATGGCAAGATCGAGCGCAAGAACAAGGTGCGCCTGATCCGCGACGGCATCGTGGTGTACACCGGCGACCTCAACGAACTCAAGCGTTTCAAGGACGATGTGAAAGAGGTGGCGCACGGCTACGAGTGCGGCCTCTCCATCAAGAACTTCAACGACATCAAGGTCGGCGACACCGTGGAAGCCTTCACCATCGAAGAGGTGAAACGGACGTTGGGCGAATAGATCCGACCCGCACCCAGGTCATTGGTGGCCGGTCCGCAAGGATCGGCCATCGTGCTTTGGGCCACTACCGCACGCTCGGCAACGGAGGCATCCCGATATCGTCCGGCACGATATAGCTACCGGGATACGCCACCTTCAGGTCGCGTAACAGCCGCTCCGCCTCCAGGCGGGTGCGTAGGTCGCCCACCCGTAACCTGAAGTTCGGGGCCAACCAGCTCAGGTACGCCGGCACATCGGGGTTCTTTTGAAGGAAAGCTCGCTTCGTGGCCTCCGCCGTAGTCCGGTCGCCCAGGAAGATCTGCACCCGGTAGCCGCGGCGCACATGCTCATGGGCGCCATAGGCCTTGAGCAGTTCATCGATCCGCGGCGTGGTGGTGAGCCGTACATCACCCCCTGCGGTGGTGATCGGCGCATCGGCACCAAGGGCGGCCGTGGCCGTATCGGTTTGTGCGGCCGATAACACCGGCGGCAACAGCAACAGCAGCACGAGGAGCGAACGCATATCCAAGCAGAGGTGCCAAAAGTAGGCCGCGATCATGTTCAGCCCATCGCTTGGGTCCGTAGCTGACCATTGTCAATTATTTAGAATTTCTCTAAATAGTGACATCCCCATGGCATCCCGATCAACCGGCTATCCCCCGATCGGTCCACTGGCTATTTTTGCCGCCGGACGAACGGAAGGTCGTCCCATCAAAAAAGCTCGGAATGCCGCTTGTAGCAAGGATTTCAGAACGATCGATCGGGCTCATCCGCGCAACCCTCGCCGTATTCTTCTTCATGGTCATGGCGGTTTCGCAGGCCCAGCCTGCGGATAAGGCCATGTATGACCAAGGGGAGAAGCTCTTCAAAGGGAACTGCGGAGCCTGCCATAAGCCGGACAAGGATATGACCGGTCCTGCGCTGAAAGGCGCGGTGGCACGCTGGGAGGGCAAGGGTGACATCCACGAGTGGGTGAAGAACAGCTCGGCTTACCTGAAAACAGGGAACCCTTACGCCAATGAGCTCTTCGAGAAGTGGAAGAAGAGCCCGATGACGGCCCAGGCCCTGAGCAACGAGGAGATCGATGCGGTGTTATACTACGCCGACAACTACGCCCCCCCGGCACCCAAAGGTGCGCCGGTGGCCGGTGTGGAGACCCAAGCCACCAAGACGGACGATGGGGGTAGCTCCTGGCCCTGGCTGGTGGTCATCGCCCTCTTGCTGTTGGTGGTGGCCTTGAGCTTGACCGGGGTGAAGAAGAGCCTGGCCAACGCCGTGCGCGAGGCCGAAGGCAAGGAGCCCCTTCCCGACCAGACCTTCGGCCAGAGCCTTCGCTCCTGGGCTTGGAACAACAAGGCCTTCGCCAGCATCATCGGCCTGTTCATCGTGGTTTTCCTCGTTCTCAAGTTGTGGGATGCGGCCTGGGTGGTCGGGGTGTATGGCGGCGACGAGGTTCCCCATTACAAGCCCGAACAACCCATCCTGTTCAACCACACCCTGCATGCGGGCAAGGCGGACAAGGGAAATCTGGCCATCGACTGCCAATACTGCCACAGCGGTGCGGAGAAGAGCAAACATGCGGGCATCCCCAGCACCAACGTGTGCATGAACTGCCACAAGGCGGTGGATACGGGCCGCAACACCGGCACCACCGAGATCGCCAAGATCTACGCCGCCGTGGGTTGGGATCCAGCCAACCAGAGCTATACCGGCAACGAACAACCCGTGAAGTGGGTGAAGGTGCACAACCTGCCGGATCACGCCTACTTCAACCACAGCCAGCACGTGGCGGTAGGCAAGTTGGAATGCCAGGAATGCCATGGCCCCATCGACGAGCAGATGGACGTGGCCGAGCAATGGGCCCCCCTCACCATGGGCTGGTGCATCGATTGCCACAACACCAAGGATGTGAAGATGGCCGGCAACGGCTACTACGACGAGATCATGGCCCGCATGAAGGAGACGGATATGGGCCATGCGGAATTGAAGAAGTACCTGGAGGACGAGAAGATCAGTGTGAAGGAGCTTGGCGGCTGGGAATGCGCCAAGTGCCACTACTAAGACCGAAACGCGCGCCGCATGTCGAGCACGAAGCGATATTGGAAGGACCTCGGTGAGTTGCATCAGCACCCCGGGTCGATGGAGGGCCGTGAGAACGAGTTCCCGAATGAGCAGGGCATCGACCAGTTCCTGGGCAATGCCTCCATTTCCGGAGCCACCACGGGCCGCCGCGATTTTCTCAAGTTCCTGGGCTTCAGCCTGGGTGCCGCCACCCTCGCCGCTTGCGAGACACCGGTGATCAAGTCGATCCCCTATGTCAACAAGCCCGAGGACATCACCCCCGGTGTGGCCAACTGGTACGCCAGCACCTTCTACGACGGGGAGGATTTCGGCAGCATCCTGGTGAAGACACGCGAAGGGCGCCCCATCATGATCAAGGGCAATCCGCGTTTCGGGATCAACCGGAACCCGGCACTTGCCAAGGGCAGCATCAACGCCCGCATGAACAGTTCGGTGTTGTCGTTGTACGACACCGCACGCCTCACCGGCCCCAAGGCCAAAGGTGCCGAAGCGGTGACCGATTGGGCCACAGCGGACCAGGCCATTGAAGCGGGGCTTGCAGCCGCTGCTGGAAAGCGCATCGTACTGCTCACCAACACCATCATCAGCCCCAGCACCAAGGCGGCCATTGCGGCCTTCAAGGCGAAGCATGGTGGTGTGGTGGTGACCACGGATGCCCTTTCTCCCGGCACGCCGACCAGTGCGGTGGAGCACATCCAGTACGACACCATCAGCTATGGAGGCGTTACAGGCGCCAACCTGAAGAGCTTCGGCAAGCGGGTGTTCCCCAGCTACGACCTCACCAAGGCCGATGTGATCGTGAGCGTGGATGCCGACTTCCTCAGCAGCTGGGGAAGCACCAGCGAGAACACCTGGCAATATGCCGTCCGCCGCAACCCGGACGAGGTGATGAGCCGCCACTACCAGTTCGAAGCGCGGATGAGCCTCACCGGTGCCAACGCCGACGTGCGAGTTCCCCTGCGCATCAGCGAACTGCCCAAGGCCGTGGTGGCCCTTCATGCCCACATCAGTGGGAACAAGGCGGGCGCCGATGCCGAAATGCTCAAGGCCACCGAAGGCGCGGCGAAGGCGCTGCTGGCCGCCAAAGGGAAAAGCTTGGTGCTCGCCGGCAGTAACAACGAAGGAGTGCAGGTGCTGGTGAACAGCATCAACAGCATCCTGGGCAACTACGGCACCACCATCGACCTCGATGCGCACACCCATTTCAAACAAGGGGATGATGCGGCGGTGGGACAATTAGTGAAGGACATGAACGCAGGTAAAGTGGGCGCCTTGTTCATCGCTGGCGTCAACCCGGCGTACACCTTGCCCAATGCCGAGGAGTTCAAAGCCGGCCTGGAGAAGGTCGGATTGAGCGTGAGCTTCAGCGGGTATGCCGACGAAACGGCCAGCCTCTGCAGCTGGATCGCCCCGGACCACCACTACCTGGAGGCTTGGAACGACTATCATCCGAAACCCGGTCACTACGCCCTGGGTCAACCCGCGATCCGTCCGTTGTTCAGCACCCGCCAATGGCAGGAGAGCCTGATCCGCTGGGCAGGGTCGTACAGCAGCTGGCACGCGTTCATGCGCCAGACCTGGCGCGAGCAGCTCACGGCCCATGGTGCCGTGGTGACCAACTTCGACGAGACATGGAACACGGCCGTGCACGATGGCGTGATGACCGTGCCCGTGACGGCCTCCACCACGCCCGTGGTGTTCGCCGGTGATGTGGCCGCTGCCACCTCGGCCGCAACGAAGGCCAGCAACGGCGGTGGCGAGTTCGAACTGGCGCTATACACCACCGAGGCCATTGGCAGTGGCCAGCATGCCAACAACCCGTGGCTGCAGGAAATGCCCGATCCGCTCACCAAGATCACGTGGGATAACTACGTGTGCATGAGTCCAACGGACGTGGAGCGCCTGGGTCTGAACATGTACCTGGGTGAGAAGGCACCGGCCAGCGTGGTGATCGTGAAGGTGGGTGAGAAGGAGATCAGCCTGCCGGTGGTTCCCGCGCCGGGACAGAAGCCGGGCACCATCGCCATCGCCTTGGGTTACGGCCGTGGCGAGTTCGGCGAGAAAGTGGGCATGGCCGCCTGCGTCACCAACCACAATGGGGAGTTCAAGCCGGTGGGGCGCAACGTCTATCCCTTCACCTCCTTGGTGGAAGGGCTGGTGTGCTATGATGTGCTGAGCGCAGGGGTCACCCCGGGTGGCAACACCTATCCGGTGGCGATCACCCAGACCCACCTCACCGCCATGGACCGCCACAGCGTGGTGAAGGAGACCACTGTGGCCACCTACAAGGCGGGCGACAAGAACGCCTACAACCAGCCGCATGCCCTCGCCGTGCACGAGGACGTGAACGCGGATGGCACGATCAACGCCCTGGACAAGAAGCCGGTGGCCGAGTTCGACCTATGGGAGGAACACCCCGTGGAAGGCGTGGGCCACCGCTGGGGCCTGAGTATCGACCTGAACGGTTGCATCGGTTGTGGCGCGTGCATCACGGCGTGCAACATCGAGAACAACATCCCCGTGGTAGGTAAGGACGAGGTGCGCCGCAGCCGCGAGATGCATTGGTTGCGCCTGGACCGTTACTACAGCTCCGACATGACCAAGGAGCGTGCGAAGGCGGAAGGTCTGGGCAAGATCGAGATGTACCTCGATATGGAAGTGCCCAGCGAGAGCCCGAAGGTGGTGTTCATGCCGGTGATGTGCCAGCATTGCAACCACGCACCGTGCGAAACGGTGTGCCCGGTGGCCGCCACCACGCACAGCAACGAAGGCCTCAACCAGATGGCCTACAACCGTTGCATCGGCACCCGCTATTGCGCCAACAACTGCCCCTACAAGGTGCGCCGCTTCAACTGGTTCAACTACGTGTCCGACAAGTTCGCCGAGGTGAACCCCGCCTTCAACGAACTGGGCCGCATGGTGCTGAACCCCGATGTGGTGGTGCGCGGCCGTGGTGTGATCGAGAAGTGCAGCATGTGCGTGCAGGAGATCCAGGCCGGCAAGCTGGCCGCCAAGAAGGCCGGTACTCCGGTACAGGACGGCGCCATTGAAACGGCCTGCAGCGCCGCCTGCGGCACGGGTGCCATCGTGTTCGGCGACCTGAACGACAAGAAGAGCAAGGTGCGTGGCCTGGCCGATGCCGATCGCAGCTACCACATGCTCGAAGAGATCGGTGTGAAACCCAATGTGAACTACCTGGTGAAGGTGCGCAACGCCGACGAGGCCGCCGCACACCACGCCTGAGCAACGATAAGGACCCCATGCATTCAGAAGCAGCGATCCGAGAACCGCTCATCCTGGGTCACAAGACCTACCATGATATCACACAGGATATCGTGGGGCCCATCGAGAACAAGGCACCCCGCGGGTGGTATGTGCTCATCACCATCGCCGGCCTGATCGCCCTGTACGGCGTTGGCTGCATCATGTACCTGCTCAGCAAGGGCATCGGTGTGTGGGGCATGAACAAGAGCGTGGACTGGGCCTGGGACATCACCAACTTCGTGTGGTGGGTGGGCATCGGCCACGCCGGCACCCTGATCAGCGCCGTGCTGCTGCTGTTCCGCCAGAAGTGGCGCATGGCCGTGAACCGCTCCGCCGAGGCGATGACCATCTTCGCCGTGATCATGGCGGCGCTCTTCCCGCTGCTGCACATGGGGCGCCTCTGGCTCGGCTACTGGGTGTTCCCCCTGCCCAACCAATTCGGTTCGCTCTGGGTCAACTTCAACTCGCCCCTGCTGTGGGATGTGTTCGCCATCAGCACCTACTTCAGCGTGTCCCTGGTGTTCTGGTACATCGGCCTGATCCCCGACTTCGCCACCATCCGCGACAAGGTGACCAAGCCTGGCATGAAGAAATTCTACGGCATCCTCAGCTTCGGTTGGAGCGGCAATGCCAAGGCCTGGACCCGTTTCGAGGAGGTTAGCCTGGTGCTCGCCGGTATCGCCACCCCGCTGGTGTTCTCGGTGCACTCGGTGGTGAGCTTCGACTTCGCCACCTCGGTGATCCCCGGCTGGCACACCACGATCTTCCCGCCCTACTTCGTGAGCGGCGCGGTGTTCAGCGGCTTCGCCATGGTGCAGACCCTGCTGCTCATCATGCGCAAAGTGATGAAGCTCGAGAGCTACATCACCGTGAAGCACGTGGAGTACATGAACATCGTGATCATCGTCACGGGCTCCATCGTGGGTGTGGCGTACATCACCGAGTTGTTCATCAGCTGGTACAGCGGCGTGGAGTACGAGAGCTACGCCTTCATCAACCGCGCTACCGGCAAGTACTGGTGGGCATACTGGGCCATGATGACCTGCAACGTGATCAGCCCTCAGGTGTTCTGGTTCCGCAACCTGCGCCGCAACTTCGCCTTCACGTTCTTCATGAGCATCATCGTGAACATCGGCATGTGGTTCGAGCGTTTCGTGATCATCGTGACCAGCCTGCACCGCGACTACCTGCCCAGCAGCTGGAACATGTTCCACCCCACCTGGATGGATGCGGGCGTGTTCATCGGCACCATCGGTATCTTCTTCACCCTCTACCTGCTCTTCGCCCGGTACTTCCCGGTGCTGGCGCTGAACGAGGTGAAATCCATCCTGAAGGTCAGCGGCGAGAGCTATAAGAAGGAGGCCGCTAAACACCATCACCACTGATCGACATGGCGAACAAGGTCATCTACGCCGTATATGAGGATCCCGAACAGCTGAAGGACGGGGCGCGCAAGCTGGTGTCCAACGGCATCAAGGTGAAGGACACCTGGTCCCCGTTCCCGATCCACGGCATCGACCCGATCATCGGGGTGAAGCGCACCCGCTTGGCCATCGCGGCCTTCATGTTCGGCATCACGGGCACCTGTCTGGCCGGCTTTGGCATCTGGTACTTCAACATCTTCGATTGGCCGATGAACATCGGCGGTAAACCGAGCCAGGCGTTCTACAAGAACCTGCCCGCCTTCGTGCCGGTGATGTTCGAGTTCACCGTGCTGTGCGCCGCGCACGGCATGTCCATCACCTACCTGATCCGCAACAAGACCCTGCCCGGCATGCCGGCCCGCAACCCGGACCCGCGCAGCACGGACGACAAGTTCATCATCGAAGTGCGCACAGCGGACAACCATGGCCACAGTGCCGAGGCCATCACCAGCCTGTTGCGCGAGACCCCGGTGTTCGAGATCAACGAACGCCAGTACTGAGCCATGAGCACGATCAAACGAGATCCAGCCCTTACCCTTAGCGCCCTTTTGTTGGTGGCGTTGAGCATGGCCTCCTGCGGCGGAGACCCGAACAGCCCCGGTGTGGAGTACATGCCCGACATGTACCGTAGCCCGGCCGTGGAAGCCTACGTGGATTACGGTCAGGACCCTTACCACTTCAGCGAGGAGTTGGCCCAGGAACAGCGCAACACGCCGAGTGCGAAGCTGCCCCCGCAAGGTACCATCCCGTTCGCCGAGGATCCCGCCAAGGTGGCGTACAACATGCCGTATCCTTATCCCGATAACATCGAGGGTTACGAAGCCGCAGGCCTTGACCTGAAGAGCCCCATCGCCATGACGGAGGCTACCGTGGAGCAGGGCAAGGTGTTGTACAATAAGTTCTGCGACCATTGCCATGGGGAGAAAGGTGCCGGCGACGGCTCCGTAGTGAACAACGGTGGTTTCCCGCCCCCCGGCTCGTACAGCGGTCCGTTGAAGGACGTGCCCGAGGGCAAGATCTTCCATGTGATCACCTACGGCAAGGGCATGATGGGCTCGCACGCCTCGCAACTGAACAAGGAGGAACGTTGGCTGGTGGTGCAGTACGTGAAATTCCTCCAGAACGGCGGTAGCATGACCCGCGTAACGGCCGCTGCACCGGCGGTGGCCGCTGCAACACCGGCTCCGGCAGCGAACTGAACTTGGACGACAACGGAACAGCAGCGATGAACTTCAGCATTACCAAACGCGCGCGCAGCATCTCCATCGGATTGATCGTCCTGGGTGTCGTGGCCACCGTGGTGGGCATTGTGGGCGACCATACCGATCATCACCAGCGCACCTGGGCGAACCTGTTGGTCAACGGCTTCTTCTTCTTCGGTATCGGTCTGGGGGCTTTGTTCTTCTTCGCCCTGCAGAATGCCACGGAGACGGCATGGAGCGTGTTGGTGAAACGGGTCTTTGAAGGCATCTTCAGCTTCCTTCCCATCGGGGCCATCGGCTTGGTCGTGGTGTTCGCGGCGGGGAGCATGCATGTGCACCATCTCTATCACTGGATGGATCACAGCCTTTACCATGAGTTCATGGTGGGTGAGGGGCACGATGCACACTATGTGGATGAAGCGGTGCAGGGTGCGGTGGCCAACCCGAATTACGATGTGCTGATCGCCGGGAAGAAGGCTTTCCTGAACCAGCCCTTCTTCTGGATCCGTACCATCGCCTACCTGGCCACGTTCCTGTTCTTCGCCCGTTGGTTCCGCAACCAGAGCCTGCAGATGGACAAGGAGGCCGGCGATAGCCTGAACAAGCGCATGTTGCTCAACTACCGCCGTAGCGCGTTGTTCCTGGTGTTCTTCGCGGTGTTCAGCAGCATCCTGGCTTGGGACTGGATCATGAGCATCGACACGCACTGGTTCAGCACCCTGTTCGGATGGTACACCTTCAGCGGCATGTGGGTGAGCGCGATGATCACCGCGGTGATCCTGGTGCTGTACCTCAAGCGCAAGGGCTACCTGCCCCAGGTGAACAACAGCCATATCCACGACATGGGCAAGTGGGTGTTCGCCATCAGCTTCCTGTGGAGCTACCTGTACTTCAGCCAGTTCATGCTGATCTGGTACAGCAACATCCCCGAGGAGGTCACCTACTTCCAACAGCGTATCAACGAACATCCGGGGCTGATGTGGGGCACCTTCTTCATCAACTTCGCAGTTCCGATGGTGATGCTGATGAGCCGGGATGCCAAGCGTAGCCCGCGCTTCCTGATCGGAGTGGGCACGGTGATCTTCGTGGGTCACTGGCTCGATGTGCACATGATGGTGATGCCCGGTAGCCTGGGTCACCACTTCCACGGCATCGGCCTGTTGGAGGTGGGCATGTTCCTCGCCTTCCTGGGTCTCTTCATGCACACGGTGCTCACGGCCCTCACCAAGGCGCCGCTCACCGTGGTCAACCACCCCTACTTGGACGAAAGCGTACATCACCAGATCTGACCATGGAGAGCCTGCTCCCACATGCGATCACCGTACTGGCCATCTGGGTCGTGGCGCGGCTGTGGCAAGTGCGCCGGTTGTCGGTTCGCTACGAGCGGGTACTGCGTACCAACATTGAACAAGACCGCCCTGTGAAGGGTTGATTACTGAACGAACGATGAGCAAGTTGTTGATCCTGATCGTCGTGGTGCTGGGTGTCCTTGCGATCGCACAGCTGGCCCGCGTGTACGAACTCACTTCACGGTTGCGTGGCAAGCGCGAAGAGGAGATCTCCGATAGCGATAACCGCTTCAACGCCCGGATGATGTGGCTGTTCCTGCCGGTATATTTCGGCTTCTTCGCCTGGCTGATGTGGGCCTATGGCGACAAGATGCTCCCGGTGGCCGCCAGCGAGCATGGGGTCGAAACGGACTGGCTGATGAACTTCAACTGGGCCATTCTGTTCACGGTGTTCATCATCACCAACGTGCTGCTGTTCTGGTTCGCGGGCAAGTACGTCTATAGCAAGGATCGCCGCGCGTTCTGGCAGCCGCACAACAACAAGTTGGAGCTGGCTTGGACCGTGGCACCCGCCTCGGTGCTGGCCGTGATCATCATCTATGGGCTGAACACCTGGGCGGCGATCACCGCGCCGGCCTCGCCCGAAGCGGTGCAGGTGGAGCTCTACGGTCGCCAGTTCGACTGGACGGCCCGCTACCCCGGAGCCGACGGAGGCATGGGTGCCACCGACGTACGCCTGATCAACGGCACCAACCCATTGGGGATCGTCACCCGTGAATCGGTGGCGACACGCCTGGCCGAGTTGGACAAGGAGATCGCTGCCGGGGACAGCACCCTGGCCCACGAGATCATCTCGGAGATCAAACAGGCCGAACTCACCGAACAAGTGGAGCGGTTGCGGCGCCACAAGCAGCGGATCATCAACCTGCGCACCTTGATGGAGCATGACATCGCCGAAAAGGGCGTGGCCAGCACCTACCTGCATGGCGCCGACGATGTGGTGATCAAGGAGTTCCACCTGCCGGTGCACCAGGAAGCCAAGATCATGATCCGTAGCCAGGATGTGATCCATAGCGTGTACCTGCCGCACATGCGGGCGCAGATGAACGCGGTGCCGGGTATGACCACGTTGATCAAGATGACGCCGACCATCACCACCGACAGCATGCGGCTGGTGACCAAGAACGAAGCCTTCGATTACATCCTGCTGTGCAACAAGATCTGTGGTGCCTCGCACTATAACATGCAGATGCCGTTGGTGGTGACCGATGCGGCCGCCTATGACACGTGGTATGCCGAGGCGATGACCAAACCGTTCCAAGCGCCCCCGGCCGCCCCCGCGCCACCCGCCGCACCTGCGGTGGATAGCACCGTCGTGGCCGCCACCGCCACCGGTACCGTAGCTCAGGTAAAGTAGACGCACGAATCGAATAGGGATCAACGACCATGGGTGCAACGACCGCACACGCCGCCGGCCACGGGCACGAGGCGCATCATCACGAGGAGAGCTTCATCTCGAAGTACATCTTCTCGCAGGATCACAAGATGATCAGCAAGCAGTTCCTCGTCACGGCCATCGTCATGGCCTGGGTGGCGGTGATCATGTCCTTGCTGTTCCGGATGCAGCTGGCCTGGCCCGGCGAAGGCTTCGCCATCACCAACTTCCTGCTCGGCGACAAGTGGGCCCCCGGTGGCGTCTTGGACCCCAACATGTACCTGGCGCTGGTCACCATCCACGGCACCATCATGGTGTTCTTCGTGCTCACCGGTGGTCTTTCGGGCACCTTCGCCAACCTGCTCATCCCCTTCCAGATCGGGGCGCGGGACATGGCCAGTGGTTTCCTCAACATGCTCTCGTACTGGCTGTTCTTCATCAGCAGCATCATCATGCTCGCCTCCCTGTTCGTGGAGGGTGGTCCGGCCAGCGCCGGTTGGACGGTCTACCCGCCCCTGAGCTCCCTGCCCCAGGCCATGCCGGGTTCTGGCCTGGGCATGACCATGTGGCTGATCAGCATGGCCTTGTTCATCGCCAGCCAGCTGATGGCGGGTCTGAACTACGTCTCCACCGTGCTCAACCTGCGGACCAAGGGCATGAAGATGACCCGCATGCCGCTCACGGTGTGGGCACTGTTGCTCACCGCCGTGGTGGGTATCCTAAGCTTCCCCGTACTGCTCAGCGCCGCCCTGCTACTGATCATGGACCGCTCCTTCGGCACGGCGTTCTACCTCAGCGATATCTACATCGCCGGCGAAGCGTTGGACCAGACCGGTGGCAGCCCGATCCTGTTCCAGCACCTGTTCTGGTTCCTGGGCCACCCCGAGGTGTACATCGTGATCCTGCCTGCCTTCGGGATCACCTCGGAGATCATCTCCACCAACGCCCGTAAACCGATCTTCGGTTATCGGGCCATGATCGGCTCGTTGATGGCCATCGCCTTCCTGAGCTTCATCGTGTGGGGCCACCACATGTTCGTGACCGGCATGAATCCCTTCCTGGGTTCGGTGTTCGTGTTCACCACCCTGTTGATCGCCATTCCATCGGCGGTGAAGGTGTTCAACTACATCACCACCATCTGGCGCGGGAACATCGTCTTCACCCCGGCCATGTTGTTCAGCATCGGCCTGGTGGCCACCTTCATCGCCGGTGGCCTCACGGGGATCATTCTGGCCGATAGCGCACTGGACATCAACGTGCACGACACCTACTTCGTGATCGCCCACTTCCACATCGTGATGGGCATGAGCGCCATCTTCGGCATGTTCGCGGGGATCTACCACTGGTTCCCGAAGATGTACGGCCGCATGATGAACACCAAGCTGGGCTACCTGCACTTCTGGATCACCTTCGTGTGCGCCTTCGGGGTGTTCTTCCCCATGCACTTCATCGGCCTGGCCGGTGCGCCGCGCCGGTATTACAGCTACAGCGAGTTCCCCATGTTCGATGGGGTGATCGACCTGAACGTGCTGGTCACCGTGTTCGCCATCATCGGCGGTCTGTCGCAAGCGGTGTTCACCTACAACTTCTTCTACAGCATCTACCGCGGGCCCAAGGCTCCCCAGAACCCCTGGAAGAGCAATACGCTCGAATGGACCACGCCGGTGGAAGCCATCCATGGCAACTGGCCCGGTCCGCTGCCCGTGGTGCATCGCTGGCCCTACGATTACAGCAAGCCTGGAAAGGCCGAGGATTGGGTGAGTCAGATCACCCCGCTGGAAGAAGGCGAGGAGGAACATTGACCGAAGGCCAATGGACCTCTGCGGCGTCGACCCCACTGGGTCGACCTACCCCGCCGCTGGATCGGCATCTATCCACAACACGAGCGAATGTCCGCATCTTTGGATGCGGACATTCGCGTTTCATGCGAACGATCATCCTCCTGCTCGGGCTCTGTGTCGGCTTCCCTGCTCGTACACAGCTGTTGGATAGCATCGCACTATTCACCCGGGAGGCTCCAAGGCCGATCATCCGATTGGATATGAAAGGCTCGTTCGTGAGCAACCACAGCGCGCGCATGGTGGGCGTGAAGCTGGGGCTGGAGCACGCGCGGCGATTCCAGTATGGTGCGGGGTACAGCTTCCTGTTCAGCGCAGTGGAACGCGAACGCCTGGTCGATGGCCTGGGCATGAAGGATACACGACTAAGACTGGGCTACCTGAACGCCTATGTGGACTACGCGTTCTACCAACGCGGACCCTGGGAGGTGCGCATACCGGTGCAGATCGGGGTGGGCCGCGCCTCGGTGGTGTACCGCGATGCCGATGACCGGACACAGGTCTTGTTCCGTTCCGGGGTGATCATCTACGAACCGTGCATGACGGTCCAATATCGTTTCCTGCGGTATTTCGGGGTTGGTGCCGGTTGGGGTTACCGCCTGGTGATGCGTACGCGGCACAGCCTGGATGAACGCCTTACCGCACCGATCTACACCTTGGGGCTGCGCATCTTCTTCGAGGACATCTATCGGGACATGAAGGGGTGAACCCGGACGGCGTTCGCGCGGGCGTGCGAGGGCCTGGGTTGCAGCCAAGTACCGGCGGAGCATGGCCACCGTTACCTTTGGGCACATGGCCGAAGGCTTCGATGTCCGCACCGAGCAACGTTCCTCTTCCGACAAGGAGATGGAACAGGTGCTACGTCCGCGACAGTTCGAGGAGTTCGCCGGGCAGAAGGCCGTGACGGACAACCTGAAGGTGTTCGTGCAAGCGGCCAAACAACGCGGCGAGGCTTTGGACCATGTGCTGTTGCACGGGCCTCCGGGGCTGGGTAAGACCACCCTGGCCAACATCATCGCACAGGAGATGGGGGTGGGCATCCGCATCACCAGCGGTCCGGTGCTGGACAAGCCCGCGGACCTGGCCGGGCTGCTCACCAACTTGGAGGCGCACGATGTGCTGTTCATCGACGAGATCCATCGCCTCTCGCCGGTGATCGAGGAGTATCTGTACAGCGCCATGGAGGATTACCGGATCGACCTGGTGATCGATGCGGGTCCCAACGCGCGCACCGTGCAGATCGCGCTCAACCCGTTCACCCTGGTCGGTGCCACCACGCGCAGTGGCCTGCTCACGGCACCGCTCCGGGCACGCTTCGGCATCAACAGTCGCCTGGACTATTACGATGCGGTCACCCTCAAGGGCATCATTGAGCGCAGTGCACGCCTGCTTAACGTTCCCATCGTGAACGAGGCGGCGCACGAGATCGCGCGGCGCAGCCGGGGCACCCCGCGGATCGCCAACGCCCTGTTGCGCCGGGTGCGCGATTTCGCACAGATCCAGGGCAACGGCGAGATCGACCTGGCCATCGCCCAGTATGCGTTGAAGGCGCTCAACGTGGATGCCCATGGCCTCGATGAGATGGACAACAGGATCCTCGGAGCGATCATCGACAAGTTCAACGGCGGGCCGGTGGGGCTGAACACGGTGGCCACCGCCGTGGGTGAGGAGGCCGGCACCATCGAAGAGGTGTATGAGCCCTTCCTGATCATGGAAGGCTACCTGCAGCGAACCCCGCGCGGGAGGCAGGCCACCGAACGCGCCTACAAGCACCTGGGCCGCGTGCCCAACGCGAAGCCGGGGAGCCTGTTCGAGTAGGGCGCTACCGGATCAGTTCCTCGAAGAGCCGTTGCACGGTATGGTCGAGGTCGTCGCACTTGCCCGGATGCGGACGGGAGGTCTGGATGGCGCTGCTGCGCACGGCGGTGAGCCAGCGGAACCGCGAGGGGATGTCCAGTGCGGCGATGGGCCCGCCGGTGGGGTCGCCATGAGCGATACGCTCGAAGGCACACAGGTTCGACCGCACGTCCTCCGGGTCCGCATCCCAGCGGAAACAGGCCGCGCGTTCCGGGTCCAGTTCGATGCGGACCTTGATGTAGCGCGCATGTTTGGAGAAGAGGATGATGCCCACGTTGAGGAACTCTTCGCGTGTGAGCACGGGTACCACCCGTATCACGGCATACTCATACACGTGCAAGCCGGGCATGCTCCGCTTCGGTGCTAAGGGTTTGTGCACGGTCCATTCGCAGGTGCAGGAAACGCTTGTAGATGCTGCGGATCCCGGCCGGGTCCAGCTCCGTTTCCGGCCATTGGAGCCACACGTCCGGCAGCAGGTCCACGACCCGGTCGATGTGCTGCGCCGTGATGCGTTCAGCGGCCAGTGCCGCCGCCTCTTCCAAGCGTGTGGCGAAGGGGAGTAGCACGTGGTCCTTCACGTGTGGGAACGGCCCGGTGGCGTGGTGCTCCCAGTTGTCCCAGGCATGGTGGAAGTAGAGGCAGGAGCCATGGTCGATGAGCCAGAGCTCTTTGCGCCACATGAGCATGTTGGTGTTGCGCACCGTACGGTCGATGTTTGTGAGCAGGCTGTCCAGCCAGACCACGAGCGAGGCTTCCAGCGGATCCACTGCGGTGACCGAGGGGTCGTAGGTGATGGCACCGGGTAGGAAGTGAAGGGCCACATTCCGGCCGGTGCTGGCCTGCAGCAGGTCCTGTATCTCCTCATCGCCCTCGGTGCGTCCGAGGTCGGCATCCAGTTCGGCGAAGACGATCTCCGGAACGCGGAGTCCGAGTGTGCGTGCCAGTTCGCCCCCGATCAACTCGGCGATCAGGGCCTTCGGGCCGTGCCCGTTGCCACGGAACTTCACCAGGTACTTGAAGCCATCGTCCGCATCGGCCAGGCCGGGCAGGGAGCCTCCTTCGCGGAGAGGCATGATGTAGCGGGTGATGTGAACGTGGCGCACGGCGGCAAAGTAACATCGTGCGCCCCTGCACTACCTTCCGCCCATGCACAGCGCACAGGAGAAGGCCGATGCCATCAAGCGGAAGGCCCATGAACTGGGTTTCCTGGCCTGTGGCATCGCGCGTGCGGGGTTCCTGGAGACGGAGGCCCCGCGCTTGGAGCGCTGGCTGCGCGAAGGGCGGCATGGGACCATGGGGTACATGGCCAACCACTTCGATCTGCGGTTGGATCCGCGGTTGATGGTGCCCGGCGCACAGAGCGTGATCAGTCTGGCGTACAACTACCACACGCCACCCAGGCAGGAGGATCCGAACGCGCCGAAGATCAGCACCTACGCCTATGGCCGGGATTACCACAAGGTGGTGAAGAAACGGCTGAAGCCGTTGTTGGCGTTCATCCAAGAGCACTACGGCGATGTGGCCATGCGCACCTTCGTGGACAGTGCCCCCGTGTTGGAGAAGGCCTGGGCCGCACGGGCCGGCATCGGCTGGCAGGGTAAGCACACCAACGTTATCCGGCAGGGCGTGGGCTCGTTCTTCTTCTTGTGCGAGGTCATCATCGATCTGGAGTTGGCGCCCGATGCACCCGTGGCCGACCATTGCGGCACCTGCCGGCGCTGCATCGATGCGTGTCCCACCGAGGCCATCACGCCATACGCGGTGGATGGCAGTCGCTGCATCAGCTACCTCACCATCGAGCTGAAGGAGGCCATCCCTGCCGAGTTCGCCGGTAAGCTCAATGAGTGGGCCTTCGGCTGCGACATCTGCCAGCAGGTGTGCCCTTGGAACCGGTTCAGTACGCCACACCACGAGCCGGAATTCATGCCCAAGCCCGAACTGATGGGCCTGACCAAGGACCAATGGCATGGCATGACCGAGGTGGTCTTCGACCGGCTGTTCGAGGGCTCTCCGGTGAAACGCACGAAATACGAAGGCCTCAAGCGCAACCTGCGCTTCCTGCACGCGGGCGAATGACCGATCAGCTGCGCAACGTGGTCTGGAACACCTCCACGATCACATCCTTGTAGATGTGGCCGAAGGTGGCCAGGCACCACGCTTTGAGCACAAGCTGATCATGCTGCCCAAGCCAGCGGCGGGCTTTGATGAGTTCCTTCTTGAAGAGCCGCTTATCGAAACTGACTTTCTGGAGCACTTGTTTGCTGAACTCCATCATCTTCCTTCCCTGGTCCATCATCACGGTTCGGCTTTAACGAGGTTGAAGGTACTACGGAAAGCGATCGTCGGTACCGCCGGGGGGTGGATGGTTATCCACGATCCCGGTTCCCGGGTATCTGGATCAACGTGTACTGGAGCGGTAAGTATGCCCGAGCTGCCAAAAAATGTTGTCAGGGCTGGTGCTTGCGTTCCTCGGCTTGCATCACCTCCTCGGTGGTCGCATCGTAGATCCACGCCACGATGTACAGGTTGGAGGTGTTCCACGCCGGGTTCAGGCCGAAGGCCGGTGTGGTGATGGTGACCGAATCGCCGGCCGCTGCCGAACCGGAGATCAGGGTCTCGCCCCAGGTGCCGTTCAGGTTGGCACGAAGCATGTGGCGATGGTCGTAATCCTCCACGTCGGGTGGGGTGGCTTCCGAATCGAGCTGCCAATCCACCACATGGTCCTCCACGAGATAGACCACGATGCGGTGGTCGCCTTGTACATCGTTCACGAAGCGTACCCGGACCTCCGCGCTGATGTCGCCCCCTTGAACGGTGCTGTTCAGGATGCGAAGGTCGAAGGGCGAGGGTTGGCCGGCGATCTCGGCCACGGCAGAGCCCCAACTACCCTCGGAGACCACCACGCTGTTCTGGAACGATCTACGGCTCACCAGCCCGGCGGGGAAGAAGCTCACCCCATAGGTCTGCTGGTAGGTGGTCCCTGCCGCGGTGCGGTGGTCCGAGTCGTAGAAGCCATCACCGATGGGGGCGTAGGGCGCGGCGAACCCGCCCGCATGCACACCCACCAGGATCAGGTTCTCGCCGAAGAGGTCCTCCTTGAGGGACTGGGCGATGCGCGCGGCACGCGGGCAGTTGTTGCAGCGGTGCCCGGTGATGTCCTCCAGGAGCACTTTACGCACCACCTGTTGCGAGGTATCCGGTCCGCCGTTGCCCGTGGTGGGCGGTGTGGGGTCATCGATATGATCGCAACCGGGCAGGGTGGCGAGGATCAGGCCAAGGACCGGGAGCAGGTGTCGGGTACGCATGGCTTTAGAAGGTGCTGGTAACGGACAAGGTAAGGCCATTGGCCGCGGGCACCTGGCGGCACACCCCGCCCACACAGAAGATCCCCGCGCGTTGGCGACCATAGTTCACTTGGAATCGGTTGCCGCCACGGATGTAGCCCACCGAACCGATGGGGTAGTGCACGGCCTCGAGCCCCTTGGCTTCCAGCTTGGCATCGCCCACGTAGTTGAACTGGTCCATCGCGGCCAGGAACCAATGGGGGCTGAAGGTGAACTCGGCCAAGGCGGTGGCCCAGTTGCCGTGGTCCTGTTTGGTGCTCAGGTGTTGAAGTTCGAAACGCACCGAGTTGCGGTCGGTGAAGTTGTGCAGCCCTTCGAGGATGACGATGTCGGCGTGCACCGCAGGCTGGCCGGGCTTGCCCTGGATGATGTCGATATCGTACCACACGTTGAGGTAGGTGAGGGCCAGTTCCCAGGTGCTGCTCACCTTCTTGCGGATCTCCACGTTCATGTCCTGGAAGTAGCGGCGGCTGCCCGGGCTGAGGAAGTTGGTGCGGTATCCGAGGCGGGCCGTGGTGTCGTCCACCGCGCCCAGGCGCGTGGTGTCCAGGGCGTGGGCCACCGAGTAGTTCAGGGCCACCTTGGTGCCGTACTTGCCCCCGAGGCGGGTGCCCTTCTTCCACTTGTAGAAGAGTTCGCCTTGGGCGGAGACCTCTCCGTTGGGCTGGGTGGCATAGGGGTACAGGGTGGCGGGCAGGTTGTAGGTATGCTGCTTGGCCAACGGTGGCAGGAAGTTGATGTTGAGGTCGAAGGGGGTGGCGGCCGCGCGATCGCTCTGGAAGAACATGTTGTCGTAGCTGTGCGCGCCAAGGGAGAGGCCCAGCCCCTTCACGGAGTAGGTGGCGTTCACCAACAAGGCTTGGCCTTCCTTGTAGATGAACCCGTTCTTGTTATTGGGATCGTTGATCTTCTGTGCGTATTCGGCATAGAGGTTCCACCGCGGGGTGGTGAAGTTGGCCCTGGCCGACCAGGCGCCCACGTTCTGCGGGAGCACCAACAACGGATCGCGATCCTCTTGGAACTTGCTCACGAAACCACCGCCGATGATCAGGTTGTTGACGCTGGTCCAATTGGTATCCAATAGTTCGCTCAGCGACAGTTCCGCATCGATGCCACGCACGGTTCCGGGACCTTTCACGGCTTGGTTGGCGAAGCTGAGCCGCTGTTGCCCGATGAAGCCCTTGAGGTACACCCCTTTGGTCGGTGCGTATTTCAGGCGTATGCCGTCCATGGCGTTGTCCACGCCCAGGTAGCGTTCCTCGTAACTGCGGAAGATCATGCCCTGGCCGATCTGCTCGAAGAAGTTGCCCACGGTGACCTCCAGGTCGCTCTGGTGGAATTTGGCGTACCGGTACCCGATGCCGCTGCCGGAATAGGCCATGCCCGCGGGGTAGCCCACCAGGGCGGGAGTATAGCTTTCGAACCGTGCCCCTGCTTCGAATGGGCCGTTGGTGTAGATCAGGTTGGCCCAGGCGTTGGCCGCCAAGCGCTGGTCGGGCACCACGGCACCGATGGCGGAATCCACGTTGTAGTACTGCGCATCGGTGCTGAAGTTGCCGTGGATGCGGCCACCCTCTTGTGCGTGAAGCGTGGAAAGGAGCAGCAGGGTGGTGAGGAGCGAACCGACCCGCTGGGCTACGTGTGGTAGGGGCATGCCGTAAAGATCACTTCTTACCCACCAGCTCGCGCACCTTCTGGTACAATTCGTTCTCGTCGCCGGGCTCGTAGTTGTTGTGTTGGTACACCACTTCACCCTTGCCGTTGAGCAGGAAGGTGTGGGGCACGTTGTTCACGTTGAGCGCGCGTTTGAGGTCGCCGTTGGGGTCGAGGTACACTTCGTAGTCCCAATCCTGCCCGTTCACATAGGGGGCCACGCGGGCCATGCTCCGGGCATCGTCGATGGAAACGGCGATCAGCTTCACGCCGGTTTCCTTCTGCCAGGTGTCGTACTTATCAGCGATGGTGGAAAGCTCGCGTTTGCACGGTGCGCACCAGGTGGCCCAGAAGTTCACGATCATGGGCTTGCCGTTGTTGCTCCAGGTCTTGGTGTCCACTTTCTTACCGTCGAGGCTTTGCAGGGTCACCGAGGGGAGCCTGGATTGTGCTGCGAGGAGAACGGGGAAGGCCACGGTGAGCAGCACGGAGAGGAGGTGTTTCATGGGTCTTGTGGGTTGAAAAAGCGGGAAGGTCGCCGCCAGCAGATGCGAACATCGTACCGGAGTCGACCTTCCCGCAACAGGGTCCTCTTTATTTGGAGAGGTTAACGGTGCGGCTGGCGCGGAAGCCTTCGGCGGTGATGTTCACGAAGTAGATACCGTCGGTGAGATGGCTCAGGTCCAGGGAGGTGCGCTGCATGCCATGGCCGATGGCCTTGTTCTCGGCGTACACCTGTTCGCCCAGCACGTTGGTCACCACCACTTGGGCGTTGCCGCTATGGGGCAGTTCCAGGCCGATGTTCACCAGCCCGTTGGTGGGGTTGGGGTAGAGGGCGAAGCCGTGCTCCTTGATGTCCTCCTTCATGCCGATGGCCACTTCCATGGGCAGGATGGCGGCCTGATGCACCTTCTTGGTGCTGGTGTTCTGCACGAAGGCCACTAACGTCAGGTGGTCCATGTCGGTCCACAATTTGTAGTTACCCTGGGCCGGGGCACCGGCCACGAAGGTGTAGCTCAGGTCCACCGTTTGGCTGCTGCCATCGGTCAGGGCGTTCAGCACGGTACCCTGGCCGTTGGGGAACATCTTGCGCTGCACATAATGGAACACATCCTGGGTAGTGGTGGAGGCCGGATAGTTGTAGCTATCCTCCACGGCCACCACATGCAGCTTATGCGCCCCGGTGAACGAATTGGTGAAACAATCCACGGTGGCGGTCACGTTCACGGTGTATTGGTCCACGGTGTAATCCAGGTCGATGTTCACGAAGGCCGGCTTGGAGGCCTCGAATTCGAACATTTCGGTGCCGTAGCTGGTCAGGCCCGATCCGTTCAGGAAGAGGTCCGGGATACCGGTAACGCCGTAATAGGATTTCCGGGTGTTGCCATCGGGGTTGTAGCTCGGGTCGTTGCCGGGGGCGGGCCAGTTCATGTGGTATTTCACGGCGGCCACGATGCTACCCTCGTGGTTGGTGTTCAGGCTTTCGAGGAAGGGGCCGTAATTCACGTTCAAGCTGGCGCAGGGGTCGCAGGTGGAGCTGGTGAACTGCTCCATGAGCAGGGTGCGCTGCACGGCGTTCGAGGCTACCACGCTGATACTGGTCGCGAGCGTGTCGTTCATGTTCACTTGATCGTTCGCACCATTGATATTGCCCACCCATTGGGTGATCTCGAAGGTACCGTAGTCCGCCACCCAAGGCACGGGGTGGTTGAAGGTGTATTCTTCACCCGGAGCGATGTTGGCGTTGACGGTACCCACCACCGCGGCCCCGCCGGCCACGCTATAGTTCACATCGAAGCTGGTGACCGCCGTGGTGCCGAAGTTGTGGACCACGCCAGAGATGGTCTGGGCGCCAATGGGGAGCTGGGCGTGCAGTCGATGGTCGATCATGGCCAGGTCGCGTTCCATGGGCGTGCCGGTCTGGAACATGGTCGATTCGGAGGCCCCGAACGCATCTCCTTCCGCCACGACCGCGCCACCCATGGTCACGGAGTAGGAGCCCATGCCATATTGAGCGCTGCTGATGCCATCGCCGTACTCATCGTAAATGGTGAACATCACCAGGGTATAGTCGGCGATGCAGACGCTCACTGCGGGTTGCACAGCGGTTCCGGGAGAGGCGAGGTTGGTATAGGGGCCACCATCTTCGAACACCGTGTTCCCGGTGATGTCGGTGAGTTCCCAAGTGGTTTCGGTACCGTACTGGTCCGTGGTGATGGCCACGACCACTTCGGTTTCGCCAGGTGCACACTGGGCGTGTAGCGTGGCGGGAAGCAGGGCTGCGAGGCCGATCGTTGCTGAGAGTAGTATCCGTTGCATTGAGGTTCAGTTCGGGCTGATCAGTACCGGGACGTTCCGATGCGACATGGCCACGAGGCCAAATGTATCCGTGTCGGGGATCGGGACCACCAGTGATCGGTGAAACGCTTGGATTCCCATTGGGGCAGGTGTGGCGGCACCAAGGGCACCATCGGCGACCCGGAAGGTGCCCATATCCACTACCTTTGTGCCAAGCTCGGCGATAGGGCGTTGGTGGTTCGACCGGCACTGCCTTGGAAAGTGGTGCCATCCGCTCTATCGCTGAATGCATGTGGAACCCGATCGATCCCAACCCCATGGAACTACGCTACGCATTATCCATCCTTGGCCTCGCCACGCTCACCGTGAACGGGCAGGATATCATCACCCTGCATGACGGTGGTGGCAACGTGGTGAATGGCACCACGGTGCGGTACTATGGCACTGCCGATGCATCGGTGGAAGAAGTGGCCTTGCACGCCACCTTGGTCTCCGGTCAACGCGAGATCAACGTTCGCCGCTATGAGCTGACGGTGGATGCCAACACCCAGAATTACTTCTGCTGGGGCATCTGTTATGGTCCGCAGGATGCCGGTGCCATACCGGTCTGGAATTCGTTGCCGATCCATTCACTGCAGATGCAGGCCGGGGTGGAGGTATCGAATTTCAAGGCTTACCACGTGCCCATGGGCGTGCAGGGTGTGAGCACCTACCGTTATGTCTGGTACGATGTGGCGATGCCGACGGATTCGGTGTGGGCCGATATCGAGTTCCACAGCGGTACGGTGGGCATGGCCGAGTTGGCCAGGTCGGTGAACCTGAACGTGTTCCCGAACCCTTCCAAGGGTTCCGATGTGCAGTTCGATGTGGACCTGGCGGAGATGAGTGGCACGGCGGCGTTGGTGATCCACAATGCGGTCGGGCAGAAGGTGCGCACCTCCACCCTCCGCACTGGCCAGCCGGTGGCGCGCCTATCCACGGAAGCCATGGCACCGGGTCTTTATTTCGCCAGTGTGCAGTACCAAGGGCGTACACTGATCACCCAGCGATTCGTGGTCAGCGGCCGCTGAGCGAGCTGATCAGGTGGGAAGCCAGTGCGGGGATGCCCGTGCTGGCTTTCTGCTTCCAATGCGTACCGTGCCATCGTCCGGTAGGTGGCTCGCCGGGGTCCACCAGGTGCAGGGCGGCGCCATCCGGCAGGTAGCCCACGGCACTGGCGGCGGGGTACACCTGGAGGGAGGTGCCCACCACGATCAGGATCTCGGCTTGGGAGACGAGTTCGATGGCCCGTGGCATCATCGGTACCGCCTCGCCGAACCACACGATGTGGGGTCGTAGTTGGGATCCCAAGGGGCATCGATTGCCCAGGGAGAGTGATGGCCCGTTGATCGGAGTGACCAGGGAGGGGTCGGCCGTGCTGCGGGCCTTGGTCACCTCGCCATGCAGGTGTAGCACGCGGGAGCTCCCGGCCCGTTCGTGAAGGTCGTCGATGTTCTGGGTCACCACATCCACATGGAACCAACGCTCCAGTTCGGCGATCGTCCGATGGGCTTGGTTCGGTTCGGCGGCCAACACCTGGGCGCGGCGCAGGTCGTAGAAGTGCAGCACCTTGGCGGGATCTTTTCGCCAGGCTTCGGGGGTGGCCACCTCTTCAATGGGGTATTGCTCCCAGAGCCCATCGGCATCGCGGAAGGTCTTCAGGCCGCTCTCGGCGCTCACCCCGGCACCGGAGAAGAGCACCAGCCGTTGTCGTTTCATGATGGCCTGCCACCGGCATCGGGTCCGGTAGCGGGCTTAAGGTAGCTTGCCGATCCACCGAAGCGGTTATTTTCGCGCCTCCTTGTTGGACCTTACCCGTACGCTCATCGCAGCACTGTACCCCTAGACATCATTGAACCGACCCGGCGCAGGGGACAGGATGATCGACAGCCTGAACGGAGATCTTTTGGATACATCCATGGACCACGTGGTCTTGGAGTGCGGCGGCGTGGGCTACCTGGTGCAGGTGCCCGGAACGGTGCTGCAGGCGCTGCCGACGAGCGGGCGTGTTCGGTTGTTCGTGCATTACGCGGTAAGCGTGGACGTGCGGTCGGGAAGTAGCGAGCATCGGCTGTTCGGCTTTCTGGATCGCGAGGATCGTCAGCTCTTCCGCCGGCTGATCGACGTGCAGGGCGTGAGCGCCACCATCGGCATGTCCATCATGGGAGCCCGATCGGCGCAGGACATCCATACCTCCATCCTGCTGGGCGACGAATCGATGCTGAAAGGGGTGAAGGGCATCGGTCCCAAGTTGGCGCAACGCATCATCAGCGAACTGCAGGGGAAGCTGGCGGCGGTGCCCATGCCCTCGGGGCGCGGTGCGGTGCCTGGGGGCAATACCTTGAAGGCGGAGGCGTTATCGGCACTGATCTCCCTGGGGTTGGACCGCATGAAGGCCGAACGCGCGTTGAACGCGGTACTGAAGGAGAACGAAGGTGGTACCCCGGCCGTGGAAGAGCTTATCCGACTAACGCTCAAGAACCTTTGATCACACGCGTGTCACCCCTGTTCCATCGCGCCCCGCTCCGGCAACCCGGCCGCTCGCTGTTGCGGGTGATGCTGGCCCTGGTGGTGGCCCTGGTGGCCCTGGAAGGGCATGCCTTGGAGCTCGCGTTCGAGGTGTTGCAGGTGGATTCCCCGGTGAACCTGCAATTCCCGATCAGTGATCCGTTGACCCCTGGCGGGGCTACGGGAAGCGGGATCAACCTACAGGATCCGACCAACATCCAGAACGATGTGCAGTACGATCCCGTGAGCGGCCAGTACATCATGCGCAGCTCCGTGGGTGGCTCCTTCGACTACCGGCCACCCATGAGCATGTCCTTGGAGGAATACCTCAACTACGACATGGAGCGGAGCATGGACAACTACTGGTTGGACCGTGTGGAGAAGGACAGCGAGAGCGCACAGAAGGCGCTGATCCCCGCGATCAAGGTGAGGGGCGAGGCCTTCGACCGGATCTTCGGGGGCAATACCATCGACATCAAACCACGTGGTTCGGCGGAGGTGATCTTCGGGGTGAACATCAGCAAGACGGAGAACCCGCGGATCCCCATCGACCAGCGGCGGATCACCACCTTCAACTTCGACCAGCGGATCCAGCTGAACCTGGTGGGCAACATCGGCGAGAAGCTGAAGATCAACACCAACTACAACACCCAGGCCACCTTCGACTTCGAGAACCAGGTGAAGCTGGACTATACCGGTTACGAGGACGAGATCATCCAGAAGATCGAGGCGGGTAACGTGAGCCTGCCGTTGCGGGGCACCTTGATCCAAGGGAGCCAGAGTTTGTTCGGGTTGAAGACCGAACTGCGTTTCGGTCGACTCACGGCCACGGCCATCTTCAGCCAGGAGAAGGGGCAAAGACGGAATGTCACCACACAAGGCGGGGCCCAGACCACCACCTTCGACATCAAAGCGGACGAGTACGAAGCGAACAAGCACTACTTCCTGAGCCACTACTTCCGCGACCGGTATGACCAGGCGTTGCGTACCCTGCCCACGGTGAACAGTGGGGTGGTGATCCAGCGGATCGAGGTGTGGGTGACCAATACACGGCAGGACTTCCAACAGACGCGGAACTTCGTGGCTTTCACCGATCTGGGCGAAGATGCCAGCGCGGCTTCCATCGCGGCGGGCAAGTTCAGCGCGGACCTCCCTCCCGGGCTGGTGCAGGACCGGCCCAACGTGATCGTGTCGGACAACAGTGCCAACACGCTCTATCAGACCGCGAGCCAAGATGCAGGAATCACGGGCTTCGTCAACTCCAGCCAGGCGCTGCAAGGCATGGGGCTGCTGGCGGCGCGGCACTTCGAGAAAGTGGAGAGCGCACGGTTGCTCACGGCGAGCGAGTACACGGTGAACACGCGGTTGGGCTTCATCTCCCTGAACCAGTCGCTGAACAACGACGAGGTGCTCGCCGTGGCCTACCAGTACACCTTGGATGGCCAGACCTACCAGGTGGGTCAGTTCGCACAGGATGGCACCATCACCACGGACGACCCCACACAGCCCACACAACCTCAGACCGGCCCGCAAGGTACGGAGGCCCTGATCCTGCGCCTCTTGAAGGCCACCATCACCAACCCACGGATACCGCTGTGGGACTTGATGATGAAGAACATCTACTCCCTGGGGGCGTTCCAGGTGAACCGCGAGAATTTCCGCCTCGACCTGTTGTACAACAACCCCACCACGGGGGTCGATGTCAACTACATCCCGCGCGCTCCGCTGGACCAGATCCCGCTGATCCAAGCGTTGGGCATGGACCGGTTGGACCCCAACAACGCGCCGAACCCCGACGGCATGTTCGACTTCGTCGATGGGGCGGCCACCACGGGAGGTACGATGAATGCGCAGACCGGCCGCATCTACTTCACCTCCTTGGAACCCTTTGGCAGTTACCTGGATCAGCAGCTCGTAGGGGTGGATCCGCAGATCAAGCGGACCATCGTATACCAGCAGTTGTACGATAGCACCAAGACGGCCGCACAGAACATCCCGGAGCTGAACCGGTTCAAGCTCAAAGGCAGTTATCGCAGCGCGAGCAGCGACGTGATCTCGCTCAACTCGGTGAACATACCGCAGGGCTCGGTGGTGGTGACCGCCGGTGGCGTGCGCCTGATCGAGAATCAGGACTACACCGTGGATTATAACCTGGGCAGGGTGCGGATCCTGAACCAGGGCATCCTGGAGAGCGGCACCCAGATCAACGTGGCGTTGGAGAGCAATTCCTTGTTCAGCATCCAGACCAAGACCCTGGCCGGGGCACGTTTGGATTACAAAGTGAACAAGGACCTGGTGATCGGTGGCACCATCATGAACCTGTACGAACGGCCGCTGACCCAGAAGGTGAACGTGGGTGAGGAACCCATCAGCAACACCATGGTGGGTGTGGATGCGAACTGGCAGACCAAGTCGCAATGGCTTACCGACGTGGTGGATAAGCTGCCCTTCTACGCCACCAAGGCGGAGAGCAACATCAGCGCCAGCCTCGAAGGTGCGTACCTGATCCCCGGGCACAGCCGTGCCATCGGCAATGCGGGCACCAGCTATATCGACGACTTCGAAGGCAGCGTGAGCGTGATCGATCTGCGCACCCAGAGCCTATGGTTCCATTCGGCGGTGCCCCAAGGGCTGCCGTCGTTGTTCCCCGAGGGCGACCTGGTGGGCGACCTGGGCTCGGGCTACCGACGCGCCCAACTCTCGTGGTACGTGATCGACCCGTTGTTCTTCCGGAACAACAACCTCACCCCCTCGAACATCAGCAACAGCACCGAGATCCGCAGCGACCACCGGCAGCGCGAGGTGCTGGAGCAGGAGGTGTTCCCCAACCGACAGCTGGCGGCGGGCACGCCCACCAACATCCCGGTGCTCGATCTCACGTACAGCCCTGGTGAGCGGGGGCCGTACAACTTCACCCCGACCTTGACCGCCGATGGTCGGCTGCCCAACCCGGAGAACAGCTGGGCGGGGATCACACGCCGGATCACCACCACCGACTTCGAGGCCAGCAACATTGAAACGGTGCAGTTCTGGCTGATGGACCCCTTCTACAATGCGAGCAACAGCATGGGGGAGCCGGCCACCAACGTGAACAGCCTGAACAGTACGGGGGGCGACCTATACATCGACCTGGGCAACATCAGCGAGGATGTGCTGCGCGACGGGCGGAAATCCTTCGAGAACGGCCTACCGAACGATGCCTCCGACGCCGCATCGGTGTACGACCAAACACCCTGGGGGGTGGTGCCGGCCACCCAGAGCGTGGTGAACGCGTTCGCCATCACCGAGTCCAATAGCAACCGGTATCAGGATGTGGGCCTCGACGGCCTGGGCAGTCCAGCGCAACAGATCGCGGGTCGTAACGAGAGCGAGTTCTTCAGCAGCTATCTCAATGATATCGTTGGCATCGTGACCGACCCCGGAGCCCTCCAAGGGATCCAGTCCGACCCAGCGAACGACGACTACCGGTTCTTCCGGGGGCAGCGGTACGATTCCGAAGGGGCGGACATCCTCACCCGGTACAAGCGGTTCAACGCACCCGAGGGCAACTCGGTGACGGACGAGGACTCCGACGAGGACTACCCCACGCAACAGACCACCCTGCCCACCACCGAGGACATCAACCAGGACCAGAACCTGGGCGAGAACGAGAGCTATTTCCATTATCGGATCCCGTTGCGCCCCCAGGACATGGTGGTGGGGCAGGGCTTCATCACCGACCGCATCCTGGCCACGGCCAACACCCCGGAAGGCCCCAAGCAGGTGTACTGGTACCAGTTCAAGGTGCCTGTTCGGCAACCCACCAGCGTGGTGAACGCCATGCAGGACTATCGGAGCATCCGCTTCATGCGCATGTACCTGCATGACTGGCAGCAGCAGGCCACCTTGCGTTTCGCGCGGCTGGAGTTCGTGCGGGGTGAATGGCGCAAGTACCTGCAGAGCATGGAGACACCAGGTGAGGTGCCGGGCGGCGACCCCGATCCCACGGTGTTCCAGATCGCGGCGGTGAACGTGGAGGAGAACGGTAACCGCACACCGATCAACTATGTGCTGCCACCGGGTATCAACACCGAGGTGGATGTGGCCAGCGCCAACCTGCGTAACCTGAACGAACAGTCGCTCCAGTACAAGGTGTGCAACCTGCGCGATGGCGATGCGCGTGCCGGGTTCCGCAACGTACAGTTCGACATCCGGAGCTACAAGAAGCTGCGCATGTACATCCATGCCGAAAGCAGCGACCCCAACGCCCCGATCGAGTACGGAGACGCCACGGTGTTCATCCGGCTGGGGAACGATTTCGACCAGAACTACTACGAGTACGAGGTGCCGGTGAAGCCCTCCACGTTCTACAACCGCGATCCGTACAACGTCTGGCCGGAGGATAACAATGTGATCATCGAGTTCGCCATGTTGAACGACCTGAAGATCCAACGGGACCAGAGCGGAGCCTCGCGCACCGATCGGTACCAGGGTACCGATGGCAACCGGCGGATCTTCGTGAAGGGCAGCCCCAACCTGAGCCAGATGCGCACCATCATGATCGGGGTGCGCAACCCCAAACGGGACGGCACCGAGGCGAACCCGTGGAAACAGGATGATGGCCTCGCGAAGTGCCTGGAGGTATGGGTGAACGAACTGCGTCTGACCGACTTCGACCAGAGCGGGGGCTGGGCGGCCCTGGCCCGGGTGAACGCGCAGCTGGCCGACCTGGGCAACATCAGTGTGGCGGGTAACTACAGCACACCCTTCTGGGGCAGCATCGACAAGAAGGTGAGCGAACGCCAGCGGGAGACCAAGTATGGCGTGGATGTGAGCGCGAACCTGGAGATGGGCAAGTTCCTGCCGGAAGAAGCCAAGGTGCGCGTGCCGTTGTACGTCGGGTACTCCGAACAGATCAGCAATCCACAGTTCGACCCGCTGAATCCGGACATCACCTTCGCCGATGCCACGCGCGCATTGACACGCGAGGAGCGCAAGGAACGCCTGAAGGTGTCGCGCACCTACACGCGCCGCCGAAGCATCAACCTCACCAATGTGCGCAAGGAGCGCGAGCAAGGAAGCAAGGAGCAGTTCTTCGACGTGGAGAACCTGAGCTTCAACTACGCGTACAGCGACCAGGAGTACTACGACATCAACACGGCCTTTGAGAACACCCGTACGTACCGGGGATCCATCGCTTACCTCCATACGCCGAAGCCCCGGCCGATCGAGCCGTTCGCGGGGATCGGCGTGGTGAGCAAGAGCAAGTGGCTGAAGCTGGTGAAGGACTTCAACCTGAACCTCGGGTTCAAGCAGGTGAGCCTGCGCACCAGCGTGGACCGCATGTACATGGAGCGCTTGGTGCGGCCCAACCCCGATATCGAAACGCTGCCGCCACGTCCCACCTACAACAAGAACTTCAACTGGAACAGTCAGTACGGATTCCGCTATGAGGTCACCCGCTCCTTGAAGCTCGACTTCAACGCCAACAACCTGGCGTACATCGGAGAAACGCCGGGGCGCGTGAACTCCAAATACCGCGACGAGTACACCCAGTGGAAGGATAGCGTGATCAGCAGCATCAGGGGCTGGGGCGACCCCACGCGCTACGACCACACCATGGCCGTGACCTACACCCTGCCATTGGACAAATTCCCGCTGACGGATTGGATCACCGCGAACACGGGTTATACCGCAGGTTACCAATGGGACCGGGCACCACTTTCGCAGGACAGCCTGGGGGCCACCATCCAGAACTCACAGAACATCTCGGTGAACGGCCAGTTGAACTTCGTGAACCTGTACAACAAGTCGAAGTATCTGAAGAAGATCAACGACAAGGGCAAAGGCAGGTCCACGGCCGGTAAGGGATCCACCAAGGCCAAGCCGGCGAAGACCGATAGCACGGCGAAGGCCGCACCGGCCATCAAGATCGATCCGTTGGAAGGTCTGGCCCGCGTGCTGATGACCTTGCGGAACGGGACCATCACCTACAGCCAGACCTCGGGGATCCTGCTGCCGGGGTATGCGCCGCGGACCAACATCATCGGCATGGACAATTTCGGTGCGCCAGGCTTCGGCTTCGTGATGGGGCAGCAGAACCACGATCTGAGCGGGGACCTGGTGCGCGACTTCGCCACCTCCGCCGCCGCACAAGGCTGGCTGGTGCGAACGCCATCCATCTTCAACCCGTACACCAACACCCGCAACGAGACCATCAATGCCCGGTTGAGCCTGGAGCCCTTCCGTGGCATGCGCGTGGAACTGATGGCCAACCGCACCAAGGCGGAGAGCAGCAGCAGTTACTTCCGGTACAACCGCGAGGAGGAGCGCTATGTGAACGATAGCCCGCGTGACCAGGGGAGCTTCAGTGTGAGCATGATCAACTGGCGCACCACCTTCTCCAACGACAATGCGGACTTCGTGAACCAGGTGTTCCAGGATATGCTCGCGAACCGTACGGTGATCAGTGGACGCATGGGGCAGCAGGTAGGGGCGGCCGTTGATCCCGAGACCGGCTATGCGGATGGATTCGGCCCCACCCAGCAAGACGTGGTGATCGCCTCCTTCCTGGCCGCCTATACCGGAAAGAGCGCCGATAAGGTGGAGCTGAACCCGATGAAGTTGATCCCGGCACCGAACTGGGATGTGACCTACGATGGGTTGACCAAGCTGCCGCTGTTCGACAAGTGGTTCCGCACATTCACCGTGAAGAACAGCTACCGCAGCACGTTCAACGTGAGCAGTTTCCAGACCAACTTGTTGTACATCGAAGATGCCGGCGTACGTGACCTCTCCGGCAACTTCCTGCCCGAGAAGCAGATCAGTGTGGTGACCATTCAGGAGGTGATGCGCCCCCTCATGGGCTTCGACGGCACCCTGAAGAACAGCCTGCTGGCCAAATTCGAATACAACCGGGATCGGAACCTGAGCCTGAGCCTCACCAATAACCAGGTGACCGAGGTCCGCGGCAAGGAGTTCGTGATCGGGAGCGGTTACCGGTTCAAGAACGTGAAATTCCCCTTCGCCATCGGCGGCACCACCCCAAAGAGCGACCTGAACCTGCGTGTGGATCTGAGCCTGCGCGAGAACGCCACGGTCATCCGCAAGGTGCAGGAGCAACAGAACCAGCCTACGGCCGGCCAGAACATCATCTCCATCAAGACCTCGGCGGATTATGTGATCAACGAGCGGTTGAACGTGCGGGCCTTCTACGAACGGGTCATTAACACCCCGGTGATCTCCACTTCGTTCCCATCGGCGAACACCAACATGGGCATCAGCCTGCGTTTCACCTTGGCGCAGTGATCCGGGGGGGTGAACAGCATGGCGCGGATCGCGCGCACCTCGTACTTTCGCCCACACATCCAAAGGCTCTCACCAGACCATGAACACCCCTGCTGAACTGCGTTACTCCAAGGACCACGAGTGGATCCGGGTCGAAGGCGACACCGCCATCATCGGTATCACCGACTTCGCACAGAGCGAGTTGGGCGACATCGTTTTCGTGGACATCAACACCGAGGGCCATGAGCTGGCCCGCGAAGCCGTGTTCGGTACCGTCGAGGCGGTGAAGACCGTGAGCGACCTGTTCATGCCCGTGAGCGGTAAGGTGTTGGAGGTGAACCCAGGTCTGGCCGATGATCCTGCTTCCGTGAACACCGATCCCTTCGGAAAGGGCTGGATGGTGAAAGTGGCCATGAGCGCACCAGCGGAGTTGAACGACCTGCTGACGGCCGACCAGTACAAGGCCATGATCGGCGCGTGATCGGATGACACGGTCGCTGCGGCTGGCCGTCGCTTGGGCGTTGTTGATCGCGTTCCTCTGCCTTACCCCGGGCGAGGAACTGCCCCAGTGGGAGTGGGCCGATCTGCTCCGGGTGGACAAACTGGTCCACGCCCTCATGTTCGGCGTGCTCACCTTCTTGTTGGCCTCGGGTTTCCGCAGCAGGCCGGGCAATCCATGGCCCGATACCAAAGTATTGGTGGTCGCAGGTGCGCTATCCTTCGGGTATGGAGGTCTCATGGAGTTGCTCCAGGGCATACCCGGCTTGAACCGCCAGGGCGATCTGGTGGACCTCACGGCCAATAGTGTCGGGGCACTGCTGGGTGCTTTCCTGATCCATCGTGTTTGGGAAAGGCGACATGCGACGGAATAGCCAACGGAGGATCGGTATCTTTCGGACCAGCCCGGAATGATGTCCGGCGTTGCCATGGCTACGAAGACACCGACCGCCCCACTCCGGATGCCTGAAACGCGCACCGCGCCCGCCATCGATCAGGTGGGCATCGAGGAGCGTGTGGCCCGCATCAAGACCCGCAGCATCAAGAAGGAGACCAAGGTCCAGGGCATGAAGCTCGCCCTGAGCATGATCGACCTCACCACCTTGGAAGGGGCCGATACGCCGGGCAAGGTGCAGCAACTCTGCTACAAGGCCATGCACCTGCACGACCGGTTACCTGGGTTGCCCACGGTGGCGGCGGTGTGTGTGTACCCCTCGTTGGTGAAGGTGGCCAAAAAGGCGTTGGGCGACAGCGGCGTGAAGGTGGCCAGCGTGAGCACGGCCTTCCCCAGTGGCCAGGCGCCCAGGTCCGTGAAGATCGCCGACACCAGGTTCGCCGTTAACGAAGGCGCGGACGAGATCGACATGGTGATCAGTCGTGGTCGCTTCCACAGCGGCGACCACCACTTCGTCTTCGACGAGATCGCGGCCGTGAAAGAAGCCTGCGGTGACGCACGCCTGAAGGTGATCCTCGAGACCGGCGAGCTGGGCACGTACGACAAGGTGCGCCTGGCGAGCGACATCGCCATCGCCGCAGGCGCCGACTTCATCAAGACCAGTACGGGAAAGATCAATCCGGCGGCCACCATGGAAGTGACCCTGGTGATGCTGCACGCCATCCGCGACCACTACCTGCGCACCGGACAGATGATCGCCATGAAACCCGCCGGCGGCATCCGCAAGAGCAAGGAGGCCCTCCACTACCTGATGATGGTGAAGGAGGAGCTCGGCCCCGAGTGGCTCGATCCGCATTGGTTCCGCTTCGGCGCCAGCAGCCTGGCCAACGACATCCTGATGCAATTGCAGAAGGAGGCCACTGGCCAATACCAGAGCGCGGATTACTTCAGCGTGGATTGAGGAAGCGGGTCACAGGACCATCACCAGGGTGCCGGCGATGATCAACGCCGCGCCGATGGCGGTCTTCACGGTGATGGCTTCGCCAAGGAAGACGACTGCGAGGACCATGGTGAGCGCCACGCTCAGCTTATCGATCGGGGCCACCTGGGACACGTTGCCCAACTGCAGGGCCTTGAAATAGAACAGCCAGGAGAGGCCGGTGGCCAGGCCCGAAAGCACCAGGAAGAACACGTCCTGCCTGGGGAGCGTGCCCAGCCCCTTGGCCTCGCCGCGGAACCATACGATGCTCCACACCAGCACCAGGATCACGATGGTGCGGATGCCGGTGGCGACGTTGGAAGGGATATGGGCCACGCCCTGTTTGGCGAAGATGGCCGTGAGGGAGGCGAAGAAGGCGGAGAGCAGGGCGTAGGTCCACCACATGACATGCAGGGCTTGTGCTCTCAAAGCTATCGCGAACGGACACGCGGAATGGGGTGCAACAAGGTGCCTGTTCCGACGATCCGCGTATCGTAGGGATGTCGGCTCCATGCCAGGTATGCGTTGCTGTGTATGGGAACCAACTGGTGTTCCGCAGTGTTCGGGTACCGTTCGCACGCAGCGTATCCGGAAGCTTGGGTCCGAGTGGCCTGTGGTGGGAATGATCCCGGTGAACGGGGCGCCATCTACCGGTGCATACGGTCCTGCTTGTCACCGTGGCCGGGATCGCACGCACAAGGTGCTTCCCATACCACGGACAATTCGACGGAGCGATGCGTTGGGCGCTCCGAGTGGGCTGTTCGTTTTCTCCGTACCGGGAGAAGTCAGTCCATCTCCGGGAGCACCAACAACGGCATGGTGGTGTGCAGGGCCATGCGTTTGGCCTTGCTCGCGGTGAAGAGGCGTTGCCAGAAGCTCTTGCGGCGGTGGATCACCGTCACCAGCTGGATACGACCCTCGCGAGCCAGGTCGTCCAGGGTTCGGGTCACTTCATCGCCAGCCACCGTTACGAAGCTGTGCCGGACGCCCGTGAGCAGCGCACTGAGCTTCTTCCTGTCTCCGCGAACATCGAAGGCCGCGGTATTGGTGCGCACATGGGCGATCACCACTTCGGCACCGGCGCGTTGGGCCATGACGATCAGCGGGGCCAAGGTGTCCTGGTCCATGGGGCCGCCATCGTCCGCGAGGAGGATCCTCTTCAACGGGGTCGGCTTCCATTCGGAGGGTACGGCGATCACGGGGACTTTGGCGCCCATCACCACGGCGGTGGTGTTGCGACCTACCAGCCCGTAGTTGCCTTCCCCTTGAGTGCCGATCACGATCAATTCGCCCATGTCGCGTTCGGCCAGCTCGTTCAACGCATCCACCAATTGGAAGGACGACTTGCGCTTGGCGAGCTTCACACCTGGTGCATGGGCGCGGCAGCGCCGCTCGAAACGGCGCAATTTGTTGATGGCTTCGCGTTCCGTGTCCATGGATGGAACCAATGCGTTGCGGTACGCGGTCTTCAAGAAGGTGTGCACCAAGGTGTATCGACTATCCTCGGTGCCGAACAAGGCGAATGCGAAACGTGCGGCGTTGAAGGAAGTGTCGCTGTTGTCGGTCGGGAGAAGGATACGGTACATGGTCGCTATGAGTGTGATGCCTCAAGTAATGAAGATCCGAGAAGATCCGGGTTGACAATGATCAGTTCACACGCGCCTCGGTTGATGTTGCTGGTGTGCACACACGGTATCCAGGGTTCGCAAGGCGATGTGAACGCACCAGGATGGACTTCAAGGTGCGCACGCCATGGTGTTGAGATGAACGACCTGTATGGTGAGGTGCCGGAACGTTGGATCCCAGGCAGCGCGACCATTGGCCGCCATGTTAGTGGTGGTGATAGGGTGGGTGCTTCGCCACTGCACAGATGTCCGGCGGCATGTTCATTTTAGCGTAGCCACGACAAGGACGAGCCCGAAGATCACCGTGGGCGCGATGGCCGCCGCCGCCGCCACGCCGTGCTGTCCCGTGCGCATGAGATGGATGCCGATGGCGATACCAATGATGCCCAACAGGGAAAGACCGAGCATCCAGAGTTTGATCGTGCGGATCTGAGCGGGGGTCGCGTTCGCGCCCATGCTCATGCAGAACACCACGGCCATTAGGGTGGAGCAGGCCGTGCAGAGCATCGCAACGATTGGGAGCAGCATCTTCATGGATGGAAATTACGCCAGGTGAGGAAGGTGGGGTCCATCGCTGTTCACATCCTGGTAGAGGTTGGGTCGTGACCGAGCTCGCGCACGAGCGCTGCATGGAACCGGTCCCGCTCTGCGGAGAGCGCAGCACCTTCACCACCGCTGGTGGCCCAGCTCGCATAGGTGTCCATCCAGGCAACGGCTTTGTTGAAGTTCTCGACCGCGCGTCGATCATCACCGGCATGCTGGAAGAACCGCATCCGGTGCGCGTACATCTCGGCGATGGACGCAGCGGAACCGATGTGCGGCACGGCCTCCCGGATCACCCGTTCCGCCTCTTCGGTCCGATCGGCCTCCATGGCGGCTATGGCTCGTTGCCACCACTCGGGTCTGCTATTGTCCGATGGTCCAGGACCCGTAGCAGCGGAGGTCGTCATGCGCGCCGCGCTCACACCGTCGTCGCAACCGGGGTCCGGTGCGGGCTCGCCCAGCTCGAAGTAGGTGCGCATGTGGCCGTTGCGGGGGCCATCCGCCGCCTTCAGATCGAAGACCAGGTGCAGGGTTCCTTCCCCGCGTTGGATGTCCAGGTGGATAGCCATCCGGAGTGGATCGAACCTGATCGCGCACAGAACACCCTCGTCACCAGCACGCATCGCCACCCCCTTCGCGTCGGTGAAGTCGCGGACCACCTTCACCCGGTGGCCGATACGGAGGTGATCGATCGTCGTGCTCATGAGGTCGGTTGCGGCTGGCCAAAGATCATTCCTTGTTGAGAAAGGGGCGAACTGCCCATCTTCGCTCCATGCGTTCCACCTTGCTCGGCCTTTGCCTGGTCCCCGCGTGTGCCATCGCGCAACCGTACACGTCCTACTTCACCGGCAACACGACGGATGTGGCCACTACGCCATTGGGCGGTCTTTGCCTGATGGGTGGCGCCACCGAGAGTGATCCCGCGATGGTCTGGTTCCTGGAGCGGGCCTCGGGCGGCGATGTGCTCGTGCTTCGCGCCTCCGGCAGCAATGGCTACAATGATTACATGTTCAGTGAGCTGGGCGTCACCTTGAACTCCGTGGAGACGATCGTTTGCAACAGCGCATCGGCGTCGTATGATCCGTATGTCCATCAGCGGATCCAGAAGGCCGAGGCCATCTGGTTCGCAGGTGGTGATCAATGGAACTATGTCTCCTACTGGCAGAACACGCCGGTGGACAGCTTGGTACGGGAGGCCATCGCACAGCGCAACATCGTGATCGGGGGCACCAGCGCAGGCATGGCCATATTGGGCGGCTATCGTTTCACCGCGCAGAACGGTGCCGTCGCCAGTGCCACCGCGCTCAACAACCCCTACACACCGCAGGTCACGCTGGACGGCAGCACCTTCATGAACGCCCCGGGCATGAACAACGTGGTCACCGATTCGCACTTCGACGATCCCGACCGGCGCGGGAGGCTCTTGACCTTCATCGCCCGGTCGTATGCGGACAACGGCACACCCGCCTTCGGCCTGGCCTCCAACGAGTATGTGGCCGTGTGCATCGGCGACGACGGCATCGCGCACGTGTACGGCGACTATCCGAACTACGACGAGTTCGCCTGGTTCGTGCAGGCCAACTGCGATGTGATGCTGCCGCCCGAGACCTGCGCACCGGGCACACCGCTCACGTGGGACCACAACGGCCTTGCGGTGAAGGCCTGCAAGGTGCCTGGAACGCAGACCGGCATGTACACCTTCGACATTAACGACCGCAAGACCACCAGCGGCGGCCTGTGGGAGGATTGGAGCGCGGTGGCGGGCACGCTGGTCACGGCCTCCGGTACGGCACCTGCATGCAATGTGGGTCTGGCGGAAGCTGCACGGCCCGACTGGCGTTGCATCC
>CAUJED010000168.1:0-15523 GCA_963169535.1 Bacteroidota bacterium | reverse complement strand
GATCCAGCCGCAGGTGTTTGAAATGATCCGGCAGCGCAAGCCATTCGTCCAGCACGAGGCGCCCGGTGTCGGTCGGTTCCAAACGCGCATCAGGTCCGGTGCCCACGATGCGGCCGAAAAGATGCTGCCGTGCGCGGGTGCATAGCGTCACGAAATACGCGCCATGGTCGTAGGCATGGCCGCGCAGGCGGGGGTGGCGGTGCGTTCTTCGCGGAGGCATGATGTGTGGGCGTTCCGAAATATCGGGGATCCTGCATTGGTCGACTCTGCGGTTCGTCGGAACGGTGCGTTGATCCATGGCATCGCCGATCACCCTACCTTCGCCCCCGTCTTGCATCGGGGTGCCCCTTAGAAGGCTGAGATCATACCCGTTGAACCTGCGCAGGTAATGCTGCGAAGGGAACCACAGCCCGGAACGCCGGGGCTCCTCCGTGCAACGACACATCCAACGGAGGAGCGACCATGAAACACATCCTTTCTTATTGCGCTGCGCTGTTCACCGGCCTGTGCGCGTACGGCCAGACACACCTTGGCGGCACCATCACCGGCCCATCGAACGATCCATTGGAAGGCGTACACATCGTGGTGGGCGATGACCAGCACTTCGGTGCCACCACCGGCCGCGATGGGCGCTATGCGGTGAATGGCCTGCGTCCCGGCGCGGTGCGCGTGCGGCTTTCGTACATCGGCCACATGCCGGTGGACACCACCTTGCGACTCGTGGCGGGCGGCAACACCTTCAACCTTGCGTTGCGCGCTTATGCGCATGCCTTGCGCGAGGCCGAGGTGAGCGCCCTGCGCGCCGGTGACCGTGCGCCCTTCGCCAAGAGCGTGGTCACGCGCGACGAGATCCAGCGCATCAACACCGGCGTGGACCTGCCCTACCTGCTGGACCTGCAACCCAGCGTGGTGGTCACCAGCGACGGTGGAACCGGCATCGGTTACACCGCCATGCGCATCCGCGGCAGCGACGCCACGCGCACCAACATCACCCTCAACGGTGTGCCCTTCAACGACCCCGAGAGCCAGGGTGCCTTTCTCGTGAACATGCCCGACATCGCCAGCAGCACCGAGGACATCGAGATCCAGCGCGGCGTGGGCACCAGCACCAACGGACCGGCGGCCTTCGGTGCCAGCGTCAACCTGCGCACCACCGCGGTGAAGCGCGACGCCTGGGGCCTGCTGAGCGCGAGCGGCGGATCGTACAACACGCAGCGCTATTCGGTGAGCGCAGGCACCGGCCTGCTGGGCGCGGAGGAGGGGTCGAAGGTCAGCCTCGACATGCGCCTCTCGTCCATCACCAGCGATGGCTACGTGGACCGCGCCACCGCCGACCTGAAGAGCTACTTCCTGCAAGGTGCATGGATCGGCAAGACACGGTCGTTGCGCTTCATCACCTTCCGAGGGAAGGAGATCACCTACCAGGCGTGGGCCGGTGTGGATCCCGCGATCCTGGACACCAACCGCACCTACAACCCGTACAGCTACGTCAACGAGGTGGACAACTACGACCAAACGCACTACCAGCTGCTGTTCGACCAGCGGCTCGGTGCCAACGCCACGCTGAACCTCACGCTGTTCCGCGTGAATGGCGCGGGCTACTACGAGCAGTACAAGCCCAACGACAAGCTGTCCACCTACGGCATCGCAGCGGCGGTGATCAACGGCGACACCATCACGCGCACCGACATCATCCGCCGCCGCTGGTTGGACAACACGCTCACCGGTGCCAACCTCAGTGCCGACATCACCCTCGGTGCGCACCGCCTCGTGCTGGGTGGCAACTTCTCCGACTACGTGGGTGATCACTTCGGCGAGGTGATCTGGGCGCGCTACGCGGGCGATCTCGACATCCGCGACCGCTACTACGACAACGATGCGCGCAAGACCGATGCGAACGCCTTCGCCAAGCTCACCTACGCCATCAACGACAAGGTCGATGTGTACGGCGATGCGCAACTCCGCCGCGTGGACTATTCCTTCCTCGGCTTCAACCGGGACCTGGAGAACATCACGCAGCGGGTGGACTACACCTTCTTCAACCCGAAGGCCGGTGTGCTGTGGCGCCTGCACGAAGGCGGCCGCGCTTACGCCTCGTTCGCCGTGGCCAACCGCGAGCCCAACCGCAACGACCTGGAGGAGACCACGCCCGACAGCCGCCCCCATAGCGAGCGCCTGCTGGACTACGAGCTGGGCTACGAACGCCGCAGCGGGCGATTCAGCGCCGGGGTGAACGCCTTCTACATGGACTACACCGATCAGCTCGTGCTCACCGGTGAACTGAACGACGTGGGCGCCGCGCTACGCACCAACGTGGCCGACAGCTACCGCGCCGGGGTGGAACTGATGTTCGCCGTGCAACCCGTGAAGCGCCTGCTCTGGCGTGCCAACGCCACCTTCAGCAGCAACAAGGTGCGCGGCTTCACCGAGTATGTGGACGACTGGGACAGTGGCGCGCAGCGCGTTATCGAGCATGGCACGGTGGACCTGGCCTTCTCGCCATCGGTGATCGCCGGCAGTGAACTGGGTTATCGGTTCTGGGACAAGCCCGGCGGTAGCGCGGAGCTGACCTTGATCACGAAATACGTAGGCGAGCAATTCCTGGACAACACGGCCAGCACCGCACGCATGCTCGATCCATACCTCGTGAACGACCTGCGCGCCAACGTCTCACTGAAGGTGAAGGGCACGCGTGGTGTCGACCTGAATATCACCGTGCGGAACCTGTTCAGCGAACTGTACGAGAGCAATGGCTGGGTATACAGCTACTACGTGGGGGATCGCCGTCAGGAAATGATCGGCCTGTTCCCCCAGGCACCGCTGAACGTTCTGGGCGGCGTGAGCGTGCGGTTGTGAAGGGATCGAGGGCATCTCAAAATGATCCTTCTGGCTGCGAATGCGCCCTTCGGGTCCCTGTTTCGTTCTGAAAGTCTCACGCTGCTCCGGTTATGCTCGACGTGCAGGCCTCACATGGAACCGGGATCCATCATTCTCGCTTCCAAGAACCATTTTGAGAAGCCCTCTAACGAAAGTTTCTTGCCACACGGCGCATGTGCCGGTACCTTGTCCCCACCAACCCATCGGCCATGCGACAGCTAGCACTTTCCATCTTCCTTATCCCGGCCCTTGCGATCGGCCAGGCGCAGTACGATGCCAGGATCCTCGGCTACGAAGGCCTTCGCCAGGTATGCCAGGGTGCGGTGCAGCCACGACTGAAGATCATGAACCAGGGCACCGCGGTCATGACCTCCTGTGTGGTGGAGACCTGGAAGAACGGTCTTATCGATAATAGCTTCAACTGGGAACTCGCCGTGGGCGCCGTACAGGACGAGGTGCGGCAACCGACCTTCCCCTCGGTGGAAGTGTCCGACGGGGACGTCTTGGAATTCCATATCGTCAGCGTGAACGCCGTCGCCGACGAGGTCTCCGACGGGAACGAACTGTCCGTGACGATCACGGACGATGCGACCGAATTGGGTACCTCGACGGTCATGCTCGACCTGGGTTCAGGTCCGATGTGCGGCCCGATCACCTGGTCGATGAACGATGCTTCGGGGGCGTCGATCCAAACCGGGGATGTGGCGGCCGGGGCCACCGCGGAAGTATGGGTCACGCTTGCAACGAACGCATGCTATGAGTTCCGGGTACGGCTTGCGGAGGGTGGTGCGATCGGCGACTGCCAGGTGGGGGTCCATTGCGAAGGAGAGCTGGTACACGAAGTGACCGAACTGACCGACTGGGAAGCGCGGGTCGGCTTGCACACCGGTACGTCCGTGGGGGCGAAGGAGGAGGATCCGCTCCGGCCGGTGGCGTATCCCGTTCCCGCGCGGGATCAGCTGCACCTTGTCGGTCTCCGCACGAACGGCACGTTGCGATCGTCCATCATGGATGCGACAGGCCGGGCGCTACGCGTCGGCACGACCACCGCCAACGGCGATCGGATGACCATCGATACGCGTGGCTTGGCGCCGGGCCACTACCTCCTGCGCCTCCAAACTCCGGACTTGACCCTGCCACCGAGCGCTTTCGTGGTGGAATAGACGCACCGTCCATCGTCCGCCGAGATCCAATTCGGCAGCCCGACCGAACCTCATGACCGGTGGGATGGAAGCGGTCTCCATCCGCGACGGATCCGGGTGGTGAAGAAGAGTGGGAGGGAAGATGGACGTGGCTTCGTCGCTACTTCACTTCCTCACGACAGGCCTTCCTGACGCGAACGTGCGTTGTCGCCTGGCGTGGCGGTCCGTACGAAGTACATCTCCATTTCCCCCTTGCCTTTCGCCTGCACTTTGCCGCGTGGGGTGAAGGTGAAGGCGGGCACGGTCCCGGGTTGCGGGTTTTGCCCACTCGCCGCCTCTTCACCTCCTTTCTTCTTCTCATCCTTCACGAACGCATACGTCGCCTCGCTGATGTTCACTTGGCCCACTTCACCGGACGATTCCATTCGGCTTGCCGTGTTCACCGTATCGCCCCAGATATCGTATTGGAACTTCGTGACGCCTACGATGCCCGCCACCACGGGTCCGGTGTGAATGCCCACACGCATCTCGAAGGCGGGTTTGCCTTGCGCCTCGCGTTCCTTCCTGCGACTGGTCATGAAGGCCTGCATCTCCAGCGCCGCATGCACCACATCGGCGGGGGACGATGAGGCTGGGTCGGGCAATCCCCCCGCGCACATGTACGCATCGCCGATGGTCTTGATCTTCTCGATGCCGCGCGCGGTAATGATCCCGTCGAAGGCCTTGAAACAGGTGTTCAGCTCTTCCACGAGCTCCTGGGGGGTGAGCAGCTCGCTGGCCTGGGTGAAGCCTTTGAAGTCCGTGAAGAGGATGGTGGCCGACCCGAAGTAGCGCGCCTCGGCATGTCCGCGCTCCTTCAACTCTGCGGCAACCTCTCGGGGGAGGATGTTGTGCAGCAGCTCGTCGCTCCGGTCCCGCTCGCGCGAGATCGCCGCGCGCGACCGCCGCACATACCGAAGCCGGCCGTACAACCCGGCCGCCACCACCAGCACCCCCACCGAGGAGAACAGGAAGAGGTTCCGGCGGTCCCGCTCGGCGTTCAACTGCTCCCGGTGAGCGAGTTCGCGGGCGTGCCGGTCCTGCACGTTGGTCAAGCTGTCCGCGAGCATGCGCTCCTGATAGGTGCGAGCCACTACCATGCGCGTGACCTCCCGGCTGTCGTTCAGTTCGATCAGGGAGTCGTTGGCCGATTGGAACGCGCGCTGGGCGATCAATGCCTTGCGGTATTCCCCCAGGCCTTCGTATGCGTTCGCGAGGCATAGCTGGCATTCGCGCACCTGCTGCAGAAGGTCGTGCTCCGAGGCGAGCTGGGCACCACGCAGGCAGGCGTTCACGGCGTTCGCATAGTGCCGTTGATCGAGGAACAGGTTGCCGCGGTGGAGGTGCGTCCGGATCACCTGCTTCATGCTGCCGATGGCTCCCAGGAGGACTTCCGCGGAATCGAGGCTGGCAAAGGCCTCCTTCATCCGCCCCATCCGGCCATACACCCGTCCCAGGTTGTTGAACGCCATGCCTTGTTCCAGCTTCCGCCCCATGCGCCGGTAGAGCGCAAGACTTCGTTCGAACTCGATGAGCGCGGTATCCAGGGCCCCCAGCTCCAGATGGGTCACCCCGAGGTTCAGCAAGGCTTGTGCGCGGCTGCGATCATTATCGGTCTCTTCGGCCAACGCGGCGCTACGGCGGTAGTTCTCCAGGGCCGCCGATGGGTCGCCCAGCTCGGTGTGGATGTTGCCGATGTTGTTGTAGGTGCCCGTGAGGCCTTCCTTGTTGCCCAGTTCCGTGTCGATGCGCAGGCTTCGCTGCAACTGGTCCAAGGCCTGTGGCAGGTCGCCCAGGTTCTTGTACACGTTGCTCATGTTGCTGTACGTGTTGGCCTCGCGCCTGCGGTCGTTCATGGCCCGCGCCGTGGCCAGGCATCGGTGCAGATGTTCCAAGGAAGCGGCATGGTCGCTCTTCAAACTGGCTCCCACGGCCATCGTCGTGTGTGCCTCGTACTCACCAAGCCGGTACTTCGTTCGCAGGGCGAGTGCCAGTTGTTCCCGGGCCAGGGCCATCCCGCTGTCGGGCTGTTCGAACACGGTCTTCCAGGCCAGCACTTGGATCGCTTGCAGGCGGGCGCTGTCGGGTGCGGTCCGATCACGCCATACGCCCCACAGCGAGTCATGTTGGGCCTGCGACCGGGTGTGGGCCAGGAGCGAAGCACCGAGCAACAGTGCGATGAACGTTCGGCGTGGCGAGTTCATCGATCGAAGGGTCCGTATCAACGGAGGCGGGCGCCATGCACCGCCTCACTCATCGCGAAGATCAATTCGGGCTCCTCCTCGAACGCCGTTCCCATCACCAGCACATCGGCACCGGCGTCGCACAGTGTTTTCGCCGTGGCCGTATCGCGGATGCCCCCGCCGACGATGATGGGCAGCTCCACGCTCTTGCGCACCGCGGCGATCATTTCCGGGCTCACCGTCCGTTTCGCCCCGCTACCGGTATCCATGTAGATGGTGCGCAGGCCCAGCAACTCGCCGGCGATGGCGGTGGCCGCCGCGATGCCCGGCTTGTCGTGCGGGATGGGCACGGTCTGGCTCACGTAGCTCACGGTAGTTGGCTTGCCACCATCCACGAGCATGTAACCGGTGGGGATCGCTTCAATGCCGAGCGCCTTCACCGTAGGCGCCGCCGTAACGTGGTGGCCGATCAACAGTTCGGGGTTGCGCCCGCTGATGAGCGAGAGGAAGAGCACGGCGTCCGCATGCCGGCTCAGTTGCGCCGGGCTGCCGGGGAAGAGCACCACGGGTTTGTCGCTGAGCTCCTGCACACGCTGAACGCACCGGTCGAAGGTGGCCGTGGTGAGGAGGCTGCCGCCCACGAAGATCAGATCGGCCTGGGCCATGCAGGCGTTCTGCACGGTGCGGTCGAGCCGTGCGCCATCCTCGCCGAAGTCCGGGTCGATGAGCACGGCCAGCATCTTGCGTCCTTCGCGCCGGGCGGATTCCAAGGTGTGCAGCAAGTGGGCCATCGTGCGAACATACGCAGCGACGTGCGGATGAGCGTAGGCCGCTGCCATCGGCGCGGTCCAGCGCACCATGTTCATCACCTTGTCGGAACATCGCCCGCCGGTTCCCGTTCAAGCCCCACGGTTCCCACTACGTTTGTCGACCATGAGCGAGCGCCCCTTGAAAGTCCTGCAGATCGCCTTCGCCTGCGAACCCGAGCGCGGCAGCGAACCGGCCGTGGGCTGGCACTGCGCCTACGCGGCCTCGCGCGACAAGCCCGTTTGGGTGATCACCGACCCTTCGCACAGGGAGAGGATCGAGGCGTGGCTGAAGAGGCACGACGAGCGCAACATCCGGGTGGCGTACCATGCCATGCCGAGCTGGACGCAATGGATGTGGCGGATCCAGTTCACGGTGAACCTTTACTATTACCTGTGGAACATCGGTGCGGTCAAGCTGGCCAAGCGGCTCCATGCCGAGCACCGGTTCGACCTGGTGCACCATGTGACCTATGTGCGCTATTGGATGCCGAGCGCTGGGGCCGCCCTGGGCATCCCGTTCGTGTGGGGGCCTTTGGGGGGCGGCGAATCCGCACCACCCGGCTTCCTGCGCGGCGTAGGCCTGAAAGGCCTGTTCGAAGAGAACCTGCGTGCGGCGATGCGCTGGGTGTTCGAGTGCGACCCGGCCTTGAAACGCACCGCCAAGGCTTCCACCGTGGCCGTGGCCTGTTCGGAGGATACCGCCACCCGCATGCGTCGGCTGGGGGTGAAGGACCTTCGGGTGATGTCCAGCATCGGGATCACCCCCGGTGGCCTGGGCGACCATACGCCCCGCCCGGCCGACGGCAAGGTCCGTTTCATCAGCGTCGGAAGGCTCCTGCATTGGAAGGGCTTCCATTTCGGCCTCGAGGCCTTCGCCAAGGCCGACCTGCCCAACGGCGAGTTCGTGGTGGTGGGCAACGGCCCGGAGATGGGGCGCCTCCAAGCCTTGGTGGACCGCCTGGGCATCCGCGACAAGGTCACCTTCACCGGCGAACTGCCTTGGAGGGATGGCTTGAAGCAGTTCCAGGCGGCCGATGTCCTGGTGCATCCCAGCCTGCACGATTCCGGCGGCTTCGTGCTGTTGGAGGCCATGGAGATGCGCAAGCCCGTAGTGTGCCTGAAACTGGGTGGGCCGGGCGTATACGTGAACGAGCACACCGGATACGCCATCCCCGCCACGTCCATTCCACAGGTGATCGACGATCTGGCGACGGCCATGCGCCAGCTCGCCGCCGACCCCGACCTGCGGCAGCGGCTGGGCCAAGCCGGGCATGCACGGGCCACCACCGAATTCACGTGGGCCCGCAAGGCACAGGACACCGAAAGGCTCTACCGGGAAGTGGTTGGTCGTGGTTAGGCGGTAATATGCTGTTGATCAGCGAGATGTGAGTTTTGAACGGGGGTTGCCCATCGTTCCGGATAGCCGTACCTTCGCGGCCGCGTTCCGAAGAACGTGCAACAATGAATACGACCATGCCCGAGACCAAAGAGCAGCTCAAGTACAAGGTGAAGGATATGAACCTCGCCGACTGGGGCCGTAAGGAGATCGAACTCGCCGAGGCGGAAATGCCGGGCCTGATGTCCCTGCGCGCCGAGTATGGCAAGCAGAAGCCGCTGAAGGGCGCGCGCATCGCAGGCTGCCTGCACATGACCATCCAGACCGCCGTGCTGATCGAGACCCTGCGCGAGCTCGGTGCCGAGGTCACCTGGAGCAGCTGCAATATCTTCAGCACACAGGACCATGCCGCCGCCGCCATCGCTGCTGCGGGTATCCCGGTGTACGCCTGGAAGGGTATGAACGAGAAGGAGTTCGATTGGTGCATCGAGCAGACCTTGTTCGCCTTCGAAGGGGGCAAGCCCTTGAACATGATCCTCGATGATGGGGGCGACCTCACCAACATGGTGTTCGACAAGTTCCCCGAGCTGGTGAAGGGCATCAAGGGCCTCAGCGAAGAGACCACCACGGGTGTACACCGCCTGATGGAGCGCGAGAAGAACGGCACTCTGGTGATGCCCGCGATCAACATCAACGACAGCGTTACCAAGAGCAAGTTCGACAACAAGTATGGTTGCAAGGAGAGCGCGGTGGACGCCATCCGCCGGGCGACCGATGTGATGATGGCCGGGAAAGTGGCCGTGGTAGCCGGTTACGGTGATGTGGGCAAAGGAACCGCAGCTTCCCTGCAAGGTGCTGGTGCGCGTGTGATCGTCACCGAGATCGACCCGATCTGCGCGCTGCAGGCCGCCATGGATGGTTTCGAAGTGAAACCGATGGCAAAAGCCGCTCCCCGTGCCGACATCATCATCACCACCACGGGCAACTGCGACATCGTTCGCGGTGAGCACTTCGAGGCGTTGAAGGACAAGACCATCGTGTGCAACATCGGCCACTTCGACAACGAGATCGACATGGCGTGGCTGAACAAGAACCACGGCAAGACCAAAGTGGAGATCAAGCCGCAGGTCGACAAGTACACCATCAACGGTAAGGATGTCCTGATCCTCGCTGAAGGTCGGCTGGTGAACCTCGGTTGTGCCACTGGCCACCCGAGCTTCGTGATGAGCAACAGCTTCACGAACCAGACCCTTGCACAGCTGGAGCTCTGGCAGAACAGCGCCAACTACGAGAACAAGGTGTACGTGTTGCCCAAGCACCTCGACGAGAAGGTGGCCCGCCTGCACCTGGCCAAGATCGGCGTGGAGCTGGAGGAGCTGAACGACAAGCAAGCCAAGTACATCGGGGTGGAGAAGCAAGGTCCGTACAAGACCGACGCCTACCGCTACTGATCCACGACATACCGTCTTGTTGAAGACAAGGCCCGCCGATCGGCGGGCCTTCTTCTTGTGCCGGGGGAGCGGATCAGTTGTAGATCCGAAGGGTGGTCCCGTTGAACGAGGTGTTGTACCGCTGCAGGTTCAGGGCTGCGGGTCCCTCGACCACGCTGCCGTCGGTGATCAGGAAAGAGGAGTGGCAGCAAGCGGTATCGCGTGCGGTGATCTGGTCATCCTCCACGAACACCCGGCACAACTCCGCCGGTTGATAAGGGCAGTGGCGGTCCAAGGCGACGAACGCCTCTGGCGAAGCGCGGTACACGATCAGTCCTTGCGAACCACCGGAGAGGTAGAGCCATCCGCCCGTGACCGCCAGGTCGTGGTAGGCGGGGTTGTTCACATTGATGCTGATGTCCACCGGCGTGAGCGGGACCCCACCGCGCTCCTCCTTGCGGCATCCGGCCCACAGGACCGCGATCGCCAAGAGCGCCAGGGGGCGTAGGGTGGGAGTGGTCATGGCCAGCGAAGGTAGGGGCAACGCGCCGGTGGAACGGAATGATCGGTGTCCGTAGTATCCTTGCACCATGCGCCGCTGGTGGTCCGTTGTTCTCCTCGCCCTGTTCGCCGCCGTGGCCACTCCGGTGGAAGTGGCTGCACAGGATGGTATTTCGAAGAAGAAGCAGGAACGGATCCAAGCCAGCAAGGCCAAGAAGGAGAAGAAGGAGAAGGCCAAGCAGGAGCGTTCCGATCGGCGTCGGCACCTTTCCGTACAGGACAAAGCCACGCGTAAGCGCCTGAAACGCCACACCAAGCGAGCCGATAGGCGCGGGAGCGGTGTGCACCGCGATGGGTTTTTCCGACGCACCTTCGGTTGGTGAGTGGATGCACGGCGCTTGTCGCAGTTCGACCATTGCTCGTTCTGGACTACGCGGTGAGCAAAGCGTGCGGATATATTTCGATCATGTTCACCCGCTCTGATCCTGCCCGGTATGTGTCCATGTCGATCCACACGATGCGGCGCCGTTGGACTTCTTGGCTCGCGCTGACCGAAGTGGTGAATGCGCAAGGGGGAACTTTCTATATTAGCGCCCCCTCGTTGCCCTGTTACGCAGAACGTAAAACCTACCGTTGATGTTGAGAAGATTATTCTCCACAGCCGCCCTTTCCCTGTTCACCGCGCTGGCGATGCTCGCCCAGACGGGTTCCGGAAGTTTGAAAGGGAAGATCACCGACAAAGGCTCCAAGGAGCCCCTGCCTTTCGTGAACGTGGTGGTCGAGCGCGGGGGTACGCAGGTCTCCGGTGGGGCCACGGATTTCGATGGGGAGTACTTCATCAAGCCCTTGGATCCCGGGACCTATGACGTGGTGGTGAGCTACGTGGGTTACCAGCCCTATAAGCAGACCGGGGTGGTGGTCTCCAACGGGAAGATCACCTTCTTGGACATCGGCCTCAACCAGGGGGTGGAGCTGAAGGAATTCGAGGTGGTGCAGTACGTGGTACCGCTGATCGACCGCGATGGTGGCGCTTCCGGGGGAACGGTCACCAGGGACCAGATCGCGAAGATGCCCGGCCGTACGGCGAACTCCATCGCCACCACGGTGGCGGGTGCCAGCGATGCAGGCACCGGCGGGGGCGTGAGCATCCGCGGATCGCGCACGGAGAACACCTACTACTATATCGATGGGGTGAAGGTGCCTGCGGGTGCGGGTACCGGCCTGCCGAAGAGCGCCATCGAAGAGGTACAGGTGATCACGGGTGGTGTACCGGCCAACTTCGGCGACGTTACCGGGGGTCTGATCAACATCACCACCCGGGGGCCCAGCCGTAATTTCTTCGGCGGGGTGGATTACCTCACCTCCGGTTACAAGGTGGGGAGCGACATCACCGATATCGTGGGCCTCGACAAGTATGCGTTCAACCAGGTGGAAGCCAGCTTGAGCGGCCCCATCCTGTTCAAGAAGGACAGCGTGGGCAACAAGACCAAGCCCCTCATCGGCTTCTTCTTGTCCGGCCAGTACACCAATGTGGTGGATGGATCGCCCTCCTACCTCGGCGATCTGCGCGTACGCCCCGAAGTGCGCGAGCGGCTGCTGAGCAACCCGGCCCAGCTCCGGTCCAACGGTTCCAACGATGTGATCATGGCCTACTCCAGCGAGTACCTGCGTACGTCCGACGTGGAGACCCTGAAGACCCGCCAGAACGCGGGCGAAGTGAGTTACCTGGCCTCGGGCAAGATCGACATCACCACCACCCCCACCATCAACCTCACGGTGGGGGGATCCATCGACTACTCGAACCGCCAAAGCTTCAACCGGAACAACTCACTGTTGAACGCGGAGAACAACATCCGCATCAAGGAGAACACCTGGCGCGGCTTCGTCAAGTTCACGCAGCGCTTCGTCAATCGCACCGCAGAAGAAGAGAAGCGGAGCACCATCCAGAACGCGTACTACACGCTCCAGCTGGACTATTCGCGCTACCAGAGCCAGGTGGAGGACTTTGTCCACGAGGACCGGTTCTTCGACTACGGCTACGTTGGGAAATTCCAGACGCTCACCGCGCCCCAGTTCGAACTTCAAGCCGATCAACCCGGACAGTGGACCCAGGTGGGTGCGCAGGATACCCTGGTGGTCTTCACCCCGGGAACCCAGAACCCCGACCTGGCCTCCATCAACACCTTCTACTTCAACGCCCTGCCGAGGGAGAGGTTCCCGCAGTCCATGTTGATCGGGATCGATGACCCCAGCTATACCGGTTACTACCGGAACCTGGTGGAAACGCAGAACCGCGGTGTACTGTGGAACGGACAGCGTCCACGTACGCTGTACGACCTCTGGAACAACATCGGGTTCATCGATGATCCCGATGGTGCCGAGTTCCGTAAGCGCCTTAACGACCAGGTCCGTTTCTCGGCGTTCGGTAGTGCCGATATCGGCGACCATGCCGTGGCGGTTGGTGTGGAGTACGAACAGTACGCACAACGCCGTTACGACCTCTCTCCGGTAGGGTTGTGGGGCCGTGGTCGCAACCTGGCCAACAGCCACTTGGTGTGGGTGGACACCGTGGCGGTGGGGACCGTCTATCTGCCGGGTAGCACCTTGCCCTTCGTACTCAGCGATCGCATCGGTTCTGGCGTACAGACCACCTTCGACCGGAACCTGCGTACGGCCTTGGGACTGGACCCCAACGGTGGGGACTACATCGACGTGGACGCCATCGATCCCGGGGTGTTCTCCTTGGACATGTTCTCGCCCGATGAACTGATCCAGAGCGGGAACAGCATCGTGAACTATGTCGGTTACGACCACCTGGGGAACAAGCTCACCAGCAAGCCGAGCTTCGCGGATTTCTTCACCGGGAAGGACAAGGACGGCAACTACACGCGTCTACAGGCGCCTTTCGAGCCCATCTACATGTCGGGCTACGTCATGGACAAGTTCACCTTCGACGACATCATCTTCAACGTAGGTGTACGGGTGGACCGCTACGATGCGAACCAGAACGTGCTGAAGGATAAGTACCTCTTCCAGGAAGCCTACACCGCGGGTTCCGCCGTGCCCAACAGCGCGATCCGCGCAGCATTGGCCAACCGCCCGAGCAACATCGGAGACGATTTCGTGGTGTATGTGGACGATGTGGCCGATCCCAATCGGATCAATGGCTATCGCGATGGCGATACCTGGTACAATGCGCAGGGCGTGGAACTCGCCGACGGTAACGCCGTAGCCGAAGCTGGCCAGATCCGTCCCTACCTGGTGGATGGTGACAAGCCCGCGGAGATCAATGGTTCGGCCCTTCGCCAGAATGGCTTCAAGGATTACACCCCGGCTGTGAACGTGATGCCCCGTGTGGCGTTCTCCTTCCCGATCAGCGACGAGGCCGTGTTCTTCGCGCACTACGATGTGCTCACCCAGCGCCCCGGTGCCGGACAGAGCCGGTTGGACCTGGTGACCATGAGCTACCTGGGTCTCACGGGCGATGTCGTGACCAACCCCGACCTGAAGCCCACCAAGACCATCGATTACGAACTGGGCTTCCAGCAGGTGCTCTCCAAGGCTTCTTCGCTGAAGATCGCCGCATACTATCGTGAACTGCGCGACCAGATCCAGATCCGGAACATCGTGAACGCGTATCCCCGCACCTACCGTACGTACGACAACTACGACTTCGGCACGGTGAAAGGCCTCACCGCCACCTTCGACCTGCGCCAGACCGGCAACGTGTGGATGCGTGCTTCGTACACCCTGCAGTTCGCGGACGGCACCGGCTCCGGTCCCACCACGGGCATCAGCCTGATCAACAGCGGCCTGCCGAACCTGCGGACCATCTCTCCGCTGGACTTCGACCAACGCCATCGGTTCCAGACCACCTTCGACTTCCGCTATGGTGGCGGCAAGGACTACAACGGCCCCATGCTCTTCGGTAAGCCCATCTTGAGCCGTACCGGTGTGAACGTGGTGAGCATCCTGGGCAGCGGTACGCCGTACAGCCGTAGCAGCATCGTTTACAACGAAGGCGCCGGATCCGGTAGCCGCGCACTGGAGGGCTCGTTGAACGGGTCCCGCCTGCCCTGGCAGTTCACCACCGATATCCAGCTCGATCGGGACATCCCGCTGAGCTTCGGGGGCAAGGAAGGCGAAAAGGCCAAGAGCGCCGACCTGAACATCTACCTGTTGGTGACCAACGTGTTCAACACCGAGAACATCGTAGGGGCCTACCGGTTCACGGGATCGCCGAGCAACGACGGTTACCTGGCCTCGGCGGCCACACAACAGATCATCAATGGGCAGACCAACCCGGATTCGTTCCGCGACCTCTACGCCTTGAAGGTGAACAACCCATACAACTTCGGTTCTCCGCGTACGATCCGCCTGGGTGTGCGCTTCAATTTCTGACCAGACCGGGAGAAAACGTAAGACCATGAAAGCCAACACGAGTACTTCGCGAACCCGCATCATCGTTGCGGGCCTGCTGGTGGCCACGGTGCTACCGTCGTTCGGCCGTGCCCCGGACCGTCCGGCCGGATCTGGCATGCAACAGGTGCGCCCGAAGGCCGCAGCGTGTGTTCCGGCATCGGACCGTACAGAGCTGGCGTACAACAACGTACGGGCCATCATCGAGAACGGCGGGAACATGTGGCAACGGCGCGGTGGTAACTCACTGCCCGCCTACGAGATACCACGTAACATGACCACTCCTTTCGGCAACGCCAGCTCCATCTTCGCTGGTGGCCTCTGGATGGGCGGCATGTCTTCGGATAACCAGCTGAAGCTGGCTGCGGTGCTGTTCCGTGCCCAAGGGAACGATTTCTGGCCTGGCCCATTGAACAACACCAACGCCTCGGTGGAGGCCGAGACGTGCTTGGAGTACGACAAGTTCTGGACCACCGAACGTTCACAGGTCGAGACCTTCATCCAGTGGTACCAATGCCAGAGCGATCCGGACAACTGCGACATGGCCGAGCTCTTCCCGGATGGCTATTCGATCCCGAGTGATTTCACGAGCTGGCCCGCCGAGGGGAATTTGGATAAGGGACAGGACCTGTATCTGGCGCCGTTCGTGGATTTCAACGGCGATGGGGTGTACGAACCCAGCGACGGCGACTACCCGGATTACGGCCTTGATGAGACCGTGGAGGAGTGCAAGACCCGCCGTCGGGAGGATCCGGTGAACCTCTTCGGCGACCACAACATCTTCTGG
>CAUJED010000167.1:0-21261 GCA_963169535.1 Bacteroidota bacterium | reverse complement strand
AGGATGCGGTCCACGTAGGTGGCGCGGCCCACGAGGTGGTCGTAGTTCTCGGCGCTCAGCTCGGGGATGCGGCTTTCCCAGAACGCATGGATGCCGTGCTGGTTGGTGAGTTGGCCGTTGTAATTCTCGGTGGTGTGCAGCGGCACGTGCGCATCGCCCACGTAATGGCCGATCTCGGCGCTGTTGCGCAGGATCCGGTCCACGTCGCCGCGCTGGAAGGCGGTCACCAACCGGCCGAACATCACTTCGATGTGCCACGGCACGATGCCGTACGCCTGCAAGGTGTCCTCGCTGTACTTCGCCACGGCATCGCTCCACTTGCGGGGCATGGCCTCGAAGGGATCCACGCCCCCGTGCGCGTAGTGGTCTATGTCGATGTAATGGCGCTGGGCCTCGCCCTCCACGGCGTAGCGGCGCTTGTCGGGGTCCACGGCGTGGTCGGTGATGAAATCGATGTGGCGCTTGTAGAAGCCGAACATCTCGGGCGGCAGCGTGAAGCAGGCCATGCGGTTGATGCGCTTGTGGCCGTAGAAGCCCCATGCGTGCGCGGGTTCCACCGTGCGCGAGGGCAGCAGCACGATGGCCGCCACACCGAGCAACAGGGTCATCAGCAGGGTCTTGCGGATCATGCCTTGCGGGATGTATCGAGCAGCACCAGTTCGCCATCGCGCAGGATGGGGATGGCCGTGCTCTGGTCGGGCGTGAGGCAGTACTTCACATCGGGCAGCAGGTGCAGCTGTTGGATGCGGCGGCGGCGGGGCGCGGCTTTCAGGATGCCCATGAAGTTGTCGCGCGCGGCCATGTACATGTACTTGGCGGCGATACTGCTGTCCTCCTCCACCCCGAACTTGCCGCTCTCCAGCAGCCGCTCCATCACCGCACCGGCGAAAACGCTGTCCTCCAGGTTGAACTTGTCCTTCCAGCCGGAGCAGAGCAACAGGATGTTATCGTCCTGCTGCACGAGCCAGTCGCTCAGCGCGGTGAGGTTGGGGAACGAACCCACCACGAGCTGCCGTGCGCCCTTGGCAAGGTTGATGGCCTTGGTGCCGTTGGTGGTGGTCATTACGATGGTCTTGCCGCGGAGGTCCTGCCCCACGTAGGCCAATGGCGAGTTGCCATAGGCGAACCCCTGCACCACCTCGCCATTGCGTTCGGCGGCGGCGATGTACCCGCTACGGCCGATGTATTGCGAGGCCTCTTCTATGGTGGCCACGGGGATGATGCGGTCGATGCCGCTCTCGAAGGCCGCCACCATGGCGCTGGTGGCACGCAGCACATCGATCACCACCACGATGCCCATGTCCTGCGCATACAGCGGATACTGTGCGGGCGAGAAGCATACCTCTACCCGGTACTTGTATTCGCTGTTGCGGATGTCCTCCATGGATCAGGGTTTGGTGAGGAAAGGTAGCTTCACCACCACGCCTTTCAATGCTTTACCACGCACATCGATCCAAAGTGGGGTCCCCTCCTTGGCCATGGCGGTGGGCACATAGGCCATGCCGATGGGTTTCTGCAAGGTGGGGCTTTGGGTGCCGCTGGTGACCTTGCCCACCACCTTGCCAGCCTCGTCCAGCACGGGATGGTCGTGACGTGGGATGCCCCTTTCCACCAGTTCGAAGCCCACGAGCTTACGGGCGGTACCGTTCTCTTTCTGGGCCTTCAGCACGGGGGCGTCGATGAAGTCCTTGGTGAACTTGGTGATCCAGCCCAGCCCGGCCTCCATGGGCGAGGTGGTGTCGTCGATGTCGTTGCCGTAGAGGCAGAAGCCCATCTCCAGGCGCAGGGTGTCGCGTGCGGCGAGGCCACAAGGCTTGATGCCGAAGGGCGCACCGGCTTCGAACACCACGTTCCAGGCTTTCTCGGCGAGGGCGTTGGGCATGTAGATCTCGTAACCACCGGAACCGGTGTACCCTGTGGTGCTGATCAGCACCAGCCCCACCCCTTTCATCTCGGCGTACTTGGCGGTGTAATAGGGCATGCTGGCGATATCCTCGGTGAAGAGCCCCTTCAGGGTGTCCACCGCCTTGGGACCTTGCACGGCCAGCAGGCTCATGCGATCGCTGATGTTCTCCAGTTGGGCATCGAAGGTGTTGTGCTGTTGGATCCAGGCCCAGTCCTTCTCGATGTTGCTGGCGTTCACCACCAGGACGTAGTGGTGGTCGTCGCCCTGCTGCATGCGGTACACCAACAGATCGTCCACGATGCCCCCTTTCCCGTTGGGCATGCAGCTGTACTGCACTTTGCCTACTTCGAGCTTACTGGCATCGTTGCTGGTGACCTTCTGGATAAGGTCCAAGGCTCCCGGTCCCCGTACGATGAACTCCCCCATGTGGCTCACGTCGAACACCCCAACGGCGTTGCGCACGACGTGGTGCTCATCGTTCACGCCGGTGTACTGCACCGGCATGAGGTAGCCTGCGAAAGGCACCATCTTGGCGCCGAGGCTTTCATGCACCTGGGTAAGGGCGATCTTCTTCAGTTCTGCGGTCGTTTCCATGGGGCTGTTGCGTTCAATGGCGCGCGGGGCGCTCTTCGATCAGGTTGTTGAAAAGGGTGAGGTAGCGATCCCGCCAGGCGTGTACGGAGTAGTGTTCCTCCACGGTGCGCCTGGCCTCGGCTCCCAACCGGCTGCGAAGGTCGGCATCTTCCACGAGCCATCCGATCTTCCGTACCCATTCGTCGGTGTCGGTGGCCAGGTAGCCGTTCACCCCGTCCTGGATGATCTCGCTGTTCACCCCCACCGGGCTCATGATGGTGGGCAGGCCCAGGCCCATGTACTGCAGGCCCTTCAGCCCGCACTTGCCTTTGGTCCATTCATCATCGGGCAGGGGCATGATGCCGATGTCGATGCCCGCCAGGTCCTGTAGCTCGGTCTCCTTGCGCCAGGGCATGCCTTGGATGCCGAGGGAGGGTTCCCGGTAGGTGCCATCGCCGATCACCCGGAAGGCCACGCGGTCGCCGAAGCGCTCCTTCAACCGTTCCAGGAAGGGCAGCGCGTGCTGGAAATGCTGGATGGTGGTGATGCTGCCGCTCCAACCGATGGTGACGGGGCCTTCGCGGCGTACCGGTACGGGGCGGTATTCCTCGGTATCGATCGTGGTGGGCACGATGGTCACCCTGGGGTTGTGCCGCCGGGCATAGTCCGCCAGGTAGGCGTTGCCGGCGAACACGAGGTCGGCCAGGGCGATGATCCGTGCGGTCTTATCGGGGTCCTTCATCCATGCCCACCGCCGGTTGGCATCGCTCACGTTGGAGAGCCAGATGGAATCATCGAAGTCGTAAACGATGCGCGCGCCGCGTTTCCGAAAGGCGCGTTCGAAGCTCGTACTACGCGTCATGAGCGCTTCCCGGCAGATGAACACGATATCGAACCGGTCGGACCGCGCTACATCGCGGCGACGCTTGAGGATGCTGCGCCGTACGAAGAGCAGCTTGTCCCAAAGGTGCCCCGGTCGGTAGAGGAAGGCGTCGTCGCTGGCCTCGACCAGGTGGCTCACTTCGCACTGGAACCCATTGGCCTCCAGGTGTTGCAGGTATTGCTCGAACCGGAAACGCTGGTTGGGACTGCGTTCCGGGCGGTGCGAAGCGATGAAGAGGATACGCGGCATGATGTTACCTGGTGGCCTTCGCAGGGCCGCATGCAAATGTGGTGAACGTGGCGCTACGGTGCACGTCAGTCCCTCCAACTCGGCGGCAGGCCTCGTTCGACCTCGATGTTCCCGAAAGTGCCGCTCTTGCGCGCGCCCACCGCCTTGGCCCAGGGAGCCATGCGTGCCAGGCCTTCCTGCAGGGTGGTCTCCCGCACCTTGCCGAACACACGCTCCACCTTGCTATGGTCACTGAAGGCGAACACCACTTCATTGCGGGCCTCCAGGTGGCGCAGTTCTCCATTCATCCCCATGGCCTCCATGACCAGCTTGGCCAGTTCGTTCACGGTGTAGGGGGTGTCGGCCCCCACGTTGAACACCTCTCCATAGGCCTCAGGGGTCATGGCCGAACGCGCGATCAGCGGGGCGATGTCGCCCACATAGGTGAAGGCCCGTTGTTGGAGGCCATCGCCGAACACGGTGAGGGGCTGCCCCTGCATCAACTGGTTCATGAAGATGCCCACCACGTTGCGGTAGCGGTCGCCGATGTTCTGGTACTCGCCGTACACGTTGTGCGGGCGGAACACCACGTAGTTGAGACCGAACATGTGGCGCGCAGCGGCAAGGTCCATCTCCACAGCCAATTTGGCCACGCCGTAGGGGTCCTCCGGCTTGGGTACCATATCCTCGCGCATCGGTGGCTTCAGGGCTCCATACACCGCGATGCTGCTGGTGAACACGAAGCACTTCACCTCATGCCGCACGCTGGCGTTGATCAGGTTGATGCTGCCGATCAGGTTGTTCTGGTAGTTGAAGCGACGGATGAAGTGGCTGAGACCCTCCGCTGCGTATGCCGCCAGGTGATAGACGTTCGTGAACCGATGCTCGGCGAAAAGCCGGTCGATGAGCGCATGGTCGTTGATGGACCCCTGCACGAAGGTGGCACGTGGGTCCACTTGGTCGGCGAAGCCACCGCTGAGGTCGTCCAGGGCGACCACGGTATGCCCCATGGCCAACAGTTCCTTCACCAGATGGGCGCCCATGAAGCCGGCGCCTCCGGTGACCAGTGATCTTGGCATGTGTCGTTCTCGTTCGGTACCCTGGAGCCCAGGGCTGGATGGGCGACAAATATGCGAAGAAGACCCCGGCGATGGCGCTGCGATGTGCCCCCTATCTTTCGCACCCTTCCATGGCCGCTGCACGCCTCTTCCCGCGCTGGGGCATCCTGTTGATCGACATGGTGCTCTCGGTGGCCGCGCTCTCGGTGGCTTACCTCCTGCGCTTCAACTTCAACGTGCCAAGGATCGAGGTGGACCTGCTGTTGCCGGTGTTGCCGCTGTTCCTGTTGGTGCGCATGGTCTCTTATCTCATCGCGGGCCTGCCGCGGATCATGGTGCGGCATACCAATACCGACGATGCCCGGCGCATCTTCCTCACCGTGCTCGCCGGTACGGCCACCTTCCTCGCTGTCGGTGCGGTGCGCTACCTGTACTTCGATGGCTACTATTTCCTGCCCACCTCGGTGATCGTGATCGACTTCATGGCCACCGCCATGCTGCTGATCGTGGTGCGTATCGGTTTCAAGCTGCTGCACCTGCGTTCGCGCGGAGCCGGAAAGCATGTGGTGGGCGTGGTGATCCATGGCGCGGGCGAGGCCGGGCTGATCACCAAGCGCACCTTGGAGCGCGAAGGCAGTGTGAAGTACCAGGTGGCGGCGTTCGTGGACGACGACCCGCGCAAAGCCGGGAAACGGCTGGAGGGTAGCCAGGTGTACACCACCGATAAGCTGCCCGCCCTATTGGCCTCCGGCGGGGTGGATGAGGTGATCATCGCCATACAGCGCCCCGATCCCGAGAACCGGCGCCGGGTGGTGGATGCCGCCGTGGCCGCCAGGGTGCGGGTGCTCAGCGTGCCCCCGGTGAGCGACTGGATCAATGGGCAGCTGAGCGCCGGGCAGATCAAGGAGGTGCGGATCGAGGACCTGCTGGGGCGGCCGGTGATCCGGCTGGACGATGCGCAGGTGAAGGCCCAGTTCAGCGGGAAGCGGGTCCTGGTGACCGGTGCCGCGGGGTCCATCGGCAGTGAGCTGGCCCGGCAGCTGGCACGCATGCAACTGAAGGAACTGGTGCTGGTGGACATCGCCGAATCGGGCCTGTACGATGTCGAGATGGAACTGCGGGCGGCCGGTACCCCGGATCTCCATGTCCGGATAGCCGATGTACGCGATCGGAATGGCATGGCCGGGATCTTCGCCGCGCATCGGCCCCAGGTGGTGTTCCATGCGGCCGCCTACAAACATGTGCCATTGATGGAGGCCCAGCCACGCGAAGCCGTGCAAACCAACATTCATGGTACGCGCACAATGGCCGAATTGGCTTGCGAGCATCAGGTGGAGCAGTTCATCTTCGTGAGCACCGACAAAGCCGTGAACCCCACCAGCGTGATGGGGGCGAGCAAGCGGGTGGCCGAGATGGTGGTCAACAGCCTCGCCGCCACACGTCCGGGTGCGCCACGCTTCACCACCACGCGCTTCGGCAATGTGCTGGGCAGCAGTGGCTCGGTCATCCCCTTGTTCCGCAGGCAGATCGCGGCCGGTGGCCCCGTAACGGTCACCCATCCGGAGGTCACACGGTTCTTCATGACCATTCCCGAAGCGTGCCGCTTGGTGTTGGAGGCCGCTACCATGGGAAGGGGTGGCGAGATCTTCGTTTTCGACATGGGCCAACCGGTGCGGATCGCCGACATGGCCGAGAAGATGATCCGGCTGAGCGGATTGGAGCCCGGGCGGGACATCACCATCGCCTACACCGGCCTGCGACCTGGTGAAAAACTCTACGAGGAGTTGCTCGCTTCCTCCGAGAACACCCTCCCCACCCACCACCCCCGGATCCTCATCGGACAGGTCCGCGACCAGGATCCGCGGCAGGTGCTCCAGACCGTGGAGGCCATCGTCAACGCCACGGACCCGGATCAGATGGTCCGAGGGATGAAATCACTCGTCCCCGAGTACCGCAGCCACAATTCGGTGTTCCGTAATTTCGACCCGCCCGCACACAGCGCCTGATCGTAATCCTGGCCACGTGGGCTTCGCACATGACAAGGGACAAGAACCTGGAGATCGCGCGTTACCAGAAGGAGATCGCCGACCACATCGGCATCGGACCGGACAGCCTTGTGTTCAACTTCGACGAGGCCGGCACGGCCACCAAGCTCACCGTCATCACCCTCAATCCACGGCACAACCAGAGCTTCCTCTTCCACCAGACCCAAGGAAGCGACAAGGTGGATGCCCTCCGTGCCATGCTGGATTACGTGCGCACGTACAAGGAGCGCACGGGCAGCTACACCATTCAATGGAGCGCGCGGGGCGAAGGGACACTCCATACCTCCTACTTCCGGGCCAAGAACATCATGGAGGCGCTCGATAAGCTCTTCTACGACAGGGATCCGAACAGCATCACCGTGTTCAGCGTGATGTTGAATCCTATTTCGTGAGGAGCATGGCAGGGAGTAGGCCGTTGGTGAAATGAAATACACGAGCGAACGCAGATAGCAGGCAGCATAGAGCAGGCAACGGACGACCGGCCCCTGAGGCGTTCTCCGCCCGCTGCACTCTTCTAACGGCCGACCGCTTCCGCCGACCATAGACCTCCAACCGCCTCCAGAGCCAACCACCCAGCCATGACGACCCGCCTCCCCATCCAGATCCGTTTCGCCGACGTGGATATGGCCCGGCACGTACATAATGGCGTCTACCTTCATTGGTTCGAGCTGGCCCGCATGGCACTGTTGCGTACGGTGGTCGCTCCGGACCACGACTGGCGCAAGGAGGGCCTGATCCTCGCTCGGAACGAGGTGGACTACCGGATGCCTGTGCATCTCACCGACCGGATCGAAGCGGAGGTTTGGTGCGGCACCATCGGGAATAAAAGCTTCGATCTGGTGTACGCCATCCATCGGATCGGTGGCGATGCACCCGGCATTTGTGCCGAGGGGCGTAGTGTGATGGTCTGCTTCGACTATACCACGAACCGGTCCATACCGGTCCCTGGGGCCTGGCGGCTGGCGCTGGAAGAACACATCCAGTGAGGAGTGATCGTGCTTTCCATCCATACCCAAGTCCGCCCCATCCCGTTCTCCTTCAGCCTGCCTTCCATTCACCCTTCCCTCCTATCCCCGACCCGATGCGGAAGATCCTACTTGCCTTCGTGACCGTTTCCCTTCTCTCCTGTTCGCCACAGGATATGCAGAACGTGCTTGGTTCATTGCCTTCCAGCACTGCGCTCTCCAACGAGGAGGTGATCTCCGGGTTGAAGGAAGCCCTGCGTCTCGGCACCGAACGTAGCGTGGAGAAAGCCAGCATCGCCAACGGGTTCTGGAACGATGCCCGCATCAGGATCCCCTTCCCCGCCGAAGCCATCAAGGTGAAGAACACCCTGCTCGACCTCGGCCTCAAGAAGCCCGTGGAGGATTTCGAACTGACCTTGAACAAGGCCGCCGAACAGGCCGCCAAGGAGGCCGTGCCCGTGTTCGTGGACGCCATCACCAGCATGAGCATCCAGGACGGCTTCAACCTGCTGAAAGGCGGTGAGAACGCAGCGACCAACTTCCTGCGAGAGAAGACCAGCGATGCCTTGCGCGCCAAGTTCACCCCGGTAGTGGAGAACGCCACGCGGCAGGTGGCCCTCACCAGCTATTGGACACCTGTTGCCAGCGCCTACAACACCGCCACATTGCTCACCGGCGGCAAAGCCGTGGATCCGGACCTCGACGCCTATGTCACCACCAAGGCCATGGACGGACTTTTCCTTCTGCTCGCCGACGAGGAGAAGAAGATCCGGCAGGACCCCACGGCCCGCGCCACGGCTCTGTTGCAGAAGGTCTTCGCCCAGCAGTAGGCATTTCATCCCGGTACTACCCGGAGTCCTTTCCCGGGGCCATTCCTTCACCGTGCCGCTTTGCCATTACCTTGCCGTCCGCTGTCGTGTGCCCCATACTCCCGATGGCGTTCCTGAACGCGGGATCTCGGATACTCGACCCTGACACCAAGGAGGCCCCGACCGAACGCCCATCCGGCACGCGGCCTGAGCACGAACCTCCAACCTCTGCATACCGACCATGCATCCCATCGCCCTTACTCCTCCAGGCACCGTTATCGCACCCAGTGAGTTGATCCTGAACCCGGATGGCTCGGTCTACCACATCGCACTCCGGCCCGAACAGCTGGGCGACATCGTGCTGGTGGTGGGCGACCAAGGACGCGTGGAACGCATCAGCAGGCATTTCGATCGCGTGGAACACCAGGTGAACAACCGCGAGTTCGTGGCGCATACCGGCGAATACAACGGGGTGGTCATCACCGCCCTGAGCACCGGTATCGGTACCGATAACCTGGATATCGTCGTGAACGAGCTGGACGCATTGGTGAACATCGACCTGGAGGAACGCACCCCCAAGGAACATACCCGTGCCTTGAAGATCATCCGGCTGGGCACCTGCGGGGCTTTGCAGGAGGACATCCCGGTGGATACCCGTATCGTGAGCGCCTACGGCGTGGGTATGGACAATGTGCTGCACTACTACGCCTACGAGAGCACCGATGCCGAACTGCGCCTGCTGAACGCCTTGTTGCAACAGACCGAATGGCCCGATAACCTGCCCTTGCCGTACGTGGCTGCGGGCGATAAGGACCTGGTGGCCTTGCTGGGCCATGGGAACGTGACCGGCATCACCTACACCAGCGGTGGATTCTACGCCCCTCAAGGCCGGCAATTGCGTGGCATCCCCAGCATTGATGGGTTGAACGAAAGGCTCTCCGCATTCACCCATGAGGGTTTGCGCGGCAGCAATTTCGAGATGGAGACCAGTGCCCTGTATGGACTGGGCAGCCTGCTGGGCCATCGCTGTGCCACGGTATGCACCGTGGTGGCCAATCGCCTGCGCAAGGAGTACAGCAAGGACCACCACTCCGCCATCGATCGGATGATCACCGAGGTGCTGGAGCGGGTGACACGTGCTTAGCACGGTCCTGTTCGGCCTCCCTTGCGTTCCACGATCCGCTGTTGATCCAGCTTCAACCCCGAACGGTTGAAACATGCTTCGCTCCGGGCTTTCACCCCGGGTGACGCCCCGATACTTTCGTTCCGATCCTCCGTGTAGAACGAAAGGAACGCCCATGAGCGAGACCGAGATCCGTGCGCTGATCACCTTGATCGAAGATCCCGACGAAGGAGTCTATCAACAAGTTCGGGACCGTATCGTTTCCCTCGGCGACCCTGTGGTGCCCGTGCTGGAACGAGCCTGGGAATACGATGACCTCGGCGACCTCTTCCGGAACCGGATCGAGGACATCCTGCAGACCATCCATCTGGGAAGCGTTACCGACCGGCTTCGCGCTTGGAAGACCAACGGTGGCGAGGACCTGCTCGAAGGTGCGCTCATCATCAGCCGGTACCGCTACCCCGACCTGGATGAACAGAAGGTGAAGGCCAGGCTCGCCTCCATTCGCCAGGATATCTGGCTGGAGCTGAACGACCACCTCACGGCTTTCGAGAAGGTGCGCGTGTTCAACCACATCTTCTTCCAGGTCCACGGTTTCAAGGGCAACAAGCGCAACTACCACGCCCCGCAGAACAGCTACATCAACGAAGTGTTGGACAGCCGCACGGGAAACCCGCTCTCCCTGGCCATCATCTACCAGGTGCTGGCCGAGGACCTGGGTCTTCCCCTCCGTGGGGTGAACCTACCGAACCATTTCGTGCTGGCCTACCTGGACGAGGATAGCATCGGCGGGGCGGATGCCGGTCAATCCGGCGAAGAGAACGTGTTGTTCTACGTGAATGCCTTCAGCCAGGGCGATATCCTCGGCAGGAACGAGATCAACGAGTTCCTGGAGAAGCTGAAGATCGAGCCGCGTCCTTCGTTCTACGCACCTTGTACCAACTTGGAGATCATCCGCAGGCAGCTGAACAACCTGGCCAACAGCTACCAGAAGCTGGGTGATGAGGATCGCAACACCGACTTGGAACGATTACGCGATCTGCTCGGGAAGAACGAAGAACCCCATTGACCAAGAGCAGACCCCGGCACCAAGGCGGCGGCACCGGGGTCTTTGAACACAGGACAAGGTCCTGGTCAGTGCATGTTCATGCGGCGGGGTACGCCACCGTGTTCTCCTCCGGCTCTACTTCTTTCGGTACCACGGCCTCGGTCTTTGCCGGTTCGGGTTCGGCAGGGGTGTTCCGTGCGAAGAGTTGCTCCTCGTCCGTTAAGCACAACAACAGGGTCAAGGTTTGGACAGGCCACATGGGTCAGGTTGTTTCGTGAGGTGAGCCGGTCATCTGAGGTGGTGCAAGATGTGCGATGATCGGCCCGTTTGTCAAGACCGATACCGCAATTTCGTCGACGGATCGATCCTTTCGTCTCCTGAACCAAGGGGCGGCCAGCGAGGTCGCCCTTGAGCCTACTGGAAGGAGACCAGCCCGAAACGGTAGTCGCGCTTCCGGGTGGCGTAGATGAACATACGATCATCGGCCAACTGATGACTGCCTTTCGGGCGCAGGATCAGGTCGCGCTTTTCGGGGTCCATGAGGGCTTCGCGCACCACATGGCCGTCCCTGCTCACGGTGGCCATGGTCACCACCGATGCCTTGCCGCCGAGGTCCATCGGTTTGAACTTGTCGCCGGCGGATCGGAAGAGGTTCTCCGCATTGTCGTTGAAGATGAAGTGCAACCGGTCGCCCTTCACCCCCACGGTGTAGCTGCTGTAGTAGCCGCCGTCGTTGGTGGTGTGTTGCCGTTTGGGGATGGTGGTGGCCCACTCGATATCGCCCTTGGGGTCCATGTTCACCACGATGATATCGTTGTGGATGTAGTGCGAGACGGTGTGGCAGCTCTGCCCACCGTTCTGGGTCGGGGTGCATACGGTGGTCGTGTAGCTGTAGTACTGTTCTCCCACCAGGACAGCCCCGCCATCGTCGCGGCGGATGATCTCGTCCAGGTCGTACTCGAACAGTTGAAGGTCCTCGTCCTTCTTCTCCGCTTTCTTCTTCGCCTTCGCCTCTTCGCGAGCGGTCATGTATTGGGTGATCAGGTCGTCGGAGAAGGCTTGATAGCTCTCGTGTATGACGGCCTTCGTCCGTGGGTCAAGGCTCATGAAGAAGGCGCCCCGGACCTTGTTGCTCTCTTTGGTGCCGTACAGTCCACCGCAAAGGATCGGCCCCTCGCCTTTGTCCAGGCTGATGGTGAGGTCCTGAAGGAACCGATCGCCGCCGTGGATGGTGTTATCCAGGTGGGTCCCATCGGCCGAGAAGGTGATCAAGTGGTAGTCGTACGTGGCCTGGCCTTCCCGTTTCATCCTTCTTGCTTCCTGCTTTTCCGCGTATTTCATCCCCAGGGCGACCACATCTCCATCGTTCTCCACCCGCAGGTCCTCCACCACGAATTCCTTGTCGGTGTACGGCATGGTGACTTCCCGGTCCCACACCGGTGCCATCCTGCGGTCGTACACCCGCAGGCGGAATTTCTCCGCGCCATCCTTGTCGTACGGCAGGAATATGCTCACCAGGATGTGTTCTTCGTTGGGCGAGACATCCATCTGGAAGCCGCCGGCATAGGCCTTCCCTGAGCTGAACTCCGCCAGACGTTCCCACGGTCCGGTGGGCACCATGTCCGATTCGCGGTAGGATCGCATGTACAGCGTGCGAAGGTCCTCCTTCTTATCGTACCGTTCGGCGAACAGGATGATGTGGTCGCCAGCCACCATCGCTTCTCGCAATTGGAGGTCCTTCTTGTCCAACTTGAGGTCCACGGGGACGAGGTACGCGTTGGCGAGGTCGGCGGTCATCTTCCGGATGAAGAGGTCGTCCTTCTTCCAGAAGGTCATGTGGACCGCGTCGTCGTTCTGGCCGAACAGGGTGCCATAGGTCCCTGTGGTCTTCTCGGTCTGCTCCTCGCCCCATTGGATGGTGGCCTTGTCGGTCTTGGGCTGGGCTATGGTCATGAGGGCACAGGCCATGGCGCCGAGGGTGGTGGTGGTTCGCATGTCGTGGCGATGGTTCGCTCTACCGTGGGGGAAGCTAAGCACTTGTTCGGGATCACCTCAAGCTCGGCCCCCGGTCTCATTTCCGCCCATGTTTCGCCTATGATCGAGCTCGTGGACACCGCTACACGATGCGCTCTCGGCTGTGCCTGACTGAATGGTAGCCTCGGGCCCCTTCGTTCAGGGGATCCCAACCAGGCTATTGGGTACCTCGAAGGTACGGTACACTACCGTGCGGCTTTCAGCGTGTTCTGCAACAGGCTGGTGATGGTCATGGGACCAACTCCTCCGGGTACGGGTGTGATCGCCTTGCACTTGGGGGCCACCGAGGCATGGTCCACGTCGCCCACCAGACGGAAACCGCTCTTGCGTGTGGGGTCGGCGATGCGGTGGATGCCGACATCGACCACCACGGCGCCTTCCTTCACCATATCGGCCGTGACGAATCCGGGTTTGCCGATGGCCACCACGAGGATGTCGGCCTGCCGGGTGATGGCGGGCAGATCCGCGGTACGGCTATGGGCCAGGGTAACGGTGCTGTTGCCGGGATAGGCGTTGCGGCTCAGGAGTATGCTGATCGGGGTGCCCACGATGTTGCTGCGGCCGACCACCACGCAGTGTTTCCCGGCGGTCTCCACCTCGTAATACTTGAGCAGTTCGCAGATGCCGCTGGGAGTGGCCGATAGGAAGCATGGCAGGCCGAGCACCATGTTCCCCACGTTCACCGGATGGAATCCATCTACGTCCTTATTCGGGGTGATGGTCTGCAGCACCCGGTCGGCGTTGATGTGGGGCGGTAATGGCAGTTGAACAATGAAGCCGTCCAGGGTGGGGTCCGCATTGAGCTGACGGACCTGCGTCATGAGATCCTCCTCGCTGATGGTCGCCGGGAGTTCGATCAAGGTGCTGCGGAACCCCACTTCTCCGCACGCCTTCACCTTGGCTTCCACATAGGTGCGGCTGGCCCCGTCGTTCCCCACCAGGACCGCGGCCAAGTGCGGGGGGCGCCCGCGTTGCTCCAGGATGCGGATGGCTTCTTCGGCGATCCGGCGCTTCAGGGCCGAGCTACAGGCTCGGCCATCTAACACGTGGTGGGCGGTCTGGAGGTTCATTCGGGGCCTTAAAGTACGATCGTACCGCGAAACGTTCCTGACCGCCATCAGCTTCGCCATCCGTAGTCCCGTTCCCGAAGACGACGGCACCTCCACAGGACTTCTCTCCCCTTCTCCGCTGGCGTGCCGGTACACGGTTCCAGGTGACCTCGGCGCACCTCAGCGCCGCATGCCTTGCATCTGCTGCATCTGCCGCATCATGTTCTGCATCTTGCTCTTGTCGCCCATCATCTTCATCATCTTCCGGGTCTCCTCGAACTGTTTCATCAACTTGTTCACCGCTTCCACGTGGTTGCCGCTGCCGCGAGCGATGCGTTGACGACGGCTGCCGTTGATGAGCCCCGGGTTCTTGCGTTCCTCGGGCGTCATGCTGTGGATGATGGCCTCGATGCCTTTGAAGGCATCATCGGGGATGTCGATGTTCTTCAGCGCCTTGCCCACGCCGGGGATCATGCCCATGAGGTCCTTCATGTTCCCCATCTTCTTGATCTGGGCGATCTGTTCCAGGAAGTCGTCGAAGCCGAACTGGTCCTTCTGGATCTTCTTGTTCAGCTCCCGCGCCTGTTTCTCGTCGAATTGTTCCTGCGCGCGTTCCACCAGCGATACCACGTCGCCCATGCCGAGGATCCGGCCCGCCATGCGGTCCGGGTGGAACTCGTCGATGGCCTCCATCTTTTCACCGGTGCCGATGAACTTGATGGGCTTGTTCACCACACTACGGATGGACAAGGCCGCACCACCGCGGGCATCACCATCGAGCTTGGTGAGCACCACCCCATCGATGTTCAGGCGGTCGTTGAACGCCTTGGCGGTGTTCACCGCATCCTGGCCGGTCATCGCGTCCACCACGAACAATGTCTCGTGTGGCTTGATGGTCGCCTTCACCCGGGTGATCTCGTCCATCATGGCCTCGTCCACCGCCAGGCGACCCGCGGTATCCACGATCACCACGGTGAAGCCGTGCGTCTTCGCGTATTCGATGCCACGTTGGGCGATCGCCACCGGGTCGGTGTTGCCCCGTTCGGCATACACCACCACGCCCAGCTGTTGCCCCAGGGTCTCCAACTGGTCTATGGCCGCGGGCCGGTAAACGTCGCACGCCACCAACAGCGGCTTACGCCCCTTCTTCCGCAAGAGGTTGGCCAGCTTCCCGCTGAAGGTGGTCTTACCCGAACCTTGCAGGCCGCTCATGAGCACCACGGTGGGGTTGCCGCTGAGGTTGATGCCCGCGCTCTGCCCCCCCATCAGTTCGGCCAGCTCGTCGTGCGTGATCTTGGTGAGCAGTTGACCGGGGCTCACGCTGGTGAGCACGTCCTGCCCCAAGGCCTTGGCCTTCACGCGGTCCGTGAAGTCCTTGGCGGTCTTGTAGTTCACATCGGCATCAAGGAGGGCCTTGCGGATCTCCTTGGTGGTCTCGGCCACGTTGATCTCGGTGATCTGGCCTTGGCCTTTGAGTACTTTGAAGGCTCTTTCGAGCTTGTCGTTGAGGTTCTCGAACATGGGGAACGGAAAAAGCGCTCGAAGGTAGCGCCGGATGGGTTCCTTTCCAGCCAGCGGTGCACAATAGCTTCGGCCACAGCCTATTGCCTGATCCGTCCTCCGGCCAGCTTGGATGGTGGCCCCTGGGGGGCTGCCTCCCGCAGGTACACCCATTCATCGGCGGTGCTATCCACAGCCGAATAGCGATAGCCATCGTCGGAATAGGCTTTCAGCTTCTCGGCGTCGAGGATCCGGTTCCGGATGATGTGCCGAGCCATGCTCCCGCGCTGTTGTTTGGCATAGACCATCACCATACGGTGGCCTTTCGGTCCGCGGTCCTTGAAGACCGGGGTGATCACCCTGGCCCCAAGCCGTTCCGCATTCACCGCTTTGAAGTATTCCGTGCTGGCCAGGTTCACCAAGGTGCGGGAACCGGCCTGCTCCAGGTCCTTCTCGATCAGTTCGGTGATCCTATCGCCCCAATAAGCGTACAGGTTCTTGGCCTTGCCGATCCGCAGGGAGGTGCCCATCATCAACCGATAGTCCTGGATCAGGTCCAACGGTCGAAGCACACCATACAGGCCACTCAGGATCCGCAAGTGGTGCTGGGCGAAGCGCAGGTCGGCCGAACTTAGACCGCGAACATCCAATCCCCGGTAGGCCTCTCCGTTGAAAACGAAGGCTGTGGGCCGCGCATTGGTCGTGGTGAATGGTAACGACCATTCCGTGTATCGCTTCCGGTTCAACTCGCCCAACTTCGGGTTCAGCTCCAAGAGCTCGGCCAGTTGCTTCGTGCTCAAGTTCCGCAACGCTTTCACCAACACCGCTGCCTCCTTGAGCAGCTGGGGCTGCGTTGCGTCTTTGATGACCGGTGTTTCCTTGGCCAGGTCCTTGGCTGGCGAAAGCAGGATCAGCATGGGGGCAAGGTAGCGGTCGCCGGTCACCTCTGTTCGGTTCCATTGGCCACATGGGGGTGTATGGGGTGTTCAAGGGCCATTCAATGCCATGGCGTCCGTGCCGTTCGGATCCTTTCATGGCCGGATCCGGTACCAAGAACGGATCCGGCCCTTAACTTTTCGCGGATCCTAACGTTTAAGGATCCCTTCCAAAACACCCACGACCATCATCATGAGCGCTGCACCTTACTTGACCTGGTTGCACGAAGTCGAACTGAAGGACATCCCCACGGTGGGCGGCAAGAACGCCAGCCTGGGAGAGATGATCCAGAACCTCGGAAAACTGGGGGTCAAAGTGCCCGGTGGATTCGTGGTGACGGTGGCCAGCTACGAGGCCTTCATCGCACACAACGACTTGGATCAGAAGATCCATGACATCGTTGCCGGACTGGATGTGGACGACGTGGAGAACATCCGCCGTACCGGTTTGGCCGTGCGCACCTTGATCAAGAACGGCAAGTTCCCGGAGGAGATCTGGAAGGGGATCATGGCCCATTATGATGAACTGAGCCGACAGCATGGCCAGGATGCCACCGACGTGGCCGTTCGCTCATCCGCCACGGCCGAGGATCTGCCCGATGCCAGCTTCGCCGGCCAGCAGGAGACCTTCCTCAACATCCGTGGCCATCAGGACCTGATCGCCGCCGTGCGCAACTGCTTCGCCAGCCTGTGGACCGACCGTGCCATCGTGTACCGCCAGAGCCTGGGTTACGACCATTTCGACGTGGGCCTCAGTGTGGGTGTGCAGAAGATGGTGCGTTCCGATCTAGGTGCCAGTGGCGTGGCCTTCAGCCTCGATACCGAAAGCGGTTTCAAGGACGTGGTGTTGATCAATGGCAGCTACGGCCTGGGCGAGATGGTGGTGCAGGGGGCGGTGAGCCCCGATGAGTTCATCGTCTTCAAGCCCACGCTTGCCCAAGGGTACAGCGCCATCATCGAGAAGAAGATCGGCAACAAGGACCGCAAGATGATCTATGGTGTGGAGCCCGGCAAGCCCACGCTCGTGATCCCCACCGAACGCGCCCAACGCAACCGCTTCTGCATCTCCGACGAGCTGGCACTGGAAGTGGCGCGTAGTGTAATGGCCATTGAGAAATACTACAGTGAGAAGAAGGGCCATTGGTGCCCCATGGACGTGGAGTGGGCCGTGGATGGGCTTACCGGTAGCCTGTTCATCGTACAAGCCCGCCCCGAGACCATCCATAGCCGCAAGGCCGATGACCGGGTGGTGGAGTACAAACTCGAGCCCACTGCGGCGGCCCAGCCCAAGGTGATCACCAAGGGGATCGCCATCGGCGACCGCGTGGGGGCTGGCACCGTACGGATCCTGTATAGCCTTGATGGTCGTGGCGGTGGCATGGATGGCAAGAATTTCAAACAAGGCGATGTACTGGTGACCGACATGACCGACCCTGATTGGGAGCCGATCATGAAGAAGGCCAGCGCCATCATCACCAACAAGGGGGGGCGAACCTGCCACGCCGCCATCGTGGCGCGTGAGATGGGTGTGCCCGCCATCGTGGGTTGTGGCAACGCCACCGAACTGCTCGATACCGGTATGGAGGTGACCGCCAGCTGCTGCGAGGGCGACAATGGCGTGGTCTACGAGGGTATCATCCCCTTCCGCAAGGAAGAGACCATGCTCACCGATCTACCCGATGTACGCACGCCCATCATGCTCAACGTGGCCAGCCCCGACCTGGCCTTCAAGTTCGCCGCGCTGCCCAACGCCGGTGTGGGCCTGGCCCGCGAGGAGTTCATCATCAACAACTACATCCAGGCCCACCCCCTGGCCCTACTGCAGCACAAGGAGCTCGGCGACGTCACCCTCAGCGGTAAGATCAGCTACCTGATCCATGGTTACGAGGACGAGGAGACCTACTTCGTGAAGCGCTTGAGCTACGGCATCGCCAAGATCGCCGCTGCCTTCCACCCCAACCGGGTCATCGTGCGCTTCAGCGATTTCAAGAGCAACGAGTACCGCAACCTGCTGGGCGGCGAGCACTACGAGCCGCACGAAGAGAACCCCATGATCGGCTGGCGCGGCGCTGCGCGATATTACAGCGATACGTACAAGGAGGCCTTCGGCCTGGAGTGCAAGGCCATCCGCCGTGTCCGCGAGAAAATGGGCCTGAAGAACGTGGTGGTGATGATCCCCTTCTGCCGCACCGTGGAGGAACTGCTCGCGGTGAAGAAGGTGATGAAGGAGTATGGCCTCGAACGCGGCAAGGAGGGCCTGGAGCTCTACCTCATGGCCGAGATCCCCAGCAATATCCTCATGGCCGAAGAGTTCGCGCAGCACATCGACGGCTTCTCCATCGGCAGCAACGACCTCACCCAGCTCACCCTCGGCCTGGACCGCGACAGCGCCCTGGTCTCGCATTTGTACGACGAACGCAACCCCGCCGTGAAGCGTATGCTGGAACAGCTGATCCGCACGGCTAAACGCACGGGCACCAAGGTGGGCATCTGCGGTCAGGGCCCCAGTGACCACCCCGATTTCGCCCAGTTCCTGGTGGAACTTGGCATCGATTCCATCAGCGTGACCCCGGACAGCTTACTCAAGACCCGGCGGGCCATCAGTGAGGTGGAACGGGTCATCGCTGAGCGGAAGTCGTAGTACCCTTCTGGCGTTCATGACTGCCGGAAGGACCAGTCGATGGTCTTCTCTTACCGATACGTGGGATGCGCTGCAAGGTGGGATGGACCACCTGGGGCTTCCGAGTAGGGCAAGAAGAAGCGTTCGGGCGGAACGGTCCAATACGTAGGACATAGTGCGTGAACGTGGGCTACCTGCCCATGCGTCCGGCTCATGTTCCGAAGGGTCGGCCCAGTAGTTCGACGGCCAAGGCATCCATGCTGTCGCACCAACCGCCGATATGGCTGTCGCGCGAGGCTTCGGTGGCCAGGCCGGTCTGCCGGAACTCCATGCGCGTGCGTTGGCCTTCGGCATGCAGGTCCACAGTGACCTGCGTGCGGTGGTTGGCGGGGTTCACCTCCACCACCTGCTTCTCCCATTGGTGCGTGAAGGCCAGGTGATCCACGGGTCGCACCGCGGTGTACTCGCCGAAGGCGGGATAGTCCACGCCGTCCGGTGCGCGCATCACCACACGCCAGCGTCCGCCCACGCGCACGTCAGCTTCGGCATCGATGGTGCTGAAGGCAGCGCAGCCGAACCAATGCACCAGCATGCCGGGCGTGGTCCATGCCTGCCACACCAGCTCGCGCGGCGCGTTGAAGACCCGGCTGATCCGGATCTCGTCCGGTGCGGGCGTTTGAACGTTGTTGCGCAGGTGTTGGGCGGTGAGGGTTTCCATGGCCAAGCCGAAAGATAGCGCGATACCTTCACGCCGCGCCCATGGTGTACCACACTTCCGATCCTCCGGCGGACCTCCGGGACCTGGTGCGCTTTTGGTGGACCTTGGAAAGTTCCAAGGAAGCTTCTTCGCCACACAGCCTGATGGCCGAGACCTGCGCCAACCTGGTGGTGATCCTGGAGGGCGGATTTACTGAAGCGGGCGGGAAGCCGGCCGCACGTATGCATCTGGCAGGTCCCCTCTCCAAAGCCACCGGTAATATGGGCCATGGGCCGTACCGCATTTTCGGTGCCTACCTGTGGCCATGGGCGGTGAACGTGCTTTTCGCGCACGATCCCGGTGAATTCATGGACCGGTTCGTCCCGTTGATGGAACTCTTGCCCGGCAAGGAGATTTTGGGTCGGGGTGATGCTTCGGCCCAGGGCATGGAGAAGATGGTGGCCGAACTGTTCCGCTCCCTGCGGAACGATGAAGCACGGGACCTTGCACTGGAACGTGTGGTGCGCAAGTTCATCGAGGAACGCGATCCCGTTCCCCTGGCCCAACAGGCCTTGTCCATCCGCGCGGGCCGCCGCCAATTCGAACGGCGATTCAAGGCCTGCACCGGCTTTTCCCCAATGCTGTTCCAACGGATCACCCGCTTCCAACGGTGCTTCCGCATGCTGGACCAAGGCACAGCCAATTCCCTCACCGAAGTAGCACTGGAGGGAGGCTACTTCGACCAGTCGCACTTCATCCGTGATTTCAGGCGCTTCGGTGGCATGGACCCCAAGCAATACTTCAGGCAAGCGCCGGCCAAAGTGGACAACTTCGTGCAACTGCCGTGACGCATCCGTACAATTCCGCGGCTATGCCCACGCCTTGCTTTGCACCATGAGAACCTTGAAACTCCCCACTGGACACGGCACCGTGGTGCCCTATTTCCTGGTACCCGATGCCGATGCCTTCATCGCTTTCCTGAAGGCCGTGTTCAACGCGCAGGACAAGGAAATGCACCGCGATGAGACCGGCCATGTCCGGCATGCGGAACTCACCATCGGCGACGCAGCCCTGATGTTGGGCCAAAGCAATGAGCAGTGGAAGGCGCAGGGTTCCATGAACTACCTCTACGTGGCCGATACGGATGCCACGCACCGCGATTGCCTGGCGGCAGGATGCAGTGAATTATACGCGCCGACCGACCATGAATACGGCGTGCGTGGTTCCGGATTGAGGGACCCCTGGGGCAACACCTGGTGGTTGGCGCAGCCGCTGTAGGGCGCACTTCCTTTGGGCCCGCGCTGGCCGTTCCGGACTACTGCGCCTTCCTGGTCAGCTTCTCGAAGGTGCGCGCAGCGCGTTCAGCCACCCACCACGGCCTTCAACCCCGCCAGACCGGTCTCGAAGTCCTTTCCGATCATCTTGTCCATGTTCACGAACAAGCTGAAGACCTTGCCCATGAACAGGTTGGGGCCGTCCATCTCCCAGCGCACCAGCGTGCCGCCGGCCTGCGGAACGAAACGGATGTGCGTGATGCACTCTGACTTCCACGGCTTCAGGAAGCGCAGGTCCACCTTCACGCCTTGCGGCCCGGCCTCCAGCACCTCCATGGTGCCTTCGCCCACCTTCTTGTTGCCGACCCAGGCATAGCGCGCGCCCACGCCGCTCTCCGCGCCGCTGAAACTGCGTTTCATCCCGGGATCCAGCTTGTCCCACGGGCTCCATGCGGACCACTTGTGGAAGTCGGCAACGTGCGGCAGGATGCGCTCCGGCGGTGCGTTGATCACG
>CAUJED010000166.1:0-21914 GCA_963169535.1 Bacteroidota bacterium | reverse complement strand
GTTCATCGGGTCTTGAAGCAGCACCGGGTATCGCCGGTGATCAGCGACAGGGCGTTGGCCGAGCGCTGGCTCTGGCAGGTGTACCTGCCGGCCTGGTTGGCGGAGTGCGTGTGGTTCGAGGCGTCGTCGATCCATTCCCATTCATCGAACAGGCCGTTGAGCTGCGCTTGAAGCATGGCGCAGCCCGTGGCGTATTCATCCCAGGAACAGAGCTTGCCACCCCGTGCGGCACAATGGTCCACGGCTTGGTAGAACTTGAGGCCGGGCACGGTATTCACCTCCATGCAGAGCGGTCCGGCGATGCGCAAGGTGCCCGGGGGGCATGTCGATGTGCTCGGGTTCAACAGCAACCACGCGCCATTGGCGAACAAGAGCTCGGCCACCGCACCCGCGCGTAGGGCAGCGGTTGGGAGGTCCTCGCCATCGGTCCGTAGGAGCGGCCGGGTGGCGTGGCCGGGAACGGCGATGGACATGGGGCCTTGGTTCTCCGCAGGAACGAGGCAACGGAGCAGGAGACCATCCGTGAGCGTGTCCAAGGCCGGTGCGATAGCCAGGGTCAGGATGTTGCCTTGCGCGGTAGCGGTGGCCCAATGTGCGGTGCCTGCGGCGTACACCGAGACCGGGATGGCGGCGGTGCCGGATACCGGTGCGGCCAGCCCGGAGAGCCGCGCTGTGGGATCACTCGCCGTGAAACGGATGCCCGTTCCGAGGGAGACCTGAGCCCAGAGTACCTGTGGAAGGCACAGCGCAACGAGTGGGGCGATCCAGCGTTTCATCGGTCGATACAGCAGCGGAAACGTGCCGGTGTGGAGGGGGTGTTCTGTCCTCCGAAATCGCAACCGGAGCCGACGTTCCCCTCGGCGTCGATCCCGACACCAACGAGCTTGGCTCCATTGCTGTAGTTGGCCGCATGGTCCACCCATTCAGCTTCGAGCACGGTGCCGAAGAACCCTGGCAGCACGTGGCATGCTCGGCTCCATTCGCTGAGGGTGCACAACCGCGCGCCCTGCTCCACGCAGGCCGATACCGCGTTGAAGAACGTGGCTGTGGTTCGTGGATCGTTCTCGATGCACAAGCCGTGGTGGGGGGAGGAATACCCCGAAGGGCATGGCAGATGGGTGGCGCTCACCAGTTGGAAGTAGGTGCCATCGAAGATCAACCGGACGGGAACGCCGGGGCGGAGGTCTCCGGCCCGGAGGGGGGTGTTCTCTTGTTTCACGATGAAACGGGGGCCGAGCCCGTTCAGCTCCAACGTGGTGGCCTCGGTATTGGCCGCAGCCGGTATCACCGTCACCACCATGCCCGCGGTGTATTCCGAAGGCGCCGGTACCAGTTCGCCGATCAAGGCGGTGGTTCCGGTGACCGTGGCGCGTGCGTAGGCTTGCGTTCGCACCGCATCCACGCTCACCGCATCACCGGCGGCAACGGGGGCTTCCAACCCGATCACTTGCCTGTCGTCGGGTGCCTGTCCGGTAAGGATGATCGGCCCGGGTAGCTCCCATTGGCCATGTCCGGCGAAAGCAAGGACGAGCAACACGGCGCTGGCGCTCCTCCGGTACAACGAGGTGTTTGCCATTCGTCGCCCTCGGAGAGCAGCGCGGCGCATCGGTTTCATCGCGAGTAGCAGCAGCGGAAAGTGCGGTCGATACTGCCGGTGATGAAGGCGTTGCCCGCGCTCAGGCAGCTGCCCACACCCACCACCCGTGCACAGTTGTTCTCGTTGGAGGCATCGCCGGTCCACTCCCATGAACTCGTCGGCTGGAGCATCCCGATCTCCGTGGCCCGTTGACAGGCGGTGACGAATTCACCCCAATCGCACAAGCGCATGCCCACGTTCCCACAGGTGGTCATCGCCGTGAACAGATCGGTGGCGGCATGTTTCTCCGGTTCGATACAGTACGCTTCGTTCACCATCACTGTGCCTTCTATGCACGGACGGCGTGGCCGGATGCTCCCGTTCATCAGCTGGAACGCGGCGCCGTCCATCACCACCGAGAGGGCGGTCCCGGCCGGGATGTCCTCGCCGTTCACGCGCTCGTTGGGCCTGGCCAGCAGTGCATAGGGTCCGTGGCCGTTCACCATCAGGTCCACGTCACCAGCGGTGGGGTTGGGGGCGATGAGCACCAGGTGCGTTCCCGCCGGAGGGGCCGTGTCGAGCGCATCGAGGTCGATCGTCCAGGTGTTACCCATGGCCGGTGTGGCCAGTCGGAACGAACCTGTGCGTTCCACCTCTGCGGTAAGCACCGCATCCGTGGTGGTGGCGATATTAAGGCCGGTGAGTTGGCGGTCCTCAGGAGCAGCCCCGGTAAGCACCACGGGCCTTTCGGTGGCCACTTGGGCGTTCACCGCAACGGCGAGAACGTTGGTGAGAAGGAAGGTCGGTAGACGCATTTTCATCGCGGAACGAAGCAGCAACGGGAGTGGCCGAGGGTCACGTTGTTGGGGTTGGCCCACCGCTCGGCCGTACAGGAGCTCAGTCCCACTTGCACGGCCGAGTTGGCGTGATTGGAAGAATCGTCGATCCACTCCCACGCATCGAGCAGACCGGTGAGCTGGTCCGCGTATTGGGTGCAAGCGATATAGAACTCATCCCAGCTGCAGAGCCGCCCCCCGAGGTTCGTGCAACGATCGGCAGCCGGGAACCACAGGGTGTTGCCTTGGTCCGCGCGTTCGATGCACAGCCGTTCACTGATGGCGACCGTACCGGGAGGGCATCCGTGTTCGACCAGGTTGGTGAGGATCCATCCATCACCGGCACGGACCACTTCCACCACGGCGCCTTGTACGATCTGTCCGCGTGCCGGGTCGAGCCCATCCGGCCTACGCAAGGGAGAGGGCGCCAGTCCCACACAGGCCAGGGTGGCCGGGCCATGGACAGCGGCCGGGGCCACGAAGCGCAGTACCGTCCCATCACGGTGGTCCGTCAGTGGGGCGGAAGGCTGAAGGGTCACGGCCATGCCGTTAACCGTAGCCGTGGCCCAGGTGGTGGTGCCGATCAGTGATGCCGATACGGTCACGGCGGCGTCTTGGGACGCTGGTGCACCAAGCCCTTCCACGGCTCGTTCCGCGTCCTGCCCCGTGAAGTGGATCCGGGTGTCCACGGACACCTGGCCATGGGCCATGGACAGGAGTATCGCAGCGATGCTGGTAAGGAGCGGTTTCATCGGTTGTAGCAACAGCGGATCAGGTTCAGGTTAAGGGGAGCGTGTGAGTTGCCAAATTCACATGCGAAGCCCTGCATGACATCGGGCCCGTTGTATCCTTGTCCCATCACCTTGGCGTCGTTGGGGTTGTTCGCCGCATCCTCCAGCCATTCGTAGCCGGCCACCGTGGGTAGGAACCCCGGATTCCTACGGCACGCACTGGACCACTCGCCGAAAGTGCATAGGCGACCACCGCGTGCGGTGCAGGTGTTCACGGCATTGTAATACGTGTCCGTGCCACGGGGCTCCGCATCAATGCAGTACAAGGCGCTGCCGGCGATGGTGCCCGCTGCACACGGTCTTGCATTCCAGTTCAGGACCTGGTACCTGCTGCCATCGAAGATCACTCGACTGGGGACCCCTACGGGTAGGTCCGCACTATCCACGGCGACCTCGCCCCACTTCACCAATGGGTAGGCTCCGGTACCACCCAGGTCAAGGCTGGCACCAGCACTGTTCGCCGCTTGCGGGATGATGGTGAGTAGCATCCCGGGTACCAAGGTGGTGGGACCAGGTTGCAGCTCACCGACCAAGGTGTCCGTACCCGTGGTGGTGGCCGTCGTCAATACCTGGCTACGGGCCGCTTCCACGTTCACGGCCGCGTCGAGTTGTACGGGGTCTGCCAGTCCGAGCACTTGGCGGTCCGTGTCTTCGGTGCCGTTCAGGACCAGCCTTACCGGTAGTTCCAATTGGGCGATCGCGGACCAAGGCGATAGGGCCGTGAGGGCCACGAACAAGAGAGGACGGATCATTCTTTGCGCAACTTGATGGTGGTGCGTTGCCCGATACGGAGGAAGTAGGGACCATTTGCCAAACCGCTCAAGTCCATGCTGGCGAAGGTGCTGGACCGTTGGTGCATGGCCGGGGTCACCAAGCGGCCCAGACCGTCGAATAGGTCAAGCTCCTCCAATGCCGCGCCGTCCTTCACTTGGATGAAGAGAGGGCCGTGGGTCAGGGTGGGCCAGACCTCCACTCCGTTCCTCGCCACCAAGGATGCCGATGCCGTAGGGGCATCCTGGTCGAAGGCGGTGATGAAGTCCCATGGTGCGGGCAGGGTGGCGCTCACCGTGTACTGTGCGGCATCGTTGGTGCTTGCGAGCGAAGACCACGGGCCGTCTTCCTGTGTTGACTGATACAGACCGATGGCCGAACCCGAGAGGCCGTTCAGTTCGGTGGCATCGTAAGAGAGGACCACATCGACAGGTGCCGAACCACCGCCTGGAGCCTCCAACCTGAACCACCGGGCGATGCTCGGGTCGCCTTCGGGAAAGACCCGTGCCAGGTGTCCGCGGGTCACGGTGATGGGACCGGTGGCGGTGTTGGTGGTGAGGGATAGTCCGAGACCACCGGGAGCGGTGGCGTTGAAAGGTCCGTCCGTGGTGGTGACAGCCATCTCCACGCCGCTGCCGGAGATCGGGGACCCTACCGGCTCCACCACCACGGCCTGGGTGCCCAGGTCGATCAGGCCATCGTTGATCACCGCGCCAGCCGGACCGATGGTGAATTGGAGCGGACCCGTGAACCGTAAGGTTGTGCCCTCCTGCACGTGCATGGTCCCGTTGGAAAGCGTGGCTTGCTGTGCGAAGGAGGCTGGGGCGGCGGCGAGCAGAGCAAAGAGGAATGGAGCGCGTACCATATCGCCCAAAGATAGCCCCAGCGCCTTATTGCAATGGGGGGGATGGTTAGTTTTGGCACCAAAGCCAGAGCACATGGACCTGAAGGGAGCGATCGCCGACCACATGGGGCACTTTTCGGTATACGATATCCCGAACGTGCTCTTCGTGTTGATCGCCTCGCTGGTGTTCGGTTATGTGACCGCGCGTTGGGGGGCTGGCCAGGAAGGTGCCCAAGTGCGGCAAAGTGCCCTGTGGGCCAGTACGGCGGCCATGGCCGCTGCGCTCGTGCGTTCGCAGCTCCCATTGGCCACCCTCGTGCTCGCCGCTGCCGTGCTCGTGGGGCGCCGCAGTGGTGAGGAGGGCGATAGCACCTTGCTCACCATGCTGCTCATCGGCATCGGCTGTGGCTCCGGGGCTTCCGTCATCGTCGGTATCGCCCTGGTGGTCTTCATTCCGATCATGCGCTGGGCGCATCGTAGGGCGAAGCAGGGTTGATGATGTTCCCGAAAGGCGACCGGAATACGCTGCTGGCCATGGCTGCGGCCTTGGTCTTGGCTTTCGTCGGTGTGGCCTGGGTGGGGCATGCGCCGATGCCGGTGGGCGTGGTGCGGGATCGGCCGGCAGCGAACCTGCTTCCGGATCAAGCCTATCCACGGTCCACCGAAGAGGTGGTATTGAAGGCCGGAGCTTCGGGCCAGGTCTATGTGGCCCATGGTGCCGATGGTGGGTTCGAACTCCACCGTGCTGGCGAAAGTGTCGCACAGGGTGTCGATCGGGTCGCGGTGGCCCGGCTGTTGGCCACACCGACCTCCCTCAACTGGCGACATCCGCTGATCGGATCGCCAGCGGCTGAGATCCTCCGCGTGGCCGACGCCCTGCCCGGAGGGCGTGGTCCCGAGCGCCTTTACACCTTGTTGCAGCAGCACCATGGTGGGCTCCCCGTGGTGTCCATCCAGTTGCCCACCGATGCTTTGGTGGGTCCCGATTCCGGCCTGCTCGTGGTGGGCAATGCCATTCTTCAAGCCCCCGCCAAGGTCCTGTTGGCCGAGGTGCGTGATCCCAAGTGGTGGAAATACCCGGGGAACTTCCACATGCGCGGCAAAGCATGGGAGCGGGTGGGTAGGGTCCAGTACATCGAACCCGATGGCACCACCGGCTTCGAAAGACCGGTGCGGATACGGGTGAACGGACAGATGACCAGGGGGTTCCCTCAGCATGCGCTCCGACTCTCCTTCGATGATCCGTTGTCCTTCGATCTTTTCGATGAGGAACCGACGAGCGGCTACGAGGCGCTTATCCTGCGTGCAGGAGGGAACGATCAGATCAAGGCCATGCTGCGCGACGTGTTCCAGCACGCGCTGTGCGAAGGACTACCGTTCGAGACCTCGGGACACCGGACCTGTGTGGTGTACATCAACGGTGCGTATTGGGGCGTGCATCATCTGCGACCAAGGATGGATGAGAAGGAGATCGCCCGGCGGTACGGGATCAAGAAGAAGCGGATCACGATCCTGGAGGACGAAGCCCGGCTCTACCACGGTGATCCGGCGGAGGTGCCGTGGTTCGAACGCTTCGCCAGACGCACCGCAGCGTGGGATGGAACGTCCAACGCATGGGCGGATACCTTGGAGGCGCATCTGGATGTGGAAGGCTTCCTCACCTACATGGCCACCCAAATGGTCTTCGGCAATATGGATTGGCCCAATCAGAACGTACGCTTCTGGCGGTATTCCGGCGAGCCACGCAAGGAACGCCCCTTGGATGGCCGCTGGTATTTCATCATGGGCGATTCGGACCTGGGATATGGTGCCTTGGGTTCTCCGCACGATGACATGTTCCTGCGGGTGAAGGCCATGGACGTCCCCGTGACCCAACTCTTCCGGGGTATGATGCGTGCACCGCGGTACAAGGCTCGGTTCGTTGCCATTGCCCGGGGCCTGGTTCACGGCCCGCTCGCAACGCCACGGGCCTTGGAGGTCCTGGATCGTATCGCGGCACACATGGAACCCGAAATGGGACGCCACACCGCGCGTTGGCGCAAACCGACCGATCCGATGGTCTGGAAGGCGCATTTGGACGTGATGCGCACCTACGCCCACCAACGCAGCCTCGCCGTGCTGGAGCAACTGGAGGCCTTTGAGCAGCTCAACGTGAAGGAATACCTGCCATGAGGGACTATTTCGCACGTAACTATCAGCTGTACATCCTGGTCCTGTTGTACATCGTGGTGGGCGTGTATGCGAAACCCTTCCTGTTCGTGTTGATGCCCTTCTCGGTCTTCTTCCTGAAGTCGCGCGACCTCTGGGCGGACATGCTCTTCGGCTTCATCATCACGCTGGTGCTTTCGGACATCACCCCTTGGTTCTTCAAGATGCAGGTGTTCAAGGGCGCGAAGAACATGTACATCGTGGCGTTGGCGGCGATCTTCCTGTTGGAACGCCATCGATTCGTGCCCTTCTCCCAGGTGTTCAAGATCTTCGTGCCCTTCTTCTTTTACAGCCTGTTCCCACTGGTCTTCTCCAATAACCTGGTGGTCGCGGTGCAGAAGACCCTCTCCTACGCGCTGTTGTACCTGGTCATTCCCAACTATGTGCTGTACAATTTCCGCATGTTCGGATGGGACTTCTTCAAGAACCTGGTGCGATTCATGGCAGTGATCCTGCTCTCCGGATACTTCGTGCTCTGGTTCCACGGCGAGTTCTATGCGTACATGATCGGGCGTTTCCGAGGGCTCTTCGGAAACCCCAATGGTATGGCCATCTTCTGCTTCCTGCTCATCGTGCTCACCGCCACGTTGAACTCGCTCAATCGCCAACTTTTCACCTGGAAGGACAAGCTCTTCGTGTACGGCACGGCGGTGTACTTCCTGCTCATGTCCGGGTCGCGGTCGTCCGTGGTGGCCGTGCTCATCTTCCTGATCTTCGGTCGCTTCTTCTCATCGAGTCCGTTCATCGGGTTCATGATGCTGTTCGCCATCTTCGGGCTATCGGAGGTGATCTTGAGCAATCTTGAACCGATCGTGCACTTCCTGGGGATCGAAGAGTACGTCCGTCTGAATACGCTGGAGAGTGGTAGCGGCCGGTACTTCGCATGGGAGTTCGCCTGGAGGCATATACAGGAATATTTCGTCTTCGGTGGTGGCTTCGCTAACGACGAACGGATCATGCGCAAGCACCGCCTGTACTTGGAACGCATGGGACACCAGGGCGGGGTGCACAACACCTACCTCTCGTTCTGGCTCGATTTCGGGATCGTGGGCCTGCTCATCTTCCTACGAAGCTTCGTCCTCGTGTTCATCAAAGCCAGCAAACTCGTGCCGTTCAGCCTGGGCATCATGTTCGCCGTGATGTTCTCCATCATGTATGAATCGTGGCTGGTGAGTTCGCTCAACCCGTTCACCATCATCCTGCTCATCATCATCACCGTGGTCACCGAAGAAGAGATCGTGAATTGGCAGGATCACACTTCGGCGGATGACCAAGCAGAGGAGCCCGCCACACCTCATCCGGTGGTCATCAACCATTGATCCCCTTCTCCTTACAGCTCATGAAACGACGTCTCATCATCATTCTCTCCCTGCTGGTCGCCGCGATCGTCGGTGGATCCTATGTGGGGGATCGCATGCTCAAAAGCAAGGGACACCCAGGGCTGAAGAAGTTCCTGCATCAATGGTGGGTCAACTATCCCGCTTCCTTCGCCGTGGAGCCCGAGGTAGTGGAGCTGAAGGTGGATCAGGCCGACCTGGATGCGCTGGAGAACGTGGTTCATGCCGCCCGTGACCGGGGGGTGATCATGCGCGAAGGCAATGACTATGTGCCGGCCGAGTTCACCGCGGGTGGCAATGCCTTCAAAGTGAAGGTGCGGATCAAAGGAAAGATGGCCGATCACGTCAAGGGCGACAAGTGGTCGTTCCGTGTCCAGGCCCGTAAGGACAATGGGTTCAAGGGCATGCAGCGCTTCTCCCTGCAGCACCCGGGCACCCGGAACTACCTCTGCGACTGGTTCTATCATCGGCTGATGAAGGGCGAGGGTATCATCGCGCTGCGTTATGGCTTCGTGCGGCTGCACTTCAATGGCGAAGACCTGGGCATCTACGCCTACGAGGAGCATTTCGGCCCGGAGCTGTTGGCCAACAACGATCGCTTGAAAGGCCCGCTGTTCCGCTTCGATCCCGGATTGTTCTGGCAGCATCGCTTGAACATGATCGAGAAGGTGCGTTACAACGAGCCATTCGCGGCCTATCAGGCTGCCGAACTCGATGCCTTCGGGTCCGGCGACATGGAGAAGGATACCGTACAGCGGCGTTACTTCGAGGAAGCGGTGGCCCTGATGGATGCCTTCCGGCGCGGTGTTCTTCCTGCGGCGCAGGTCTTCGACGCGGACAAGATCGCGCGGCGCCACGCCATTCTCGACCTCGTGGGCGGCCACCACAGCATGGATTGGAGCGATGTGAAGTTCTACTATGATCCATTGCTCAAACGCATCGAGCCGGTCGCCTACGAGAGTTTCAGCGCGTTCCCCATCCGCTCGTTGGCGGGATCCAACCGCTATGTGGGCGGGTTCAAGCAGTCCATGGACCTGCATGATGCTTACTTCAACGACACGGTCGTGTTCGCAGCGTATGTCCATCACCTGGAACGTGTATCACGCCCGGAGTTCCTCGACAGTGCCTTTACCGTGCTGGCACCGGCGTTGGACAGTGCGTCTGCCATGATCTACCGTGAGTTCCCGTACAAGGAGCTCGATCGCGACATCTACCGACACAACCAGATGATCATCCGGCGCATGCTCGATGTGCCCAAGGGTTTTCATGCCTACGCCGCACCGGCCACCGATAGCCTACGCCTCACCATCGTCCCCATCGAGGGATTGCCCATCGAAGTGCTTGGCGCGGTGGCCGCGGATGGGCGCGTGTTGCCCATGGCGAAGCGGACCATCGTGCCCTGCCGCCCACCCGGCTCGGTAGGGACCCCGATGGAAGCACGGATCCCACTTGACGACCGATGGCGCAGTAGCCCACCGCAGAAGGTGGAATTGCGCTACCGGGTTTTGGGTGCCACCACGGAGAAGACCCTCGAGGTCTTCCCATACGCTTATCTCGATAGTGTGTCGACACCGGCCTTCGCACCACCTTCGGGCTATGATGTGCGCACCGTTGCCTGGCTCGTGGTGGACGAAGGTGCCCGGACCATCGTGGTGAAGCCCGGAGCGCACATCGTTTCCGAGGATGTGTACATCCCAGCGGGATATTCGGTCAGGGCCGTTGCACCACTGCGCATCGATCTGGTCAAGGGTGCCCGCATCGTCTCGCGTTCGCCCATGCACTGGAAGGGCCTGGAGGATTCTCCGATCACCTTGCTGTCTTCCGACCAAGGTGGTGGCGGCCTGCTATTGGTATCCACGGGCGGTGGTAGTGTTTTCGAGCATGTGCGCATCGAAGGCTTCGGACCTACGGCTTCCACGGTGCCCGCCATCGTGTTGCAGGAAGCCCCGTCCCAATGGGTGCAGTGTACCCTGGGCGAAGTGCAGGCGCGTGACCTGATGCAGGTGGTGCGCGGCGCGGTCACCCTAACGGAATGCCGGTTCACCGGTGGCGCCGATCAGGTGAAGCTGGCCTATACCAATGCCTCCCTGGAGAAAGTGGAGCTTCGCGGTGCGGCCGATGATGCCCTCCTCGTGAAGGGAGGGGCGGCTCGGATCAGCGAGGCGGTGGTATATGCGGCCTCTGGCGATGCCTTGGCCGTGGACGAGGCCGCGACAGTGACCGTGGAACGAAGCACCTTGGAGGCCACGAAGGATGCGATCGAGGTCTCGGAGGGTGCAACGCTCGTCGTGGAAGGTGGCCGTATCACATCCGCGAAAGGGTCCGCGATCGAGGTCAAGCAACTCCATGCGCGGCACGGTCCATCGACAGTGACCCTCAAGGGAGCCGTGGTGGAGGCCAATGATCCTCCCAAGATCGGCAAGGGGAACAAGGTCACGATCAATGGTGGGGCACCAATGGGATCGACCGTACCATGAGAATGAAGCTCGTCACATCGGCGGTGGCGATGGCGACCTTGTCGCTGTGCGCACAACAGTCGCCCTATACCGGGCATCCGGTCCCGGGCCCGGACAGTACCGGCCGCTACCGATTGCTCATTAGTGGCCATCTCCACGGTGCCAGTTCAAGCGCTTCGGGATTCCCTGCGGCCACGGTACTGGCCAACCTGGACGCCATCAACGCCACGCGGGCCAACGTGTTCCTCAGCACCGGCGACCTTTTCCTGCTACCGGATCGGGATAGCGCACGGTACGCCACGTCGTTCTTCTCGCGCCTGGCCTTGCCGCTGTTCAATGCACCAGGGAACCACGATCTGGAGGGGAGGGCCTTCCGTGCGCCCATGCCCCAGCGCATCGATCTGGGCAATGATCGTATCCTGCTCTTCGACACGGAACGGGACAACAGCGACATCAAGGGCGATCAACTGGACCTGCTGCGTACCGTGGTGGACGAGGCCGCTGCAGGCCGGGTGAAACGGCTGTTCATCGTCTCGCACCGCCCGGTGTGGGCGGAGGACGAGGTGCGGTACGCCGCCTTGTTCTCCGGTAATACACGGTCACTCACCGGCTGCAACTACACGGGCACGGTGCTGCCGCTGCTGCGGCAGGCCGCCGCACAGGCCGAGGTGTTCTGGATCAGCGGAAGCATGGCGGGGCGTGCTCCGGCCAGTGTGTTCTTCCAGCCCCACGAGAAGAACATCACGTACATCCAATGCGCCGTGCGCGACCAGTTGCGTGATGCGTTGCTACTGGCCAATGTGGGACCGGATGGCGTGCAATGGTCGCTGCGTTCCCTCACCGGAGAACCCGTGGAGCCGGTTTCGACCTACGACGCTGCATGGTGGGAGGCTCGGCAGGGCAAGCGCGAGGCGTTCAACTGGCGGCGTATACCATATTTGGTGCGCAAGAACGTGACCAGTTCCGTGTTCTGGTACGGCGCGGCGACCATGTTGGTGCTCCTCGGGTTGGTGTGGTGGCTGCGCCGCAAGCGGTAGTATTTCGGGCGCGCCGTGCTGTACAACGGTGCGGAATACGACCCTGGTTTTCGAGCCGGTGGTCCACTGCCCTACGAAGGCCGTTCCCACCTGCTGTGTATTTTTACCGTCATATACACGAGCATGGCAAGGATATTGGTCACGGGGGGGGCGGGTTTCATCGCGAGCGATCTGGCGCTTAAGCTGGCAAGTGACCCAGCGAACGAAGTAGTTGTGGTGGATAACCTCCTCACGGGCGACGCGGTGAAGGTGAAGTCACCGCCCATGGCCAACCTCCATTTCATCAAGTGTGATGTGAATCGCTTCGAGGACATCAGCAGCGTGTTCTTCGCGTATCGGCCAGAGTTCGTGTTCCACTACGCCGCCGTGGTGGGGGTGAAGCGGACCACCGATAACCCCGTGATGGTGCTTCGGGATATCGACGGCATCCGAAACGTGCTGGACCTCTCCAAGAACACCGGAGTGAAGCGCGTGTTGTTCAGCAGCAGTAGCGAAGTGTACGGCGAGCCGGTGGAGATCCCGCAGAACGAACTGACCACCCCGCTCAATTCCAAAGTTCCGTACGCCATCGTGAAGAACATCGGGGAGGCATTCCTCCGCTCCTATCATCGGGAGTATGGTCTGGAGTACACCATCTTCAGGTTCTTCAATACCTATGGTCCGAAACAGAGCCGCGACTTCGTCGTGTCGAAGTTCCTCCGTGCCGCCATGGCTGGCGAGGATATCACGCTGTACGGGGACGGTTCGCAGACGCGGACCTTCTGTTATATCGACGATAACCTGGATGCCTGTCTCACGGCTTTCCACGAAGGCAGGGTGATCAACGACGTGGTCAACATCGGGTCCGACAAGGAGATCAGCATCAAGGCGCTCGCCGAGCTCATCATCGAACTCACCAATAGCCGTTCGCGCATCGTGCACCTTCCACCGTTGGAAGAAGGGGACATGACTCGGCGTATGCCCGATGTGACGCGGATGAACCAACTCCTCGGACGCGAACCGTTGCCATTGCGCGAAGGGCTCCTTCGGATCATCGCTGGGGTGCAGCGTTGATCGCACCGGTTCGTCCGAAGCGGGGTATTCAGTCATTCACCGATCGGAACGAAGGGGCTGCTGTGAAGCGACGGTACGGGATCGCCTTATCCGACGAGGTTGCTCAGGAGCCGGGCGAACAGGCGGGAGCAAGCCACGATGGTACCGACCCGGAACGGTGAATGTCCACCGGGTCCAGCAATAGGTCGCACAGTCGCTAAGTGAATGAACGGTCTCCGCACGGGCGCATCCGGGTGGCGACAAGAGCAGCGGTGATCAGGGGCGCAGCTTCCTCGCTTCTTCACTTCCTCGCGATCGAGGGGAACGGAACTCATCTGTATTGCCGCCTCAGTTCGGAGAGGGCCACATCGGTGTCCTTCATGTTCGCCCACCGGATCTCGAACGATCTGGCGTATGGGTAGGCACGAAAATGGAAAAGCCACCATGTAGGTGGCCTTTCCGTGAAGCGTTCTTTCGCTTAGAACTTGGCACGGGACTTCCGGCCCACGCGTTTGTTCCCGCGCATCCAGTTGTACCGCTGGCGATAGAAGTTGGATTGACCGCGAAGCACGTAGCTGTACGTAAGGGTCAGCGTCAAGTAGCTATCGTTGTGGGTGGGGTCCCCGCGTTGGTTCTCCTTCTTTGCAGAAGGGCCAGGCGTATCGTGGTAGCCATAGTTGTAGATCGAGGGCACATCCACACCAGCGGGTACCAAGGGACGTTGATCGTACAATTGGAAAGCAACACCACTGCGGCCATCGGGCAGCGCATCCGGGTCCTTATACGTGGTGCTCACATCGTCGATGTAATCGCTGAAGGTGGTGCGCCACCCCAGGTCCATACCGAAGCGGTGCCGACGGCGTTGGGTGAAGTGGAAGCCGATCCCCACGGGTACAGAGACGCCGATGGACGAATAGTCCACCAGTTCGGTGCGCATGGTACGCAGTGCGTAGAATTCCCCTTCCCGATTGACCTGGCCTTTGGGGCTGCTGTAGTACGCAGCGATGCCCACATAACCGAACAGGCGGAAATCCAACCGATAACGACCACGGCCACCGAGATCGTTGTCTTGGAAGATCGTGAACTCCGGACGCAGGTACCACTCCAGCATATCGTTCCGGAAGTTCAGGTTCCGACCCCGACGAGGGCGGTAGGTGGACAACTCGTCCGCACCTTGCACCCGCAGGTACAACAGGCCCGTGTTCACCGAGATCAAGCGGTTGATCTTCCGACGTGCGAAACCACCCACGGCCCACCGCGTTTGGCTCAACTTCATATCCCAAACGAAGTCGCGGCGTGGTTGGTTGGTACCCCCCATCTCACCCAAGTAGTTCGCCCCACCCAGGTGCATGCCGAAATCCCATGCATATTGGGCTGAGGCCGTGCTACCGATCAGGGTACACGCTCCGATGAGGATGGAGTTGCGTAGTGTTCTCAGGCTCATGGCGTTCAATGGCACTCCTCATGCCGAAGGGCAAACTTAACAAAGATCCCAAACCACCATCCCGTTGGTCGATAAGGATATCAACATTGCGGACCGAACGCAGTTGAACAACGGCGAATAGGCCCGGGTCGGGTAGTTTTGCACCCGATCAAGATGCTTCATACGCAGCGGGTAACAGAGTTGTTCGGGGTGCGGTACCCCATCGTTCAGGCCGGGATGATCTGGTGTTCAGGCTGGCGCCTGGCCTCGGCGGTGAGCAAGGCCGGCGGCCTGGGCGTCATCGGCTCGGGCTCCATGTACCCCGAGGTGCTGAAAGAGCATATCCGCAAGTACAAACTAGCCTGCAACGAACCTTTCGCCGTGAACGTACCCATGCTCTACCCGGACGTGGAACGGCACATGGCCACCATCATGGAGGAGGAGGTGCCCATCGTGATCACCTCGGCGGGCAATCCGGCCACCTGGACACGCCGGTTGAAGGATGCCGGGCACACCGTGGTGCACGTGGTCAGTAGCGTGAAGTTCGCATTGCGTGCCCAGGATGCCGGAGTGGATGCCGTGGTGGCCGAAGGCTTCGAGGCCGGAGGGCATAATGGTCGCGAGGAGACCACCACCATGGTGTTGGTGCCCATGGTGGCCGATGCGCTTTCCATTCCGGTGATCGCTGCCGGAGGCATCGCCAGTGGAAGGGCCATGCTGGCGGCCATGTGCCTGGGTGCCGAAGGAGTCCAGGTCGGCAGTCGGTTCGTATGTGCCCAGGAGTCTTCGGCCCACGAAGCTTTCAAGCAGGAGGTGGTGAGGGCAGGGGAAGGGTGTACTACACTTACGCTCAAGGAGTTGGCGCCTGTGAGATTGTTGCATAATCCGTTCTTCACGAAGGTGCGGGAGGCCTACGGGAAAGGCGCGTCGGTGGATGACCTGAAGGCGCTGCTCGGCCGTGCCCGTGCCAAGCGCGGCATGTTCGAGGGCGACCTGGTCGAAGGCGAACTGGAGATCGGCCAGGTCAGTGCGACCATCGACCGCATACAGCCTGCGGCCGAGATCATCGAGGAGATCATGGCGGAGTATCGCCAGGAGCTGGAGCGGTTGGTACAAGACACGAAAGCCTGCCACTGAGTGTTCGATCGTCGGCAACAAAACCAGCCACTTCTTCGTCTTTCATCCGTGGTGCGTTTTTTCCATAGCCGGTGGTCGGTGTTGATCATAGGTGTGGGCCTTGGGTTCCTCCGGCCGTACGTGGCGTTGGCCACGCTCCCGCCAACCGATGTGCGGTGTGCATCGGTGGCACAGAACGGCCAGGTCACCATCACCTGGTCGCCACCGGCCGATCCTCTCGGCGAGTTCGATCACTATCAGGTGTATAGTGCGATGTCCGCCACGGGGCCGTTCCTTCCAGTGGGCACCTTGCCTACGTTGGCGAGCTCATCCTTCACCGATCCGCTGGCCGATGGCCGCGTAGGGCCTGTGTTCTACTACCTCACCACGGTGACCAACGCGGTACCAGGGCAGGAATCCCTACCCGGCGACACGGTATCCACCATCCATGCACAGGTTTTCCAAAGCACACCGTTGGGGAGTGCGGATATCGCGTGGAACCATCTGGCCGTTCCCGCCGCCGCCGCCGCCGATAGCTTCACCGTATGGATGGAGTACCCGGTAGGTACCCTCCAGCGGATCGCCACCGTGGCAGGCGACCACTTCGCACACCGGCACGAGATCTCCATCTGCGAGGATTCGCTCACTTTCCACATCCGACGGGAAGGTCCGGGGTGCACCTCGGTGAGCAATTGGGCCGGTGATGTGTTCCGTGATGTCACGCCACCCTCCACCCCGGTGATGGCCTTGGTGTCTGTCGATACCAGTGCCGCTGGTGCTGGATTGACCACGGTGCACTGGGTCCCGAGCCCGCAGCCCGATACCGATGGTTATATCATCGTGTTCAACGCACCGGGAGGCCCGGCTATCATAGACACGGTGTGGGGCTGGGGCAGCAACAGTTACGAATGGGGCGATGCCACCCCTTGGATGGGGCCGGAGTCCTATTCCGTTGCGGCTTTCGATACCTGCATGACAGGGGTTCCACCAAGCCCGAATACCAGTGCCACACAGCCTTTTCACACCACGCTCTTTCTGGAGCACACGTACGACCCATGCGCCGGTGCGGTGACCTTGAGCTGGACCCCTTATGTCGGCTGGCCGGTACAGGAGTACACCGTATACGTCCAAATGGATGCCGGACCATGGGCCTCCGTACAGGTGGTGGGGGCAGGGAGTTCCACCGCACGGATCAGCGTGGCCCAATTCCACACCTATTGCTTCGCGGTCGTGGCCACCCAGGGGGGCGGACTGCCCAACTCCATGTCCAACCGCATTTGCGTGTTCACCGACCATCCGGGCCTGCCGGGGTTCAACTACCTGCGCACGGTCACCGTTACGGGCGCACAGGAGATCACCGTGGTGGATAGCGTGGATGCCATGGCCTTGGTGAGGGGGTACCGGATCGAGCGCTCGAAGAACGGCGCACCCTTCGTGGAGGTCGCATTCCTGGTCGCAGGCGGGGCGAGCGTGATCACCTATGTGGATACCGACGTGGAACCCGGCACCACGGGGTACCGGTACAGGGTGGTGGTGGTGGATGATTGTGGCCACGATGCGCTCATCAGCAACACGGGTTCCAGCATCGTTCTCACGGCCACCCCGGACCTTCACGGGGTGAATACTTTGGCATGGAACGGATACCAGCAATGGAATGGCGCCGTGGGTGGCTATACCATCTATCGTCGGATCGGCCAGGGGCCGGAGCAGGTGTTGCAGGTGGCGCCCCCTGCGCCGTGGACCATGGCGGATGATGTGAGCATGTACAGCACCGTTTCGGGTCTATTCTGCTATCGAGTGGAGGCATTCGAGGTGGGCGATCCGTCGGGGATCGATGCGGTGTCCAGCAGTAACGAAGCCTGTGCGGTGCAGGAGGAGCTCCTGTACATACCCAACGCCTTCGTCCTGGGGGGGTACAACCCGATCTTCAGGCCGGTCCTCTCCAACGCCAACGTCGCCACCTACGAGCTTTCCATCATCAACCGATGGGGGCAGGTCATCTGGACCACCACCGATCCGCACCAGGGGTGGGATGGCACGGCCGGTGGGCGGCAGGTACCCTTGGGGGTCTATGCCTATTACTGCAGGTTCCGCAATGGTGAAGGGCGCGAGCTGGAGGAACGGGGGACCGTGACCATGCTCACCGCGCTGGAATGAACCACTGCCGTACCTTTGTGCATGGAACGTTCAACGGCAGCACCGCACAAGAAGTCTCTACAGTCCGTTTCGTCCAATGGGACCGCCGGAAAGATCATCGGCGAAGGGCTGACCTACGATGATGTACTCCTGATCCCAGCGTACAGCGAAGTGCTGCCACGCGAGGTGGACATCCGTTCATGGTTCACGCGCAACATCCAGTTGAATGTCCCGGTGGTATCGGCCGCTATGGATACGGTGACCGGGGCCGAACTTGCGATCGCGATCGCTCAACAGGGCGGTATCGGGGTCATCCATAAGAACCAGACCATCGCCGCCCAAGCGGCCGAGGTCCGTCGGGTGAAGCGCTCGGAGAGCGGCATGATCCTCGATCCGGTGAAGCTGGACGAGAAGGCCCAGGTCGTGGATGCCTTGAAGCTCATGGCCGAGCACAAGATCGGAGGGATCCCCGTGGTGAACGCTCAGGACCGTCTGGTGGGTATCGTCACCAACCGCGACCTGCGTTTCGAGAAGGTGATGCAGCGGCCCGTGGCCGAGGTGATGACCAAGGAACGCATCATCACCGCCCAGCCACAGACCACCATGGCGCAGGCCGAAGAGATCCTACAGGAGTACAAGATCGAGAAGCTGCCGGTGGTCGATCCCGATGGGAAGCTCGTCGGATTGATCACCTACAAGGACATCATCAAGTTGAAACAGCGGCCCAATGCCTGCAAGGATCGGTTGGGAAGGCTGCGTGTGGCGGCCGCGGTGGGGGTCACCCGCGATACCATGGAACGGGCGAAGGCCTTGGTGGACGCAGGCGTGGATGCGCTTGTGATCGATACCGCACATGGCCATAGCAAAGGAGTGGTGGACATGCTGCGCGAAGTGAAGCGGCAGCTGCCCGGGGTGGATGTGATCGTGGGCAACGTGGCTACCGCCGCTGCCGCCCTCGCATTGGTCGAGGCCGGTGCCGATGCGGTGAAAGTGGGGATCGGGCCAGGCAGCATCTGCACCACCCGCGTCATCGCCGGGGTAGGCGTGCCCCAGTTGACGGCCGTGCTGGATTGTGCCGCGGCGTTGGAAGGCACGGGAGTTCCGGTCATTGCCGATGGCGGCGTTCGCTACACGGGCGACATCGTGAAGGCCATGGCCGCAGGAGCGGGCTCCGTCATGATCGGCAGCATGTTCGCCGGGGTGGAGGAGAGCCCGGGCGAAACGGTGATCTACGAAGGCCGTCGGTTCAAGACCTACCGGGGCATGGGAAGCATTGAAGCCATGCAACAAGGAAGCAAGGATCGCTACTTCCAGGATGCCGAGGACGATATCAAGAAACTCGTGCCGGAAGGCATCAGCGGCCGTGTGCCGTACAAGGGGAGATTGGACGAGGTCGTTCACCAACTGGTCGGTGGGCTCCGTGCGGGCATGGGATACTGCGGGGCGAGCGATATGGAGGCCTTGAAGAAGGCGTGCTTCATCAGGATCACCTCCGCAGGGGTCCGCGAAAGCCATCCGCACGATGTTCATATCACCCGCGAAGCCCCGAACTACTCCAACCGCTGACCATCGGACCAGCGATCCATGGCACTTGCGGATTGGGGAGGTGCTTCGATCAAATTAACGTCCTGAACAACCGAGCGTTGCACGGTTGAACGGTTACATTTGCGTCCCTTCGACCGGCTCGATCCGCCGGGCGGGGATCATCACGTGAACATGGAACGTATCTATCGCAATTGTGCTGCCATCGTGCTGATGGGCAGTATCGTGTTGGGTGCCCAGGCACAAACGACATCCACCGATCCGGTGATCATGAACGTGGATGGAAAGCCCGTGCTCCGCAGTGAGTTCGAGGCCATCTACAAGAAGAACAACAAGGACGCGCCGGTGACCAAGGAGGCCTTGGATGAATACCTGGACCTTTTCATCAATTACAAGTTGAAGGTCCGCGAAGCCGAAGCGTTGGGCATGGATACCATCGGCAAGTTCAAGACCGAACTGGATGGCTATCGCAAACAACTGGCACGTCCGTACCTGATCGATCGGGAACTGAACGATGCGTTGATGAAGGAGGCCTACGCACGCATGCAGGAAGAGGTGCGGGCGGCACACATCCTGGTGCAAGTGGATGCCGAAGCTTCCCCCGAGGATTCGCTCGCGGCATGGAAACGGATCAACGTGTTGCGGGACCGGGTGGTGAAAGGTGAGGACTTCGCCTCGGTGGCCAAAGGCCCCGGAGGCTCAGACGATCCCAGTGCCGCCAAGAACGGCGGTGATCTCGGCTGGTTCAGTGCCCTGCAGATGGTGTATCCCTTCGAGACCGCGGCATACAAGACCCAGGTGGGCGAAGTGAGCAAGCCGGTGCGCACCCGGTTCGGTTACCACATCATCAAGGTCGCCGACCGGCGCACGGCGCGGGGGCAGGTGAAGGTGGCCCATATCATGATGCGCAGCACGGATCAGGATAGCCCGGAGAAGCGCGCCACGGTCGAAAGCCGTATCCGCGAGGTGCACGCACAGATCGTGGGGGGCAAACTCCCCTTCAACGATGCCGCGCTCAAATACAGCGAGGACGAAAGCTCCAACACCAAGGGTGGCGAGCTCCCCATGTTCGGGACCGGCAAGATGATCGAGGAGGTCGTGGATGCCTCCTTCGCGCTCCAGAACGTGGGCGATATCTCGGCCCCGGTCCATTCCCGCTACGGTTGGCACATCATCCGCCTGGTGGAGAAGCAGCCACTCGCTTCGTTCGAGGCGACCAAGTCCGAACTGAAGAACAAGATCGCACGCGACAGCAGGGCGGAGATCACACAGCAAGCCTTCATCGCCCGCTTGCGTTCAGAGTACGGATACACCTCCTACCCGAAGAACGTAAGCGCCCTGCAGGCCTTGGTGGATACCAACATCTTCAAGAAGGGTTCCGCCATCAGCGATACCCTGTTGCGGAAGAACATGGTCGAGGGGCCTGTCGAGTTGAAAGGTGTGAAGTACCGCCGCGAACTGCTCGGGGCGATCAAAGGGGGCAAGCTCCTCAACGTGAAGAGCCGCCAGTACGATGAGATGACCCAGACCATGGATGATACCGTGGTGGTGCGCACCGTATCAGAAGGCTGGACCTACGATCGCAAGAAGGCGGAGAAACTCACCAAGCCGGTGTTCATCTTCAAGGGGGGCACCTATACCCAGAGGGATCTGCTCGACCATCTGGAGGCGCAACAGCGTCGCGAGCGGGTGATCCCCAAGGCCACCTACCTCAACGAACGTTTCGAGTCCATGGTGGATGAGCGGATCATGGCGTTCGAGGATGCGCACCTCGAAGAGAAGTACGCCGACTTCCGCCTCCTCATGAAGGAGTACCGTGATGGCATCCTCCTCTTCGAACTGACGGACCAGAAGGTATGGGGCAAAGCCGTACGAGATACCGCCGGGTTGGAAGCATACCACAGCGCCCATAAGGCCGACTTCATGTGGGATACGCGCTACGAAGGCGACCTCTATGTGTGTAGCAATACGCAGGTGGCCAAGCAGGTCCGGGGCCTGTTGGCCAAGGGCAAGCGGGGTGCCGACCTCACCAACGTGGTGAACAAGGTGGATCCGCTTGCGCTCACGATCGAGAGCGGCCTGTTCACCGCCGAGCAGAAGCCTTATCTGAAGGGCATCGTCAAGCCCGGTCTGCAGGCCGATCAGAAACTGGACGACCGTGTCGTGGTGGCCGACATCAAAGGGGTGCGTGTGCCCGAACCCAAGACCTTGGAAGAGGCGCGTGGCCTCATCACCGCGGCGTACCAGGATGAACTGGAGAAGAACTGGCTCAAGGAACTCCGCGCGAAGTACACCGTGAGCGTGGATCCGGACGTGCTCCATTCCATCAAGTGAGATACGGGGTGCGCAACTTCGGAGGGTCTCCGATGCCAGTAGGCATGGCGGTGGGCGTTGCTCTGGGGTGCGTTGCATGCGGCGGGGTCGACGACGGCTTGGAGCGACCGGTGGCCCGGGCCTACGATCAACTACTGTCCTGGAGCGACCTGCGCCAGGTGGTGCCCCTGGAGGCCACGGTCGCTGATAGCACCGCCATGGCCGATCAATACATCGAGGCCTGGTTGAAGCAGCAGGTGGTCTTGCATGTGGCGGAGCAGAACCTGGCCGCGGAACGGCTCGACATGGAAGCGCAGCTGGAGGATTACCGCAGGTCCCTGGTGATCTTCAACTACGAACAGGCGCTCGTGGAGCAGAAGCTGGACACCGTGGTGGACCTGGCCGAGGTGGAACGATACTACCAGGAGCACGAAGCCAACTTCGAGTTGAAGGAGACCATCATCCGGATGCGCTGGTTCAAGGTGAATGAGCTCGA
>CAUJED010000165.1:0-15943 GCA_963169535.1 Bacteroidota bacterium | reverse complement strand
CGCGTTGTTGCAGAAGGTATGGCGCGACTACGCGTTGAAGCAGAAGCAGAGCGGACGCGACAGTTTGCACTCCACCTTGATGGCGCGCGAGCCATCCGTGAGCGGCCCCGGGCGGATCTCCTTCCCGATCGTGAACGCCGTACAAGGCAACTACATGCGGCAGGAAAAGCCGGAACTGCTCGGCTACCTGCGGCGCGAGATCGGCGACCCCGGCTTGGAGCTGGACGTGATCACCGAGGAACCCAGTGTGGCACAACGGCCGGTTACGCCGATGGCGAAATTCAAGGTGCTGGCGGAGAAGAACCCGGCGCTGTTGAAGCTGCGCGAGGAGTTGGACCTGGACCTGGGGTGAAGTGGTGAGGAGGTGAGGATGGCTGCGGCTTCCTCTTCTTCTTCACTTCCTCTCAATCCAGAGTGGAACAGACCGATCCTTTATTGCGGCCTCCGTAGTTTTGGTTGGCCGGTGAAGCGGACATAGATCGTTCCGAGAATGAAAATGGGGCTGTTCCTCCTCCTGACCTTCGCTTCGTCACCGTTGTGCGCGCAGCAAAGGGACACCACGGCGGTGAAGAATGGCGTGTATTGGATCCACAATACCGGAAAGGACGGGCGGCCGGTGGGTGAAGGCTTGGCGTACGACACCACCGGATTTTTGAGGGGGCGCGAAACCTATCGCCGTGGATATTCCCATGGAGAGTTGACCTGGTACGATAGGCACGGAAGAAGGACGTGGACCGTACCCTATTCAAAGGGCTACCGACACGGTACGGCGATGCAGTATGACAGCCTTGACCGCAAGATCCACTCGATCACGTTCCGCGATGGGGAAAGACATGGTCCCGAGATCTTCTACTACCCGAATGGTCGCGTACACTATCGTGTGGAGTATCGTTACGGGCAAATACATGGCACGCTCAGGAGTTACCACACCAATGGCCTTATCGAGTGGACCGGCGGCTTCCGTGATGGTGAGATGCACGGTGAGCGGATCTTGAGGGACTCGACCGGAGCGCTGTACGATGGTGAATACCTGACCACATTCCCCATGGGCATGGGTCGCTATCGTGTGACGTGTATCCAAGGCCGCCCCCAAGGAGAATTGATCATGCAGCGCAACGACAGTACCGTGAGCTACACCGGATGGTATACCGACGGTCGTCCGGACGGGGAATTCCTCTATTTCGACCGGGAGGGGGAGGTCTATCGTAAGGCTCATTTCGAGAACGGAGTTTTCATCCGTGCCACACGCCGAGGCTTTGATGGGAGTCATACCCCTCAGCCATACGAACTACAGCTACCGGAAGAGCGGTAAATTCGCGACCTCGGAGCGGCGGGCCACAGACAGAGGCGCTCGCATAACCCACAACTGACAACGACCCTGCGAACAATGTCGAAGATCAAGGTAGCAAAGCCCGTCGTGGAACTGGACGGCGATGAAATGACCCGCATCATCTGGAAATGGATCAAGGACCAGCTCATCCTGCCGTACGTGGATGTCCCCATCGAGTACTACGACCTGGGCATCGAGAGCCGCGACAAGACCGATGACAAGATCACGGTGGAAAGCGCCAAGGCGATCCTGAAGCACAACGTGGGCATCAAGTGCGCCACGATCACCCCGGACGAGGCGCGCGTGCAGGAGTTCGGCCTGAAACAGATGTGGAAGAGCCCCAACGGCACGATCCGGAACATCCTCAATGGAACGGTGTTCCGCGAGCCCATCGTGATCAGCAACATCCCGCGCCTGGTGCCGGGTTGGACGCAACCGATCGTGATCGGCCGTCACGCCTTCGGCGACCAGTACCGCGCGAGCGATGCGGTGATCAAGGGAAAAGGCAAGCTCACCATGACCTTCACACCCGACGATGGTGGCGAAGTGCAGACGTGGAACGTGTACGACTTCGAGGGCAACGGTGTGGCCCTGAGCATGTACAACACGGACGAGAGCATCGAGGGCTTCGCGATGAGCTGCTTCAACCTGGCGCTCTCGAAGAAATGGCCGCTGTACCTGAGCACGAAGAACACCATCCTGAAGAAGTACGACGGCCGCTTCAAGGACATCTTCGAAGAGACCTACCAGAAGCACTTCAAGGCTGCGTTCCAAGAGGCGGGCATCGTGTATGAGCACCGTTTGATCGACGACATGGTGGCCAGTGCCATGAAGTGGAGCGGCGGCTACGTGTGGGCCTGCAAGAACTACGACGGCGACGTGCAGAGCGACACCGTGGCACAGGGCTTCGGCTCCCTGGGCCTGATGACCAGCGTGCTGATCACGCCCGACGGGAAGACGATGGAGGCCGAGGCCGCCCACGGCACGGTGACCCGGCACTACCGCATGCACCAACAGGGCAAACCCACGAGCACCAACCCCATCGCCAGCATCTTCGCGTGGACGCGCGGCCTGGCCTTCCGCGGCAAGCTGGACGGCAACCAAGCGCTGATCGACTTCTGCACGAAGCTGGAGCAGGTGTGCATCCGTACGGTGGAAAGCGGCAAGATGACCAAGGACCTCGCGGTGTGCATCCACGGCGACAAGGTGACGGCCGACAAGTACCTCACCACGGAGCTGTTCATGGCGGCGTTGCGGGAGGAGTTGGAACGCGCCTGAACCTTGGGTCGGGCATGAACGGACGGGCCTTTCAAGGCCCGTTCGCTTTTCCGCACCTTCGCGACGTGGACCCCGCACGCACCCATCGCCTCGTGTTCTACACCGCGTTCGTGGTGTACCTCATCACGGCATGGAACAGCAGCGGCTACCACAGCGCCGACGAGCACTTCCAGATCATCGCCTTCGCCCAGTGGAAGCTCGGCGAACTGCCCATCGAGCACCTGGCATGGGAATTCGAGGCGGGCATCCGATCCTCCTTTCAGCCGTGGGTGGCGGTGGCCGTGTTCAAGGCGGCGGCGGCCTTGGGGGTCCACGACCCGTTCACACGGGCCTTTCTGCTGCGTGCGCTCACCGCGTTGCTCGCCTTGGCGGCCATCCGCCGTTCCGTAAACGCCACCCTGGGCGGATACCACGGCGCAGCGCGCAGCGCCTACATCGTGCTGGCCTATGGGCTGTGGTTCATCCCCTTCCTGAGCGTTCGGTTCAGCAGCGAAGGCTGGTCGGCGATCCTGCTGCTCCATGCGATCACCACGGTGCACGCCGCACCGCGCACGCGGCATTGGGCCTTGTGGGCGGGGATCTTCGCCGGTCTGGCGATCCTGTGCAGGCCCCCCACGGGCGCCATCGTATCCTCGATCGTAGCCTGGTCGTTGTTGGTCCGGCGCGATGCGTGGCGGAGCGTATTGGTCCTGTTGGGCACCACCGCGGCGGTGATCCTTTCGGGGGTGTTGATGGACAGCCTGTTCTATGGCCGTCCCACCCCATCGATCCTCAACTACCTCGCGCTCGGGTTCCACGGCGACCCGGCCATCCGCTTCGATGAGCTGCCCTGGTGGTACTACCCGCCGTGGATCGTGAAGTATGCCATCCCACCCATCGGGGCGCTATTGCTGGCCGCATTCGCCCTCCTCCTGATCAAACGGCCCACCCACCCGATCGTTTGGTGCGCGCTCCCGTACCTGCTGATCCACAGCATGATCCCGCACAAGGAACTGCGTTTCCTGTACCCGCTGGCCCCGCTGATGCCGTGGATGTTGATGGAGGCCTGGCGGATCGCAGCCCCGTGGATGGCACGCCTGCCGCTGGTGCTTCGCCAGAGCACCCTGGCACTGCTGATCCTCACCAATGCCCTCGGGTTGGCGGTGGTGGTGGCGAGCCCTGCCGGCGAAGGCCGTGTGCGGCTTGCTCGCCCCCTGTACCAGACCGCACAGCCCGGTGAAGCGATCGGCTACGCCGTGGAGTCCGGGATCGCCTGGCGCATCACCTTGCCGGGTTTCTACCAGCCACCCGGCACACGGGAAGTGATCGTACCCGACCATGGCCCGGTGGAACATCCGGAACGGCTGCGCTATGTGATCGTGCAGGACGGCAGCCCCCCGCCCCCCCTGCCCGGATCGACCTTGGTGCCGATCATCGGGTCCATGCCCCCGTGGTGCGCATGGCTCATGCGTTGGTACACCTGGGGCGAAGGCCAAGCGCCGTGGACACTGTACCACGTGCGCACGGCGGCCGAAGAAGCAGGAGGCATATCCGCGCCCGCACTACCTTCGGGGACATGAAACCAGCCACCTTGCCAAGAGTAGCGATCCTGTTGCTGGCCATCGCCTCCCTGAACATGCCATTGCGGGCCCAAGAGGCCACCACGGCCAAGCCGAAAGACCCCAGGCCTTGGAGCGAGCGCCTCTGGTTCGGTGGTGGTGTAGGGCTCTCCTTCGGAACGGTCACCGCGATCCAACTGGACCCCATGGTGGGCTACAAAGTGGACCAGAAGGGCAAGCTCTCCGCAGGCCTTGGCGGCAGCTACTGGTACTTCCGGGACAACCGTTTCAACCCAGCGTACGACTTCACGGCCTACGGCTACCGCACCTTCGCCCGGTATCGCTTCATCGAGCAGGCCTATGTCCATGCCGAATTCCTGCACATGAACGTGGAGGGGAACAGGTTCGGGGCCTTCAGTGAGATCAGGCCGCGGATCTGGGTGCCCCACCTGTTGCTGGGGGCGGGGTATGTGCAGCCCTTGGGAGCCCGCAGCACCTTCTACATCCAAGTGTTGTTCGATGTGCTCCAGGACCCGAACAGCATCTACTACAATCGGGGTCCGATCTTCAGCGGAGGCGTGGGGGTCGGGTTCTGAGCGCCATGTCCTTCAACACGGAAGCCCGCGAACGCGGGCTTCCGTGTGTGGGGTGGAGCCGGGCGGGATCGAACCGCCGTCCAAACGACCGCAACATGGGCTTTCTACATGCGTAGCCGCTTCATTGGTTTTCGACCATGCGCTGGGGAAGGGCACCCCACACAAGGCTTAGGTCCTGTTTCTCACCTGTGCTCCGGACCACCGCACAGGCCAGTTCTCCAGGATGACACCCCTGGGCCGGGAAGGAGGATCACGGGCCTCCCCGAGGGGTACTCGTCCACGCTACTGTTGTTCACGTGGATTAAGCCTCATAGCCTTGGGCTATTAAGCAGCGAGAGCGTAGTCTACTTCGCCAGTTATGGCGTCGATGCACTGGGATACGGGCCGCACATCACGCCCGGCATGCTTACACACATCACGAAGCCGCTGTCGAAACCAGGTCGGCCCCAAGGAAAAGAACGCATCGCCTTCCAGCGACCACGCAAAGGTACGGCAAGGATCAACGACCGGGCCGGAACGAGCGGCCTACCTTTGGCCTCCCGCTCCAGGCGGGTGTACCCATGTCCACCGCTTACCGAAAGATCGGCATCATCCGTGAGGGCAAGCAGCCCGCCGACCGTCGCGTTCCGCTCACCCCGGCCCAGTGCAAAGAAGTGATGGCCCGCTATCCCGACGTGGACCTGGTTGTGCAACGCAGCGCGGTACGGGCTTATGGCGATGCGGAATACGAGGCTTTCGAGATCCCCTTGGTGGACGACCTGGCGGACCGCGACCTGATCCTGGGGGTGAAGGAGGTCCCATTGGACATGCTGTTGCCCGGCAAGGCCTACCAGTTCTTCAGCCACACCATCAAGGAACAGCCCCACAACCGCAAGCTCCTCCGAACGGTGCTGGAGCGGAACATCCGGTTGATCGACCACGAGCTGCTCACCGATCCGCATGGCGACCGGGTGTTGGCCTTCGGCTACTGGGCGGGTGTGGTGGGCGCGTACAACGGCATGCGGGGCTGGCAGCTGATGTATGGAGGCCCTGCCTTGAAACCCGCCCATGCGTGCCACGACCTGGAGGAGCTTGAACGCCACCTACACGCCTACCCGCTGCCCCAGGACCTGCGCATCGTGCTCACCGGTGGCGGAAGGGTGGGCAAAGGGGCCATGGGCGTGCTTGAACGCGCCGGGGTGAAACGCATATCCCCCCAGGCCTTCCTGCGGGCGGATAACACCGCACCGGTGTACACGGTACTGGGCTCGAGCGACCTCTACCGACGCACCGATGGCCGCCCCTTCGACAAAGCCGCCTTCCACGCGGATCCCAGTGGGCATGAAGCCGACTTCCTCCCCTATGCCCGCACCGCCCACATGTACATGGCCTGTCATTTCTGGGATCCGCGCGGCCCCAAGATCCTCCGTACGGAAGACCTCCGCGACCCCGCCCTGTCCATACGGGTGGTGGCCGACATCAGCTGCGACATCGGCGGCCCCATCGACAGCACCTTACGCGCCACCACCATCGCAGAGCCGTTCTTCGGCTACGACCCGGCCACCGGAACGGAACGACCCGCAGGTACGGCGGGCACCATAACGGTGATGGCCGTGGACAACCTGCCTTGCGAGTTGCCCCGCGACGCTTCGGAAGCCTTCGGGCGCGACCTGGTGGAACGCGTGCTACCATTCTTGGTGGGCGACGACAAGGAGGGGATGATCGAACGGGCCACGATCGCCGCATCGGGGAACCTAAGCCCCTTGTTCAAGCACCTCGAGGGTTACGCCCGAGGCTGATCAACAAGCGAGTTCGAGCTCCAAGGCCAGGAAGGCCGTATCCCGATCACGGGGAAGCACATGGGCCACCACCGGGCCGCTGCTCTTGCGCACCAGCGTAAGCAATCCAAGCCCCGCCCCGCCGCGTTCGGTACGGCCATCGTTGGCCAGGAGCTTCAGGTGGTGCTCACGCAGGTCGGCCTCGTCCATCTCGTTCAGGATCCCGATCCGATGCGACAAGGCGGTGACGATGACCTGGGGAGCCGCATTGCCGAACAGCAGGGTGAAGCCACCGGCCCCATGGACCAACATGGCGAACGCCGTATGTGCCAACTCCTTCGAAGTATGATGGCGGATGTTCTCCAAGCCCTCGACGAGCAGGTTCATCAAGCGTTTCCTGGTCGACACACCCACGGCGGCAGCGGTGGCATGCGCTTCGGCATCCGCGAGGTAGCGGTCAACCTCGTCGCGGTCCAGGACACCATGGTGCACGAAGATCACCTCTCCCAACGCCGCGATCCGCGTGCTAAGCACATCCGACCAGCGGTCGGGGCTGGCCATGGCTAACACGGGGGACATGGTCTGGACGGGCACGTGATATGGATGAAGGCGAGCATGGGTCTACGAGACACCAATAGGGGCACCTATACGTGATCAACGCGTTGAATGTTCCACCACAGGAGGCGAGGACCCTCCCCCGGTCCAACCGATACCCCTACCACGGGCCTGAGCGGGATCCTCCCTCGAGACCATCCGCATCCAAGGTCGGCTCCAAGCCCCATACACGCATTACCCGCCGAGGTGGGCTTAGAGAGCCGGTTCGGGAGCCCTTCGCAGGCTTGCTCCTGCGGCTTTCCCGCCTGGACTTTCCCCGCAAAGTGTTCCCATAGGCACCGTCACGCGCACACTTGCCGCCGTATCGTCCTGCGAAAAATCCCTTCGCCTCTCTAGCCTACGCCAAACTGCGGAATGGTTCATCAGGCTCAACGGCGTGACGTCAGTTGGCCTGGTCGAGTGGTCAACGGCGAACCGGTTTCCGAAGGAGTGTACTTTTACCTCATCACCTGGAGCAGCCACACCATGATGCGTTGATGGCTCCAAGCGATGGCCCCCCCTCGGAAAACGAACACTATGAAATTCTCCATCGTCCTCACGAGCGTCGTGTTCCTTTCCACCTCGTTCCTCACTTGCGGGCTGCTGAACTGTGAAAAGGGCACAGGACCGGTGGTGGAACGCGCGGTGGAGGTCGAACCATTCCACGGGCTCGCGGTACAGGGCTCCATGGGAGTACGATTAACACCCGGCCCAGTACAGCGCATCACGGTCGAAGGGCAGTCGAACCTCATTGACCTGTTGACCACGGAGGTGAAACATGGGATCTGGCGGATCAACACCCGCAAGTGCTTCCGGACCAATGAACCGTTCGTAGTCCATATCACCATGCCCACGGTGGACTTCTTGAGCATGCAAGGTTCCGGTGACATCACCTGCCTCGGCCGGTTCAGCATGCCCGAGATCGCCTTGGAGGTACAGGGCAGTGGGGACATGGACCTGAATGTGGAAGTACAGCGCATCAACGCCCTGATCCAAGGCTCCGGCAGCATCGACCTACAAGGGACCTGTGGTACACTAAGCGCCACCGTGCAAGGGAGCGGCGACATCGATGCGGATGCCCTCACGACCAGAAACGTCGAGGCCACCGTACAAGGAAGTGGCGACATCTCCGCCCTGATCACGGACACCCTCACCGCCAACATCGGCGGCAGTGGGAACATCCGCTATACGGGGCGTCCGGCAGTGGTGAACACGAACATCGCCGGCTCCGGCGAAGTAAAACAGGACCCATGAGCAAGTGGTTTGCGGTATCGTTCGGAGCGATGGCGCTTCTGTGGAGTGGATGCGGTGGTGGTGGACAGGAGCCAGGCCCACCGGCCATTGAACATGGAGCAGCGCCCGTCCCGCTGAAGGTGGTGGATGACAACATCCGGCATGACACCCTATTGATCCAGACCACATTCGACGTTGGCGATGGCACGTACGTGATGGTGGCCGGCAACGTGGACCCGACGTTCGAGGGGATCCGCCTGTACCGGTATGCGTTGCTACCCGACAGCAATGCGCGGATCCTCGCGTATTCCACCGGAGGCTATGACAGCTGGACCATGCTCCCCACCTTCTTCAGCATCCCCGACCCTCCCGGCACACACCTGATCCTGGCGAATTTCGGTGAGCGTGAAAGCTGGGGACAGAAGCTGTTGTACATGGACAGCACGTTCACCGACCTCGGATTCTTGGACGTGGCCTATCCCGAACACATCAACGAGGGTGACACGACCTACCTGAAACGCACCAACATAGGCCCGTACGGTCGTCTGGCCCTGCACCTGGACACGGCTGTGTTCACGTTCGAGACCGACAGTCTCTTCCTTTATGACGACATGGCCGGGCACAATGACCTCATCGTTCCCGCGCACAGCATCCGCTACACCTACCACCCGGATACCGGATTGGAACTCTGGCAGAATGGCCAGCGCCGTGCGGTGAAACGACCGAGTTGATCTACTCCACGACCGGGATCATGCCGCGGGTGCCCATGTCCACCACCTGATCATTGGCCGGTGGCCCGGGTTCGAAGAACCCATCGCCGTTGTCGATCCACTCGAAGCTGTTGTTGGTGCTGATGGACACGTTGATCACCACGTTCTCCGTTTCATTCCCGGTGATCACCAGGGGTTGAGCGAACGCTCCGGTGACCAGGCAGGATCCTGCCGGGATCGGTGATGAATCAAAAAGCGGATTGGGAACCGTGGTGGCACCCGGCGGGGCTTGTCCGACGATCGGCGCCAACGGCATGGGCGGATCATTCACTTCGAATGCCCAGAAGCCCTGGAGCTTGTCGTCATTCACCGCCACGGACTGCTCTGCCACAAGGAAGGAGCTGATGTACGTATTGAAGCCGATGAACGAAGCCAGCGTCCCCTGGAGGTCATATACACCTGTTCCGAACTGGGTATCGGTATAGCGGAAGTCGATATCGAAGTTCTGGTAGCCAATAGAAACGCGCAGGTAGGGGTACGTACCCGCCGGAAGCTGCGACAATGGGATGTTCAGGAAGGCCTCCCCTTCACCGACCTGTACCGCTTGGGAGAAGTCGATCGCGTTGGCCCCACCCGCGGTGGTCTCCGGGGCATGGTAGACCACGGCCCCCTGGCCCGGCAGGGTCCATGCGGTAGGCGCGAACTCCACGTAATGTGCGGTCATGGCATTGAAACGCGGATGTTGTGCGGCATGTCCTGCGGGAACTTCCGCAGGGGACCCAGCGCTGTTCAGTCGTACCTGGGTGCTATCGAAGGTGAACTTCAGGACCAGACGGGGTTCAGCACTCCCTCCGCCGGCAGGCGCTGGATCATCCTTGTCCTTCTTGCAGGAAGCCAGGAACGTGGTGGATGCAAGACCAAGAAGGAACAGGGTATGTGATCGCATGGTAAATGATCGGTTCGTCGAAACTACGAAACCGGTAGAGCAACCTTCGGGCCGATCACTCCGTACTTGGTATGCACGCATAACTTTTCCGACTAACTTGGTGCCGAAGCGGACCGCCCATGACCCCCGAAGAGACCATCGACTTCCCCATCCGCCGGGTGTGGAGCCGCATCGCGCGCATCTACAACACCGAGGCGGCCAAGTACGGCGGCAGCATGGCCATCGGGCAGATCCTGCTGAACATCGAGCCGGAGGGCACGCCCAGCACCAAGCTCGGTCCCAAGATGGGCATGGAGGCCCGCAGCCTCGTGCGCACCCTGCAGGCCATGGAGGGCGAGGGCCTCATCAAACGCATTGCCGACAAGGCCGACAAGCGCGTGGTGCGCATCCACCTCACGGCGAAGGGCAAGCAGATGCGCGATGTGAGCCGCGACACCGTAGTGCGGTTCAACCAGGCCGTACAGTCACGGTTCACGCCCGCGCAACTCAACAACTTCCGGCAAGTGATGAGCGAGCTGGACAGGATACTGGAACAGGAACAACTTTTCTGAATATGAACCGCTACGACGCTACGAACGCTACGTCAATGCTCACCAGCGTTGCGTTCGTTGCGCCGTTGCGGTCAACCAATTGAACAGACATGACCAAACGCAACATCCGTAAAGTCGCCGTGCTCGGCAGCGGCGTCATGGGCAGCCGTATCGCCTGCCATTTTGCGAACGTGGGCGCCGAGGTGCTCCTGCTCGACATCGTGCCGAAGGAGGCCGCCGAAAGCACCAAACCCGCCGAGCGGAACAAGCTGGTGAACGACGCCCTGGCCGCTGCGCTCAAGAGCAACCCCTCGCCCATCTACGACAAGCGTTTCGCCAAGCGCATCACCACCGGCAACTTCACGGACGACCTGCCGAAGATCAAGGACTGCGACTGGGTGATCGAGGTGGTTGTTGAGCGGCTCGACATCAAGCAGCAGGTGCTGGCCAACGTGGAGAAACACCGCAAGCCGGGCACGCTGATCACCACCAACACCAGCGGCATCCCCATCCACGCCATCTCCGAGGGTCGCAGTGACGACTTCCGCAAGCACTTCTGCGGCACGCACTTCTTCAACCCGCCGCGCTACCTGCCGCTGCTCGAGTTGATCCCCGGTCCGGATACGGATCCTGCGGTATTGAGCTTCCTGGAGGAGTACGGCTCGCGCGTGCTGGGCAAGGTCACGGTGCTGTGCAAGGACACGCCCGCCTTCATCGCCAACCGCATCGGCGTGTTCGGCATCATGGGCCTGTTCCACTTAGTGGAGGAAATGGGCCTCACCGTGGAAGAAGTGGATCGCCTCACCGGACCCGTGCTGGGTCGTCCGAAGAGCGCGACCTTCCGCACTGCGGATGTGGTGGGCCTCGATACGCTCGTGCACGTGGCGAAGGGCGTGCAAGCCAACTGTCCGAACGACGAGCAGAACGCCACGTTCGCGCTGCCGAACTACCTGCAACAGATGGTGGAGAAGAACATGCTCGGCAGCAAGACCGGAAAGGGCTTCTTCTTCAAGGACCGGTCATCGCCCAAGGGCGAGATCCTGCAACTCGACCTGAAGACGCTGGAATACGTACCGCAGGTGAAACCCAAGTTCGCCACGCTCGATGCCGCACGCAAAGAGGACGACCTGAAGAAGCGTATGACGATCCTCTACACGGGCAGCGACAAGGCCGGGGATTTCTACCGCAAGAGCTTCCACGGGCTGTTCGCGTACGTGAGCCACCGGATCCCCGAGATCACCGATGCGCTGTACAAGATCGACGACGCCATGCGCGCGGGCTTCGGCTGGGAAATGGGGCCTTTTGAGCTGTGGGATGCGGTGGGGCTCGAGAAGACGAGAGGAAGTGATGAAGTGAAGACGGCTGCATGGGTCAATGAAATGATCGCTGCCGGTCACACCTCCTTCTACAAGACCGAAGGCGGCAAGCGGCTGTACTACGACATCGCGAGCAAGAGCTACAAACCCGTGCCGCGCGCTGAAGGCACCATCGTGCTGAGCGAACTACCCGAGAGCAGCATCATCTGGCAGAACAAGAGCTGCTGGGTGCGCGACCTGGGCGACGGCATCCTGTGCGTGAGCTGGAGCACCAAGATGAACACCTTCGGCGCGGAGGTGATCCAGGGCCTCAACAAGGCCATCGACCTCGCCGAGCAGGGCTACAAGGGCCTGGTGGTCTACAACGATGGCGCACTCTTCAGCGCGGGCGCCAACGTGGGCATGATCTTCATGATGGCCGTGGAACAGGAGTACGACGACCTGGACATGGCCGTGCGCACCTTCCAGAACACCATGATGCGCATGCGCCACAGCAGCATTCCCGTGGTGGCCGCGCCGCACCAGCTCTGCCTCGGCGGCGGCACCGAGCTCTGCCTGCATGCCGACAAGGTGGTGGCGCACGCCGAGACCTACATGGGCCTGGTGGAATTCGGCGTGGGCGTGATCCCCGGCGGTGGCGGCAGCAAGGAGTTCGCGCTGCGCCTCAGCGACGAGATGAAGGAGGGCGACATCCGCATCAACGCGCTGCGCGAGCGCTTCCTCACCATCGGCCAGGCCAAGGTGAGCACCAGCGGCGAAGAGGCTTTTGGCCTCGGCTACCTGCGCCGCGGTACCGACGAGGTGATCGTGAGCCGCGCGCACCAGCTGGCCCACGCCAAGTCCTGCGCCCTCGATCTCTGGGAACGCGGCTACACCAAGCCGCCCATGCGCAAGGACATCAAGGTGCTGGGCCGCGAGGGGCTGGGCATCGTGTACGTAGGCGCGAACTCCATGCAGAGCGGCAACTATATCAGTGAACACGATACGCTCATCAGCCAGAAGCTGGGCTATGTGCTTTGCGGCGGGGACTTGAGCGAGCCGACCGAGGTGAGTGAGCAATATCTCTTGGACATAGAACGGAAGGCCTTCCTGGAGCTGTGCATGCAGCGGAAAACGTTGGAGCGGTTGCAGAGTATCATTACGAGCGGGAAAGTGTTGCGGAATTGATGAACGCGGTGAAGCATAGGGATGGTTTGGGCGTGCCGGCTCGAAGACTCGCCGTCGCGCTTTCCGCTACAAGTCCTCGCTTCGCTGCGGGCTTTCCGCTGCAATCGCTCACGCGAAGCTGGTATACTGCACCGAGTGATAGCTAAGGATCGATGGAAGTCCTGTTAGCCATACGCGAGCTTCGAAGGATTGCTAAGCCATGCCTGGAAAAGAGACAGGACAAGGTTCAATTTCCTGTTCATTTCACCTTCATGCTGGTTCTCGAACGCCTCGAAACAAGTCTCGAATCCTTGGAGTTACTAGTCGAAAACAATCCACTTCAACATGAACACGCCATTGGGTTGATCTGCCGTAACATCCTGTCAGATACCATTATTACAGGATACATCATCAAGTCTTCTGAATTGGTGGAACGCCAACCCAAGGAAGCGGATAGTCCGGCTTCAGATCGTGGGGTCCAATCCTCTACCGACCTGGAAGGCCGGTTACACAAAAAGCTCTACTCGCTATATTATGATGACCTTCAGCGAATGGTCAGAATCGCTGAACTATTCCAAAAAGCAGGTGCATTAAGCGACGAGGAAGCCCAACGGTATAACGCGCAGTTTCAGAAAACCACTAGCATGTATAAACTCATTCATGATTACGCTAAAGAATTCAACATTGAGCCTTTTCCGCCAAACACTTTAATATTCAAATGGCTTCTCCAGTCCAACCAACAAGATGGCTGGATCAAGGAGCTCCAATCCTCCTTCGATGTATGGATCTATTTCAGCAAATATGAGCACCTAGGTTTGCATGCGTATGAATTCACCAGAGATCTTGACCCGAAAAAAATAGAATCACGATTGAAACTAGTGTTGCGTCTGGCGGCACTTCTCCTCAGCAGTTGCCTTGAAATGCTCGGAAAAGAAGATAGACTCGAAGAATCGATGGCTATCTACCGTCAACTTCTATCTGTTCCGACAGTTGCACCACCCACTCATGAATAACGCAACACTTTTCTCGTGGGATATGAGCACAAGGCCCGCAGGCCTGCCTTGTGAACCAGCACGACGCATCAACGGCTGGGTCATCGCGGATAGCCCAACGGGGCTGACCGATCATATGAACCCAACACCGGCTGCGACCCCGTCGGGGTCGAATACCTGCGTTGTGTACCAAATGCCAAATGCTGCGACCCTTTCAGGGTCGAATGCGCAGACCATTGCAGCCTGGTGGGGCCTGACCCCGAAGGGGTCACAGCTTTTAGCTGAAAACGGCCCCAATTCCGCCACGACCCCGAAGGGGTCGCAGCCGGAGTTCCGCGTGAGCGATCGAAGCGGCACCCCGCAGGCCGCGAACCAATTTCTTCGAATTCGAGGGAATTGGTTCGCAGCCGAGGAGTACAGCGGAGAGCGCGACCCTGAGGCTTCGCGAGGGGACACGCCCAACACCTCGACTAGCTCAGTGTGACAATACCAACGAACATGAACGCATACATGATCGCAGGTTTCCGAAGCGCAGTTGGTAAAGCGCCCCGCGGCAAGTTCCGTTTCACCCGCCCCGACGACCTGGCTGCCAACTGAGCCATCATGGCCAAGAAGAAGCGCATCCGCTCCATCGACATCGAGATCGACAAGCTGACGAACTCGATCGAAGAGGTCGCGACCGGCAGAACCGTGGCTACGCATGTGGGCCGTGTATTACCGGAGGACAAGTTGATCCGTGCCAAGGATTGGCGCTTCGATTGGCTGAAGGAAATGCGTCAACCCGGCCATGAGGTGTACGCCCTGACCGCCGACCCGCACTCGGGCGTGGTGCAAGGACTGATCAGCATCGAGGACAAGGGCGACCACATTTACATGCACTTGCTGGAGAGCGCGCGCTTCAACCAGGGCAAGGGCAAACTCTTCCTCGGTGTGCCACCAAACCTGGTTGCGCATGCCTGCCGCATTTCCTTCATGCGCGGCTATGGTGGCGTTGTAGCTTTCGTAGCCAAGACGAAACTTCGGCAACACTACATCGATACGCTCGGTGCCGAAGTGATGCGAGGTGATCGCCTGTTCATCGGCCCCCAGCGCGCAACCGAACTCGTTGAACGATACTTCAGTCAACAATGAAAGCGAAACCCATTCTGGAACCCCGGGACGTGGACCTCACAATTGAGGGAGGCGACATGTCCGCTGCTGACCTGAAGACCTTCCGGGCTTTGCTGCGCAAGTCGCAGGCCGCGATCCAGCGAGCGCAGGAGCAGATGTCCGCACAGCCATGGATGGATGAGCCGATCCCCACGCTGCAACAATTGGTCGCGCTTCAACACAAGCGAGAAGATGAAGCCGACCGGAAACGGCCCGCTCTTCCAGCCGGCGTGCTGGATATTGATGAGAGCGGGATCGGTGGTACCATGACGCCGGAAGAGAGCGCCTATTTGAGCGCCTACATCTGGAGTTCGAAGCGGTCCAGCAATAAATACCGTGACATCGTGCACGTGCTCGCACTCGCCCATGAACCGGCACCGAGTTGGAGCACGGTCAAACGCAAAAGCAAACGCAGTAAAGCATGAACGCATACATCATCTCCGGTTTCCGCAGCGCCGTCGGCAAGGCCCCGCGCGGCAAATTCCGTTTCACCCGTCCGGACGACCTGGCCGCCAACGTGGTGAAGCACCTGATGGCCTCCGTGCCGAACCTCGCCGCCGAGCAGGTGGACGACGTGATCGTGGGCAACGCCACGCCCGAGGCCGAGCAGGGCCTGAACATCGGCCGCATGATCAGCCTGCTGGGCTTAGACACCGAGAAGGTGCCGGGCGTGACGGTGAACCGCTATTGCAGCAGCGGCAGCGAGACCATCGCCATCGCCGCGGCCAAGATCCACAGCGGGCAGGCCGACGTGATCATCGCCGGCGGCGTGGAGTGCATGAGCCCCATCCCCTTCGGCGGCTGGCGCATCGTGCCCAACTACGAGGT